>NZ_VIKX01000081.1 GCF_009711935.1 Dolichospermum sp. UHCC 0259 | reverse complement strand
TCCTATCCCTGTTACTTCCTAATTCCTTTTTAGTGGGGGAGTGTGAACAGTTACTCTTCTGTTCCTTGAATCCGGCTTTCTTCATCAGCTTTGGCGGTAAGAAGAATAATCGGCGTTCCTTTTAAATCTTCTTCAGAACGAATCATTTTAATCATTTCCAGTCCTGTCACTACAGGCATCATCAAATCGGTGATAATTAAACTGGGTCTAGTTCGTTGTGAAAGCAGATATCCTTCGATACCGTTACGGGCTGTATCTACTTTATATCCGTTACGACGCAAAATATCAGCTACGTAGACTCGTAAATCAGGATTATCATCAACTACTAAAATTGAATGTCCTGTTCCCCGATCTGTAATACTCAGTAATTGAGAATCGTTAATGTCTGAAGTTGGTAATGATTCTAATTTCTGTGCAAAATTTTCTATATCTAAGTCAGCTTGTTCTAAGCCAGCTAATTCTACACTAGCGCGACTGATATTCAAATCAGCGGCGGTATCTAATATTCTATCTGCGGGTAAATGAGATGAACCGATGAATAATTCTAAGGTGAAGATTGTTCCTTGTCCATAAATTGATTCAACTGATACATTGCCTCCATGTAATTCTACCAATTCTTTGACTAGGGATAAACCCAAGCCACTACCTTCATAGCTGCGGTTTTCTGAGCCTTCAGCTTGACGGAATCGTTCAAAGAGATGGGGAATTTGTTGAGGAAGAATACCAATACCGGAATCTTGCACCTGTAAAATGCAGCGATCGCCTGTTGGTGCTAATTTGATGGTAATTGTTCCCTTTTCCGGGGTAAATTTCATCGCATTTGACAACAGGTTATAAAGCACTTTGTCAAATTTTTCTATGTCTAAATAGACTGTGGGACAGTTAGCTAAATCGGTGTTAACTTGGAGTTCTTTTTTCTCGCAATAGGGACGAAAAGAGTCAACTATTTGGGTAACAAATTCGACCAGATCACAGGGACGGAAACTAGGCTGCATTCTGCCGGCATCGAGACGTTGTAAGTCTAGGAGTTGATTAACTAAGCGCAGCAAGCGGCGAGAATTACGGAGAGCGATGACACTTTGATCATGGGATAAACCCTCACCAGCACTGACGGCTGAATCTAGAGGTCCTTGAATCAGGGTGATGGGAGTACGAAATTCATGGGAGATATTTTGGAAAAATTCGGTTTTTTGTTTATCTAGTTCTAATAATCTTTCTGCTTGTTCGCGGGTTTTTTGGTATAAGCGCGACTGTTGAACAGCGATCGCTGCTTGAGATGCCACTGATTTGGCTAACTCCACCTCTGAGGATAGCCACCTTCTAGCTTGTCCACTTTCCCGCATAGTAATACTGCCAATACACTTGCCATCAGCCAATAGAGGTACAACCATGAGCGATCGCACCGGCATTTTCAACGACAACTCAAAACCTCGCACATCAGCGGCATAATCGCCAATATCATGAATCACCACAGGTTCTTCCGTCCGCAATATTTCTTGCAAAACAGGATTATCTTGAATCTTGACGGACGATTCCGGCAATTGATGATGTAAAGAGTAATAATTTTCCAGAGAATTCCCTGGGTTAGAACTATCATACAAGCCTACACAATGGACAAATTCATCATCCTGAGTCCACAACGACAGAACACAGCCATCAACCTGTAAAGCTTGTCCTAGCTGTTGGGTAATCGCCGCGAAAATGTCTTCTGGATTCAAACTAGAACGAATAGCGCTAGTAATTGTATTAATCAGAGCCTCTCGTTTTGCTAAAGCCCGCACCTTTTCATAAGCGTAGGCTTGAGACAAAGCCAAAGCAGCTTGATCTGCTACTACCAAAACCAACTGAATTTCATCTTCTCCCCAAATCCGTTTCTGAAAACATTGGTGCAAAGCCAATACCGCCATCAATTTTTGTTGCCAAATCAGGGGAACAACTAAGCTAGAATGAATATTAGCCCTAGCAAAAGCATCAGCACGACTATTAACTACATCATTACTTTGCAATCTCTCATCATCATTGTCATAATCAATGACTTGCAATTCGCGGGTCTCCCAGACTGTTTGCGCCAAAATAGGCAAAGAAATACTCCCGGTATTTGCATCCTCCCCAGAACTCATTGATTTTTGGTAAACAAATCCTTCATCTGCCAACTGTTCATCTTGAAAAGGACGTAATACACAAATATCCACCTCGAAAATATGCCCCACCGTATCCACAATAGTTTGCAAAACTTGCCGATAATTTAAAGCACTACGAATTGTATTTGTGATTGTATTCAGCAGCGATTCTTGCCGAAGTGTCCGCGTCAGTTCCCTGGTTCTAGCTTTGAGGACATTGTGAGTGTCCATAGCTTGACGAACAACTGCTTTTAGTTCTTCCGACTCCCAGGGTTTAGTTACATATTTGAATACTTTGCCGGCGTTAATGGCATCTACCAAATCTTCAACATCAGTATAGCCAGTTAAAATAATGCGAATAATATCTGGATATTGGGTGGCAGTAAGGCTTAAAAATTCTGTCCCACTCATCATCGGCATCCGTTGATCGGAAATGATCACCGAAATATCACCCTCTTGCGCTAGTAAATCTAGAGCCGCAGGCCCAGAATTTGCCCTTAGCACCTTATAGTCACGATAAAAGGTGCGATAAAGCAAGTCCAGATTGTCGGGTTCATCATCAACAACCAAAATTTTTGGCTTACTGTTTGCTTGTGATATCATGCACCGCTTTGCTGCTGCAATGGCAGTCGAATAAGGAATAAAACATTCAAGTAGGGATATGTATAAGTCAGATAAGAGCAGCTTTGTTCAACCATTAACTGTTTATTTGGCTACATGACTAAACATGAGTAAGGATAGAGACAACTATCATTTAATTACTCACTATTTTGAATTTTAACCTCTGTAAGTAGTTGTTGATAAACAAATTACTTTCAGGCTGGTGAACATGACGCAGGAAGTGATAGATTCAGCTTATACGTCTTAGCATTGGTGCTAATACTTTTAAATTAATTCTATCCTTCGGCAAGATGGTAACGTTATTAATAATACATCAATTTGATTGATAATCAAAGTATACTATTAAACCAATCCCTTTGTTTAAATTTGGCAATCACAAATAATACTAAGGCAGTTGTAGTTTTAAGTAAATTGTCCCTGCCAAATTGAGTATTATTCTAGATTATTATTCTAGTATCTACTACTCAGTATTTATTTTATCAGTCCCTCCAGTTCTCAATGAGAAAAATTTTTAGCTTTCAGCCGCTAAGATATTTTGTTTAGATAGATTTTACTACGTTGATGATCAGTTATCCTAACTAAGTAGGTGAACAGAAAAAACAGTAGACGCGGAGCGGCTGCTCAAAGAGTAATATGTAACGAACCGTCAAATATCCCAAAACCTCTTCGCTGTTACAGCATAATTCAGTGTCCGGCTTTGAATTTAGATCCTGTCCACTAAGAGGCTTTCAACCTTATTCCTGCAATCAATCAAATTAATCCCTAATTAGCTTTGAAATCCTGGTTTTTTAACCCTACCCAACCCCAAGCAAGCCCAGAAATTGGCACTCTAACTGTTGGACAACTCCAAATTCGCGTAGCTACACCTGATGATTTAATCAGTATTGCCCAAATTGTGGCTGAAAGCTTTCACTCCCAAGAAGGTCTATGGGGTTGGGCTTTCCCTTTGTTTCGGATAGGTATTTATGAGGATCTCAGACATCGGCTCAAGTCTCCCACACCCCATCATATTTGTTTGGTTGCGGTTGATACTGCCACTGAAGATCAGAAAATTATGGGAACTGTAGAAATGAGTGTTAGGGGTCATGATTCTTGGATTGGTGTAAATCCAGGTTTCCCTTATATATCTAATTTAGCTGTTGATCCAGGCTGCCGTAGATTGGGTGTAGGTTCTAGTTTATTGATTCGCTGTGAGCAAATTTCCCAGGAATGGGGATTTCAAGACTTATATCTTCACGTTTTGGAACATAATCATCATGCCCGTCAGCTTTATTTTAAGTTGGCATATCGGGTACATAAGGTTGAATCGCCCTGGGATACACTTTTCTTTAATCGCTCACGTCAAATATTACTGCATAAACGTATATAGGAGGAGTTAGGAGTTAGGAGTTAGAGAGAAGGAAGGGGAAAACCAATTTTTGTAGGGGTTTCCCGCAAATTTTGGATTACATGGAAGTTCCTACTCGTATAAGGGATAGCGGGAGATTTGTCTTTTTTCTTGTTCTCTACTTTATATTTGTATGGCTTATCTTTACAGAAACTTTAAATAAAGGTGACTCTGGACTGATTGAAATCTAGCGCTAATCCCCTAGAATAGAATGATTAAAATGACTAAAAGTGCGTGTTTATTCCTAAAATAAATTATACTATCCAAAGTAATACTAGGGAATACTATATCAAACTATCACATTCAAAGTAGTGTTATTAACCAAATTATCATGCCAGATGGAAATAGGCAATTTAATGGCTCTAAGCTCCTCACACTAATTCATGGTGGCAAGGTTCTCATGGTTAATAGTCGGAGAAGGAATGGGTTAATACTTTTTAAAGAATACCATGCGGAGTTTGCTGGACCTGGAGCAGCGATTGGTGGAGATCATGATAGTGATTGCCAAGGGATTTTACCCATAGGCAATCTGTCTTTATTGACTCCTGAATCCCATGAAGATCGTCAAAAAGCTTATTTGCTTAGACGACAATGGATACGCTTAATTAAACAAATTACAGAGAGTCCAATTGCTACAGAACGAGTACAAAAGATTCTTGACCAGTTTGAGGTATTTTTCCCATCAGAAATAGTGGCTTGTATCCCAGATGAGGCTTTTGCTATGTTGGTAGGTGTGTTAACGCCAACTGTAACGATTGTTCGTCGTGTAAGTATTGATACTGAAAATGAATGAGTGATAATTAATTTCTACTCTGACAATAATGCTTGTATGCGTTCTAGGGTGCGGGTGTTTTCTGCCGGTGTACCGATAGTGATTCTTAAGCCATTGGGTAAGAGTCTAATCAGAGTCCCTTGATTTCTCAGCTTTTGGTTGAGATTTGTTAAAACGGTGGTTGATAATTGAGAGTCATTGGTTTTAATCCGCAAGTAAATAAAGTTGGTGCTGCTGGGTGTAATTTCCAGGGTTGGGTGTGCGGATAAGGCTGTGATCATTTTGGTTCTTTCGCTGAGGGTTTGGGGGATTGACTCTAGCAAAAGTTGCCGATTTTCTAAGGCTATGAGGGCAGCAGCGATGGAAAAACTGGGAAGATTGTAAGGAAGACGAACTTTTTCTAAAATTGCGATCGCATCTGGATGAGCGATACAATAACCTACACGCATGGCTGCAAGCCGAAAGGCTTTGGAAAAGGTGCGTAATATTATCCAGTTAGGATGTTGTAATAATTCTGCTGCTAAGGTGGTTTGACTAAATTCAAAGTAAGCTTCATCAATAACTACTAAAATTTCTTCTGGTAAACTTTTTAACCATTCTAGTTCCGCTGCTGTTAAAGAATTAGCGGTGGGGGAATTGGGGTGAACGACAAAAACGACGCGAATGGGAGGATTTTGTGTTTGGACAATGGCAGATTTGGCGGCTGCTAAATCAGTTTCAAAGTTGCTTTGATTTCTGCCTACTGTAACTACGGGAATGCCTAAAGTCTGGGCTAAGATTCCATACATGGAAAAGGTAGGATTGGCGACTAATATAGAACCTTCTCCCCCTAAACAAGTGGCAATTAATAGGGATCTAATTAATTCATCTGAACCATTACCGACGGAAATATTCGCAGCGGTGAAAGTTGAATTTGCTAGATTTGCTGATTCATTTACATATTGGGAAATGGCATTTTTTAGAGTTTCGTGTCCACCATCGGGATAACGATTAGTTTCAATAAGTTGTTGATAAGTCCAAGCTAATTTTTCTTTGATTTCCGGTGGTAAATCTAAAGGACTTTCATTAGTATCTAATCTGTCAAATTGGATGGCAACTGGTTCAGCACTATCACTACCGGGATGAGCTTTATAAGCGTTAAGTTGGGATAAATCGGCACGAATAAATTTAAGATTTGTCATTGGTGATTGGTGATTGGTAATTGGTAAGTAAGCATTCAGCCGTCAGCGAACAGCTATCAGCAAGAATTGAATTGATCAGCATTCTGAATATTAATTAGTGATGTCAGTCTCCCCACTTCCAAACCCCTAAAATCCGATTTTAGCTGAATGCTTACATTGGTAAAACTTGTCTTGGTTACATTTTGTTATTTATGATAATTGGCAAAATGAATAAATTGCTTGCCAAATTTCATCGCTGACATTGCCTAAGCTATGATCACTATTAAATTCTATTAATTCCACCCAAGGACGGGAAATAGCGAAATGGCGACTAGCTTGGATAGGAATTACTTCATCATGTTTACCATGTAAAATCAAGGTAGGAAGGGGACGTTGTAATAAATCTTCTGAATATTGTTTAGCATCGGTAACAAAATTATAATGTAGAGGCAGTAATTGTTGATCGCCATAATGATAAATCATCATATATTTTATTAATTGCCATAATTTTAATCTTATGCCTAATTTTGGCAACCAGTGGGATAAAAAACCGAAAGCTGGCGCTAATAATATTAGGCGTTTTATTTGTGAATGTTGTTGTGCTAAATGGGCAGATATCAAACCTCCTAAGCTAGAACCAATGAGGGTTACAGGTTGAGAATTTAGAGGAAGATGAGCCGCAATTTGTTGAATTTGTCGAGTGATGGTTAGGTGAGTAAATCCGCCGCTGTTTAGATCAGGGATAGATATTGGGATTTGGTGTTGTGATAATCTTTGTTGAATGTCTTGGGCTTTTGCTGAATTGGGACTGGAAGCAAAACCGTGAAGATAGAGATAATTCATAAGTGATAAGTTTCAATATATTGTCTTAATTAAAGAATCAATCACAGTAGAAATACAAGGGATTGCGATCGCATTACCAGTTAATTTTCGCATGGTTTGATAGCTGCCCACTATTTTATAAGATTCTGGAAAACCTTGCAATCTCAACATTTCTCTTGCGGTTAATCTTCTTTCGCCGTTGACTAATAAATAATTATAAGATGCTCCTGCTCTCAATGCACAGGAATAAGGATGTATACTAATATTACCAGATTTATTTTCATGCCATATTGTGGGTTGCTCATGTTTTTGCTCAGGTTTGACTTTTTGTAACCGATTTTGGCGAATTTTTTCGGAAGCATAATAAAATTCAGAAACAGATTTTTCTAATATTTCTGATAAAGGCTGCATGGGCGTTTTAATTAATGGCCAGTTAAAGTTATAATAATGATTTTGGTTTTTTAAGCCGACTATTAAAATTCTTTCTCGTTTTTGTGGTAAACCGAAATTAAGAGCATTGAGAATTTTATAATCTGTATAATAGCCTAATTCTTTTAAGGTATTAATAATTATTCTTAATGTTTGTCCTTGTTGATGTCCTTGTAATTGTTTGACATTTTCTAAGATAAAGGCTGAAGGTTGTTTATTTTTAATAATTCTGGCAATATCAAAAAATAATGTTCCTCTGGTATCTTCAAATCCTTTTAGTTCTCCACAGATGCTAAAGGGTTGACAAGGAAAACCACCGAATAATATATCATGGTCAGGAATATCATTTTCGTCAATTTTTGTAATATCTCCTATGGGTGTTTCTCCAAAGTTTTCTGAATATATTTTTTGGGCATCTAAATCAATATCACTGGAAAAAACACATTGAGAATCAATTTTATAATTATCACAAATCTTTTCAATTGCTAATCTAAATCCACCTGTACCACTAAATAAGTCTATGAATTTGATCATTTTTTGATTTCGGTTCTATCCTTGGTTAAGAGTTGTGATTAAGTATAATTGACGCAATTTATAGTATAGCAAGCATATAAATTATGCAACTACCCCAGTAATTACTCTTGATCTTAAATTAAGCGATCGCATAGTTAATATTATAATATAACCAAGTAAAAACCTATAGTTAATCTATAATTTAAGTTATATAATTAATCAGTAAATATATTTTGCTAACTTCCGAACAAAGTATTAGATATGTTATCCTCTGTCAAACTTTGACCAATACATTTACACCTATTTTCATCATCTGTTTAGATGAGCGCACAGGTAATCTGTTTATCTTGGCAGGAGATAACATAGAAATATAAATATATCCTAATGGTTTATGGAGGTCTTTGTGATTATACCAAACTTTATTGGCATGATTTTGTAAGTATATTAATGGTAACTGTTCACACTCCCCCACTAAAAAGGAATTAGGAAGTAACAGGGATAGGAG
>NZ_VIKX01000080.1 GCF_009711935.1 Dolichospermum sp. UHCC 0259 | reverse complement strand
ATGGTGAGGCGATTAGCATAAAATTTTACCCATCAAAACTTTTCAAACACCCTCTTAGCACACTCAAGCAATTATTTAGAATGAAATAGCCCTGCTAGTTGTACAATACCTGAATCAGCAAAAACAAAGTGATAGAGAACATCAATTAACAATCTTAAAAACTTTACTAGACGCAGATGCTATTGAAGGATGGCAACTCAGTGAAGTTGGTAAAAATGCTATCCAAAATTTAATTGGAACAACTAAAGTATCTACTCCAATACTGGAAAGTAGTGAAAATAATACAGAAAATCTAAAATCTGAATCAGAGGTAGAAAATAGTGAAGATAACCCGTCTGATTCTGTAAAACCTAAACCTAGTTGGGAGAATGACGGGTAATTTACTATGATAGACATTGTGAGAAATATTCTTCATCTAGTGTGGGTAATTATTCCTATCCCTATGCCTTGGCGCAATGTAATTTTTGTATTGATTCTTATCATATCCTTATTTTGGTTAATTTGGAGAGCTTTACCTTGGCTACTTGGTAACGGAGCAACATTATTTGGAAGAATTACTGAGATTATATTTGCGCTTCCTTTGTAGTTTTTCACTCTCCCCCCACTTTCGAGAGTTTATAGGGTAGGTAGAAGTAGG
>NZ_VIKX01000007.1:8219-64860 GCF_009711935.1 Dolichospermum sp. UHCC 0259 | reverse complement strand
TACTGTAGAAGGAATTAATAATAAACTCAAATTAATCAAAAGACTTGGATATGGATTTCGTAACTTTAGTAATTTTAGATTACGTAGTTTATTAAACTGGCACTTTAGTATTAATTCTCCATAAAAGGGACGCAAGAGCCAAAGTTTCTTGGTTGAAGCTATAGAAAAAGCTTATCCTGATGCTCGCAAGTTAGCAATTAAAGAAGGTAAATTTGCCAAATTTGGGGTGCGGATACCGGAAGAAAGTGAATATCCTATCACCTTTCCTTTTTCGATTGAGCAAATTTTAAATGAGGACTTCTACGGATTGTAAATGACAGGGGAAGTTTCATCTCACAAAAGTAAGGTGGGAATTACCCACCACAAATTATTAAACTTGAATTACACCTTAAACTTAGCAGTAATCCGCTTCATGGCTTCTTCCACATTTTCCCGACTATTAAAGGCAGAAATGCGGAAATAACCCTCACCCGCAGCACCAAAACCAGAACCGGGAGTTCCCACAACATTCACAGTTTCTAATAACTTATCGAAAAATTCCCAACTGGATAAACCATGAGGAGTTTGCACCCATACATAAGGTGCATTTACGCCACCATAAACCTTGAAACCTGCATTTGTGAGTTCTTCACGGATGATTTTAGCATTTTCTAAATAGAAGTTTATCAAAGCTTTGATTTGTGATTGTCCTGCTTCTGAATAAACTGCTTCTGCACCGCGTTGAATAATATAAGAAACGCCGTTAAATTTGGTAGACTGACGACGATTCCAGAGTTTCCAAAGTTCGACATTAGTACCGTCAGCAGCTTTAGCTGTGAGGGTTTTGGGAACAACGGTTAAAGCGCAACGAGTTCCGGTAAACCCGGCATTTTTGGAGAAAGAACGAAATTCAATAGCACAATCCCTCGCACCTTCGATTTCAAAAATAGAATGAGGTAAGGTAGGATCAGTAATAAATGCTTCGTAAGCAGCATCAAAAAAGATAATTGAACCGTTAGCTTTGGCATAATTTACCCATGCTTGCAAATGTTCTTTCGTTGCAGTTGCACCTGTGGGATTATTAGGAAAGCAAAGATAAATTAAATCAACTTTTTGGCTGGGAATTTCCGCAGTAAAGTTGTTTTCTGCGGTGACAGGTAAATAAACTAAACCACCATATTCACCTTTTTCGTTAGCATCTCCCGTGTTACCCGCCATGACGTTGGTATCTACGTAAACGGGGTATACGGGGTCTGTAACGGCGATGATGTTATTTTTGCCAAAAATATCGAGAATATTGCCAGAATCGCATTTAGAACCGTCGGAAATGAAGATTTCATCGGCTTCTATGGCTGCACCTCTAGCTTGAAAGTCGTGGGTGGCTATTTTCTCCCTTAACCAAGCATAACCCTGTTCTGGTCCATATCCTTTAAAAGATGAGCGATCGCCCATATCTTCGACAGCTTTAATCATGGCTGTGCGACAAGCTTCTGGTAAGGGTTCAGTGACATCACCAATCCCCAAGCGAATGATTTTAGCATCAGGGTTAGCTTGGGCGAAAGCATTTACCCGTCGCGCAATTTCTGGAAACAGATAACCAGCTTTGAGTTTCAGGTAGTTGTCGTTAATTGTAGCCATAGTAAATTTTGAGAAAAAAGACAATCATACACTATTTTACTTTGAGTAATGTCTGATAGAGCAATTTTCCCGTAAGTTAAGTTATAATTATTTGAGAAAATTCCCATATTTGAGAAACTATGAGTCTCATTAATGAAGCTACTAAACAACGAATTATCCAAGAGATTTTAGAAGCTAGAAAAAATCGTCCTCAGTTTCTAGTCGCTATGCAAGAACGCCAAAAGCAAGGTTTAAAAATCGCTCAACAATGTGCCAAAATATTGAAAGAAAGATTTGGTGCAGAAAAAGTTGTTTTATTCGGTTCTTTATTAGATTATCAACAAATGAGTTGGCGTTCTGATATTGATTTAGCTGTTTGGGGTTTACCAGAAAAAGATTATTTTAAAGCGTGGGCTGCTATAGATGAAGGACATCCTTTTGAAATTGATCTAGTAGAAGTTCAAAATGCCAGACATTATATTGTAAAAGCAATTTATCAAGGAATAAAGCTATAATTGGATTAAGGAAAAAAAATTGCTGAAGAACTAATCAAGCTTGAAGAATTGGTGAATAGAGTTAATGGATTATTATTAATTCAGCAAAATGATGATCCTAAATCAGGGTTTTTATTGTCTGAATCAGGATTTCCAGGATTAGATGATTTTCAGGATTTTTATTTGAAGGTTAATCAATAATACTAATATGATCTGATCATAAATAATAATTAAAAAACTTCATCCTGTACATCCTTAAATCTTGAAAATCCTGATTCTGACAAATAATAAATTAATAACTTTTTACCAATCCCCAATCACCTAATTTACAACTTGGCTACCATGACTGCGAGGATCATCTTGATTACTATCTGTGGCGACTCGTGCGGAAAATTGCGAGGTTTTACCATTACCTTGAATGTGGGGAAGGGTTGAACCGGTAATTAAAGCTTCTAAATTACTAGCCATAATAGTGCGGGGAATATCACCAATGGTTTCGGCAATGGTTTCCCCTTGTTTACCTAAAAATACAAAGTGAGGAATGCCGTCTACCCGATATTTGAGCATTTCTGGCAACCATTTGGTATTATCAACATTCAACATGACAAAATTCAGGTTGTTATTGTACTTTTCTCTGAGTTTGGCCATGTCGGGTGTCATTTTCTGGCAAACTGTACACCAATCGGCGTAGAACTCGACGAGAGAAGGCTTTCCATTGCTAACAGCTACTTCTAAGGGAATAGCAGTTTTACCCAATTCCGCCAGGGAAACTGAGGTAGAATCAGTTTTAAGTCCTAAGAAGAGGGCAACTCCCAAAGCGATCGCTACAATGGCAATTAAGAAGTTTTTGATGCGGTTACTAGAATTTGCAGGGGCTTCGGTACTCATAATCAATTTATTAAGACTTATTAACTTAGTTCATTTTACTGTTTTCTCACATAATGAAAAAAAGAGTTACCCTGACTTTTCCTAAACGGGCGATTCAAATGCCTGTTACTTACCGACTAGCAAAGGATTTTAATGTCGCTGCGAATATTATCCGCGCCCAAGTTGCCCCGAATCAAATTGGTAAACTGGTGGTAGAATTATTGGGAGACATTGATCAGTTGGATGCAGCAATTGAGTGGATGCGATCGCAAAATATTCATGTTTCCCTGGGTTTAGGTGAGATTGTCATTGATGAGGATGTATGCGTTCACTGCGGTTTATGTACGGGAGTTTGTCCCACTGAAGCCCTAGCTATTAATCCAGAGACATATAAACTCACCTTTGTGCGATCGCGCTGCATAGTCTGTGAACAATGTATTCCTACCTGTCCCGTACAAGCTATTTCCACTAATCTTTAAACAGCAATTAAGTATTAGTTCAAGTTGCTAATTATTTAAATAAAGGTGTTATTTTTTTCTCACGCAGAGGCGCAGAGGCGCAAAGAGTAAGAGTTTGAGAAATAGAATGTTTGAGTTTCATACCTCTATTCTGCACCACTAATAATTCCTAGTTTTATCCTGTTCATCCTTTAATCCTGGACATCCTGATTCAGACAATGTTCATCCTTTAATTCTGGACATCCTAACTCTGACAATGAAAATCTCCTCAGCAACATCAATCAAAACCCTCGGTGAAACTGCACACCAAGCAATTGAAAACCATTTTACAAAAACCATAAAATGGGAAAAAGCAGTTAAAAAAGACGAAGATCCAGAAGCAGTACATCAAATGCGAGTGGGAATGCGACGCTTACGAACTGCTGTGAGTAGATTTGAGAGATATTTATTTTTACCAAAATCAGTCAGTGATAAAAATATTGGTAAACTTGCGAGAATTTTAGGTAGTCTCCGAGATTTAGATGTCCTTGCAGAAATTTTGGAAAAGAATTACAAACCGCATTTACTTGAAAAAGAACAAAAATCTCTAGAAACAGCTTTTACAGAATTGCATAAACAACGAGAAATTGCTGTTTATCATGTTCAGAAAACATTTAAAGATGAAACTTATAAATCTTTTAAAAATGAAGCTGAAAATTGGTTAAAAAATCCTAGTTATCGAAATTTCTCATCTGTACCAATTTCTCATGTACTACCAGATTTACTCTCACCAGAAGTTAGTGAATTTTGCTTACATCCAGGATGGCTAATTGGCACTAAAATTGTCGAATCAGAAATAGTAGTCCAAACAAAATGGACACCCAACCAATTAGAAGAACATCTGAAAACAGAAGGTAAAACTCTGCATAGTTTGCGAAAACAAGCCAAACGTCTCCGCTACCAAATGGAATTATTTACTGAATTATATGGTGAGTCTTTTACTGCACATATTCATGATATTAAAAATATTCAAGAAATCTTGGGAATGATCCAAGATAATATGGTTTTACATGAGTGGTTAGAGAATATCTTCAAATCAGAACTGGATACTCAATTACGTGGGTTAACGACCCTATTAGCCGCTAATCGTTATCAATTGTGGCAAGAATGGCAACCACTACAACAACGTTATTTACAGACAGATACTAGATATAATTTGCATTTGGTAGTATTACAACCGACGTTGGAAAGTGTTAAACAAGAAGAAAGAGATTAATTTATGGTGTGTCTAAATATATGAAACCTCTAGTAATGAGATAACTGATTTAAGCCAAGTTTGATGAGAGTTTCTGATAACCATTCTTCTGCTTCATTATAAGTAAAGCCTTGATGATCAGACCTGGCAAATTGATCCATATGTTCACAATAAATACTATAAGGATTGGAATCTATGTCAACCCTCCAGTAAGGTTGATTTAAGTGAGGTTTTTTCCCCCAAATAGTCCAAATATAACTAACAGTTGGTAATATTTGGCTTTTAACAAGTAGAGGAACTTTTTTACTTTTATTCATAATTTTATTGATAATTACGGCTTATACTTAGTATATACTACTCACTTTAAATTAAATGATTGTTTTTCTTTGATACATATTCTTTTTTAGTATAATCCATTTGTAAACGGATGCTTGACAGTATCATTTAATCTATATCATAAATTTTCTCAATGCTTTGCTTAAAGTCATTTAATGAAGCTTATCTATGTGAATCTGAAGAACTGGAAGCTAGGGACAATATTTTTAGCAAGTATAAGTATGCCTTGGCTCATATAGGTGTAGATTTCTATCAAGAGGATGTTCAAGAAGCACTTCTCAATCGTATTGAAGGTTTTGAAGATGCTATCCGTGCGACAATAGCGTATTGGTACTGGTTAAAAGAAAACTCTCGACCTTTTTACTCTAATGCTTGTATCATTCAAGCGATGAATGAGGGTTGGGATTCTCGTTATTGGAAGGATTCATACCTAGACAACCCCAACTTTAAAAATCCCTGTAATATATTTTGGGAAGAAGCGGGTAAAGTATGGGGATTTGATGTCAGAAATCAACTTATTGCTGATGTAAACTCCAATGATAACGGTTATGAATATGTAATGTTCCGAAATGGTAAAACTATCTCACTTTTGACTGCTAGACGACTGGAGTGGGAAAGATTGAAGGAATATGCATTAGAAAAATACTAATCAAGTTAAGTGCGATCAAAGCAATGTTAAATCAGCTTGGAATTGAAGATCATGAAATTTAACACCGGGATTATTATGACTCAATTTGTATATCCAGCCATGCTGACTGCTGATGAAAAAGATGGTGGATTTGTGGTGACATTTCGGGATTTACCAGAAGCAATTACTCAAGGTAATTCCTGGGAAGAAGCACTTCATGAAGCTGCTGATTGTTTAGAAGAAGCGATGCCTTCGGCGAGCGCAGCTAACGCTCTTCGGATTGATGATAAGCTAGAAATCCCCCAACCATCACAACCCAAAAATCAAGAATATTTAGTAGCCGTACCAGCGCAGACAGCAATAAAAGCCGCACTATATCTAGCAATGCGTGAAAAAGGTATTAGCAAAGTCCAGCTTGCGTCTACTCTCAATATCCATGAAAAGGAAGTAAGACGTATCCTAGATCCCCACCACGCCACAAAATTATCTACAATGGAACGGACTCTAGCGGTACTCGGACAACGAATTGAATTACAAATCACCACAAAATAGAATATATTCACAATACATTCGCCATTTTTTGTAGGTTGGGTTGACGCAAGGAAACCCAACAAATGCGTTGGATTTTGTCCCATTGCTGTGCGTTCACGCAGTGTCCCGCAGGGATACATAAACGTTCCACAAACCAACCTACGAATCAAGGTTTTTTCAATTTGGCTAATTCCACCAATCCCCAATTCTTATGAGTGATAATATTAATCCTGCGGATTTTCCTGAATCAGATGTAGCAAATAACAGCCAGGCATTGACTTTACAACGCGGTGGTGAAGAGTTAATGCTGGAAAAAACGCCATATCGTTTTACTATCCGTCCCAATGCTAATTTCCCTCATGAAAAATTAACACAAATTCCTGGTAGCGTATGGCGGCGGAGTATTCCTCAAGCAAAACTAGAATTATATACGGTTTTTCCTAATCAGCTAGATGCAGTCATGTCTCAACTCCGTGCTGATGAAAATGTAGATTTTGTGAGTCATGTTTATACATTGGAAAATAATCCTGGGACTTTTGTTTATCTCAGTGACCAAATTACAATTCAATTTGCTACTTGGGTAGATAATACTAAAATTAATACTATTGCCAGTACATTGAATTTAGTTCAAGATCAACCAGTAGTTGGCATCCCAAATACCTTTGTTTTTCTTGTTAGTAAACAAGCTACACAAAATCCCATTAAAATTACTAATTATTTACAAACATTGCCAGAAGTTTTAGCGGCTGAACCAAATATTATCATTCAACAAGAACCCCATTATAAACCCAAAGATTCTCTTTATTCCCAGCAATGGTATCTCAATCATAATAGTAGTAATCAATTGGTAGCTGGTTCGCATATTTCCGTAGAACAGGCTTGGGATACGACTCGTGGTGTGCGTTCTATAGTGGTGGCTGTAGTAGATGATTCCTTTGATTTAAAACATCCCGATTTTCAAGGTAGTGGTAAAATTGTTGCTCCCAGAGATTTAAAAGAAAATGACTTTTTACCCTTACCAGGAGAAAAAGAAACCAGTCATGGAACTGCTTGTGCAGGATTAGCTGTAGCTGAAGAAAATGGTTCAGGAATTGTGGGAGTTGCGCCTGGATGTGCAATGATGCCAATTCGCACTACTGGTTTTTTAGATGATCAATCAATTGAGGATGTTTTTGATTGGGCGGTAGAAAAAGGCGCAAGTGTAATTTCCTGTAGTTGGGGAGCTTCTGCTGTTTATTTTCCCCTTTCTATTCGGCAAAAAGCGGCTATTAACAGGGCTGCTATCAATGGACGCAAGGGAAAAGGATGTGTGATTGTTTTCGCGGCTGGAAATGCTAATCGTCCGATTAATGGGACTATAAATGAACAGAATTGGCCGAAAAATATTGTCAAAGGTAAGACAAATTGGTTAAGCGGTTTTGCCGTTCATCCTGATGTGATTACTGTATCTGCATCTACTAGCTTGAATAAAAAGGCTGCTTATAGTAACTGGGGAGGTAATGTTTCTGTTTGCGCTCCTAGTAATAATGCTCCTCCAGGAATGTGGTTTCAAGAAACTGGTTTTGTTTATACACAACCGGCAATTGTTTCTTCTCTTTTTGGATTGGGAGTGTTGACAACAGATCAAATAGGTTCGGCTGGTTATGATGCGGGCAATTTTACTAAAAACTTTGGCGGTACTTCTAGTGCTACTCCCATTGTGGCAGGAGTAGCGGCTTTGGTATTATCAGCTAATCCTAATTTAACGGCTCAACAAGTTAAACGGATTCTGCAAGATACGGCTGATAAAATTGTGGATAATAACCCTGATCTTCAGTTGGGTGTGCGGGGGGGAACTTATGATAGTAATGGTCATAGTCAATGGTTTGGTTATGGCAAAGTTAATGCTGCTAGGGCTGTGAGACTAGCGCAGCAGATGGGTGTGGTTGCCAAAATTACGAACAAACAAATTCAGGTCAGAAATTCTCAAGTTGTGAATATTCCTGATAATAATAGACAGGGAATTAAAAGTGCGATCGCTATTAATGAATCTGTCAATGTCACGGATATCCAAGTCACAGTGAATATTACCCATGATTTTTTAGGAGATTTAGAAGTTTATTTAATTGCTCCTAATAATCAGCGAATTTTATTACAAAGTCGCACATTAGGTCGTCGTAATCAATTACAAAATACTTACACATTGCGATCGCATCCTGCCCTAAAACAATTACTTTCTTTACCCGCAAAAGGTAACTGGCAATTACAAGTTATTGACTACGCTGCCCTAGATGTGGGCAAACTTAATAACTGGGAATTGGTAATTGGACACGGAAAATAATTGATAAAATAATCCGGTTCAGCTAAGGGTTTTTTAGACCTGACAGGTAAAGAAATTTCAATGGTTTCCACTCCTGATGATTTTCTTAACTGAACTGTATTGATTTATATAGCGGTATGCACTTAAAGATGTGCATCATAGTCCCCTCTCCCTTGCGGGGGTTGGGGTTCTTCTATCTCACTAAATCGAGAACCGCTATAACAAAATTCATAAATCACGAGTAAAAAAAGAGGATTAAATTTTAATTACCATCTATCCTTCATTTACCCAGATATACATATCCTTATTTGGGTCGTTCTTTGATATCAGAGCAGCACATTCAGACGGTAGCATACCCTTTGCTGTTATCTGTAATCCTTTCATGCCAGTCCCCGGATAATACACATATTGCACGCATATTACCTTTTCCTCTCTCGCCGAAGTAGAATTAACACCAATTGCAGAAATTCCGAAAAATGAAATTAGAGCAACTGCAATTCCTGTAACCGCTTTATTTCGCTTATAATTCATGTTTTTCACTCTCTACTCAATGTAATATTTTGACAATTGTTATGACAATAGACATCTCTGTAAAAGAATCTGAAATCCTTATCCTGTACAGGAGAAAATCTAATTTATGGAGATATCTAATGCCTAAGTCTTAATTATACCAGCTATTATAACTAAATTAATTCGGAAATTCTGAAAATATGGAAAAATTTTAGATATTTATTAACCATTTCAACCCTTATTCCTTGCACCTGATTCACCTTTTTTACCTTCAAACTCTTGATATATCTAAGTTTTAGCTTTATTCAGCAGCCCCTAATTATTTTCTATAAACATGACAACCAGATTGATTTAATCCTAAACTTTGCAGTGTAACCTGTGTTGGATTTACTGTCAAAATTACTCTACCATCATTGGATATTACCCATCCTTGTACTTGCTGAATTACTCGATGATGATTTGTAGTTTTTTGAGTTATTTCGGCTGGAGATGAATTTACTGGTTTCATCACATCTGAACTATTTTCCCATTCTATAAAAGCGGGAGAATTACTAATTAATTCATGAGTTTCAGCAGGTAAACCACCTTTACCAGTAATGATAAAAGAACTACCACCAGCAATTCTATCATCTTTAATCGCACAGACATCTTGATTTAAACTTTCTGCATCAACTAAATTAACTGGTAAGTTCACTAGACCGGATGTGGGATCTACATCAGGTGTGTTGATATCCACATTTCCAGCTAAACCAAATTGAGAAGATGCAGTAATATCACTAAATTTTGTTTCTTGAGGTTGAAACTTTAACCCAAAAATTGTATTCGTGGCAATATTGATATTGCCCCCATTCCCTTGAAAAGCATTAGCCGTAATATTACTATTTTCACTAGCAAAACCAATAATAAACGGTGTATTAATTCTAATATCTCCACCATTACCTCCTAAGCCGGCTGTTCCTGCGGTAGCTGTAATATTACTACCATGACGCAACCATAATAAATCATCAATATTCATGGTAATTACGCCTCCTTGACTATTAGCCGTTGCGGCACTAATAAAAGCATTATTATCTAAAATCATAGTACCAACTTGAATAGAAATATCTCCACCTTTACCAATACCTTGACTATTAACT
Organism: Dolichospermum sp. UHCC 0259; assembly: GCF_009711935.1. Lineage (GTDB taxonomy): Bacteria > Cyanobacteriota > Cyanobacteriia > Cyanobacteriales > Nostocaceae > Dolichospermum. The sequence goes on along the minus strand of NZ_VIKX01000007.1, from coordinate 54,771 downwards.
CCTATCGCTGCACCATTTTTAATCATAAAAATTTGCGATTCAATATCAAGACTACCACTAGCACCTTTAGCATCTTTTTCTGTATTAGCAAATAATCCGGTTTTTTCACCATCTAAAGTAATATTATCATTTACTTTCATCATGATATTTCCTGCTTGGGCATAAGACGTTTCTAAAATACCTGATGTGGTGCTGAGAAGTTGTCCGCCATTAGTAGCAGTAAAAGTATTAGTGGTAACATTAATATTACCGCCTGTACCACTACCCGAAGTAGAAGCTGATATTGCTGACCCATCTGTTAGGGTTAAATTGTGAGCAGTAATTGAAATATTACCTGCTTTTCCTATGTTGCTAGTATCGCTAAGAATATTACTATTGCTAAAGGTTACAGTCCCAGGACTGCTGATAGTTACGTTTCCTGCTGGGTTGCTGCCTTTGGTATCACTTTCGATGCGACTATTTTTGAAGGTAAGATTACCATCACTGATAACATTCACATTTCCTGATTGACCGACTTCACCCACATCTAGGGTAATTTTGTTACTACTGTTGGGAATTTCAATTGTCACCTGGTTACTGGTGATCATCTTCGTATTTATCAAAGCTAAATCACCAAAACCGTTAACTTGCACATCTCCAGATTTAGAAGCAGATGACAGCGTTAAAATTTTTGCATCTGTAATGTTATATTTAGCTGCTAAAGCAACATTACCAGCTTGACCTGAATCCTTACCGATTTTGGAAACAGAAAAGGAATTCAAGATTTGGGAGGTAATTTCTCCATCTATTGCACTGAGAGTAATTGTTCCCCCATTTCCCGCGTTTCCTAAAGGTGAATATGAGAAGGAATAAAGGTTTTGTGCAGAAATATTACCCCCAGTTGTATTTACCGAAATTGCTCCGCCCACCGGAGACATTGCCTCCCCATTTCCCCCTTTTTCTGAATATGAAAAGGAATAAAGGTTTTGTGCAGAAATATTACCCCTAGTGGCATCTAGAGAGATTGTACCCGCGCTTCCCTCATTTCCAAATGAGTATGAAGAGGTGTTTAGGGATTGTGTAGAGATATTACCACTATTGGTATTTAGGGCGATCGCACCCCCTTTACCTCCGCTTTCAGATGAATATGAGTAGGAGTTTATATTTTGTGTAGAGATAATACCATTAGTAGTATTTAGAGAAATCGCCCCCCCATTTCCCCCATTTGTGCCAAATGAAGATGAGCGGGAGTCTAGGGATCGTGTAGAGATATTACCATTAGTAGTATTTAGGGATATTGCTCCCCCATTTCCCCCATTTGTGCCAAATGAAGATGAGTAGGAGTTTATATCTTGTGTAGAGATATTACCATTATTGATATTTAGGGAGATTGCTCCCCCATTTCCCCCATTTCCCCCATTTCCAGATGAAGATGAGTAGGTTCTTAGCCTTTGTATAGAGATATTACCATTAGTGGTATTTAGGGATATTAATCCCCCATTTCCCCCGCTGCCAATTGAAGATGAGTAAGTTATTAGCTCTTGTGTGAAAATATTACCATTAGTAGTTTTGAGGGAGATTGTCCCGCCATTTCCCCCTTTTGTGCCAAATGAAGATGAGCGGGATTCTAGGGATTGTGTGGAGATGTTACCATTAGTAGTATTTAGGGATATCTCCCCGCCATTTCCCCCATTTCCTGAATCTGAATATGAGTAGGAGTTTATTTTTTGTGTGGAGATATTACCATTAGTAGTAATTAGGGAGATTGTCCCGCCATTTCCCCCATTTCCATTTGTGCCAAATGAAGATGAGCGGGAGTCTAGGGATTGTGTAGAGATATTACCATTAGTAGTATTTAGGAAGATCGCCCCGCCATTTCCGCTGTTTCCTAAATCTGAAGATGAGCGGGAGTCTAGGGATTGTGTAGAGATATTACCCCCAACCGCAGTTAAAGTTATATTTCCGCCATCAAGTTCAGAACTAGTATCAATATGCCCAAGGGTTAAATTAACACCTTTAATCTCAATACTTCGACTGTTGGCTGTAATAGTGTCGGCATGATTCATCGTCAAATTACCGCTACCGTTACTATCAGCATCAGCAGTAAATATAATTTTACCGCTACCATTAGCTAGGTTTAAGTTTTTATTATTTAAAGGATTAATATTAATATTATTTGTTGCCTGAAATTTCAAATTTATATTTCCAGATAAACCATCTAATGTGGTTTTATCAATTGTGGCGTTATCATCTTCACCAACGGTCAGATTTTTAGTATCAAGTAATAATGTACCTGTCTCTAAATTTCCTCTTACTTTCAGATTTTCTGCACCTGTTAATTGAACTGTTCCCCCTGGTGCTGTTAATTTGCCTGTATTAGTGATATTTACACTAAATAAAGTTATATTCTTACCAATATCAACTTGTAAATTTCCTTCATTTTTAATTTCTGCTTGCAGATTTTTCAAAGCATTTGTAAATAATGCCCCTGGTTGGACAGAAAGTAAGTTACTATTTTGGGGATTGCTTGCACTAAATAATCCGGTTTCACCTAATTTAATACTATCCGCAGTTGTGGCTGTAAATGAACCACGAATATCTAAACTCGCACCATTACCAAAAAATATCCCTTTGGGATTGATTAAAAATAAATTTGCTGTTCCATTTACTCCTAATGTCCCTAAAATATTAGATGGATTACCACCAGTTACACGAGTTAATATATTTTCAATTCCTGTAGGGTTGGCAAAATAAACACTTTTTCCTACACCAATATTAAATTCTGTAAAGCTATGAAATAAATTACTCCCTCTGGTGGCACCACCTTCAATTATGTCTTTAATGCCGTTATTATTAATAGTAGAAATTTCTTGTCCTAATGTAGAATCTGGTATGGGTTGAGAAAATGCTTTTTGATTGGTAGTGGTAAATATTCCTGTGAATAAAGTGGCTAATCCTAATCTATAAACAAAATGTTTTATTTGATTTTCCATAGTTTTCATGAAAAATCCTGGTATACAGGAAAACTCAGTATTTTAATATCTAACCTATCTTATTATACAGCTTTGTCTGTAATTTTCATGATATTACGAAATTATTAGTGAACAGCAGAAGCAGGGAACAGAGAATGAATTTTTTTCTTTCTTCCACAACTCCTGACTTCTACTAATTATGAATTTCTATGAAGATGCGATCGCTAATTTCTACTTCTTGATGGCTTAATTGTTTTAATTTATGGGTTAAATCTGCTGTCAGTCTTTTGGCTTCTAGTTTTAAATTTCCATTCATATAATCTGCGGCTTTGATAGGTTCACCAATATGAATATTCACATCAGTACCCCAATTAGGATAAGGTTCACTGTAATGGATACCGACAGGGATAACTTTAATATCTAATCCTGGATAACTAGATTCAGCATTCACAGCTAAACGAGCGATTCCCGGCTTCAGGGGATGAAGTTGACCATCACGATGAATACCACCTTCGGGATAAATAACTAACATTTCCCCCTGCTGCATTAACTCTACTGTATGCCGGAGAGTTGCGATCGCTGGACGGTCAATATTCACAGGAAAACCACCCATTCGCAGCACAAACCAACCTTGCAACCCTTGACATTCATTACTCGTTACCATAAATCGCATATCTCTACCCGTCACACAACGACCAGTAGCGTATGGCAAAACCAAGGAATCCCAACGGGAACGATGGGTAGGTGCAAGAATTACCGGTCCACTTTTAGGAATATTTTCTCTTCCAGTTACTTTAATATGCCCAAAGAAAGATGGCAAAACCATGTAGCGTCCTAGAAGATAAGCAACACGGATTAACCAAGGTGAAACCCTCGATGTACTCGGAAGCACCGATGGTCGCCGAGCGGAGTCGAGGTGAGGATTTACAGGTGTATTTTTAATTTTAGAATGGCGGTTGGTAGAAGCAAAGTATGATTTGATCATAACGGTGGCTGATTTTTTGGCGAATAAAAGATGACACAAACTTGATTATGTCCACCGTAGATTTTCTTGGGTAACTTGTGTTTTCCCATTTGGACAGTTTTATCTGTGTCTGTTATTTTCGTTGACGTTGGGTAGCAAACCAATTTTGTAATTGTTCTCGACAGTCTGATTCTAGAATACCTCCCACCACTTTCAGCCTGTGATTAGAAGCTGGGTGATCAGGGATGTTAATAACAGTACGAATAGCACCAGTTTTGGTATCGTCCACACCATAGACCAATTTTCCTAATCGCGCATGAACTATCGCACCAGCACACATCGGACAGGGTTCTAGATTGACATATAAAGTACATTGATGCAAGCGCCAACTTTGTAAAACTTGACTAGCACTCCGAATCGCTATAATTTCTGCGTGTGCAGTCGGATCTTGGTCTCGTTCTTTGCGATTTTCACCCACAGCAACCAATTGATTATTTATATCAACAATCACAGCCCCCACAGGAACTTCACCAGCATCACCCGCCACCCGCGCCAATTCCAAAGTGTGATTCATCCATTTTCGATATTGTAAATATTCTGGGTGTTCAAGCATTGGAAGAAGGAGTCAGGAGTCAGGAGTCAGGAGTCAGGAGAAGAAAGAAGAAAGAAGGAAGAAGGAAGAAGGAAGAAGGAAGAAGGAAGAAGGAAGAAGGAAGAAGAAGGAAATTACCCAATTACCAATCACCCATTACCAATTAATTACCCATTACCCATTACCTGAAACAACAGAGAGTCAAGTTGAGCTTTTGCATCTAATTGATACAGGTCATCACAACCGCCAATATGTTGATTGTTAATGAAAATTTGGGGGACGCTGCGGCGACCGTCGGCGCGTTCTGCCATGATTGTTCTAGCTGTTTCGTCGCCGTCAATTTTGTATTCGGTGAAATTAACACCTTTCCATGATAGTAGCATTTTAGCGCGAATGCAGTAGGGGCAAGTTTGCCAAGTATAAATTTCGACATTGGCTTTGATCCGCTCTGGATGGCGACCGAGAAGAGAGTTGAGAAAATTTAGCATATTTTTAATGTAAGAGTTTTTTGTAATTAAATTTCATCTACAAACATCTAGTTTAATGGCTTGAGTGCCGTTAGTCATACTCCTAAAAAGATATATTTGCCACGAGTATCAATAAATGTTTCAATTATGTGGAAACATCCTAGAAGATTCTTGGGAAAAAACAATTATGAAATTTAGTAAATTATCTGTAATTTTACAGTGGATAGGGATGCCTTTAGCGATCGCCCCTTTAATTCTAATTCTGAGCGCCTGTAACGATCAACCACAAAATAATACCCAAAATCCCGTTAACACCTCCCCAGGACAAGTTACTCGCGTTCTCTGGAATCGCATTAAAAGTCGTGGACAGCTTATTTGTGGCGTTAGTGGGGAACTACCAGGATTTAGTTTTGTCGGCACTGACGGCAAATATAGCGGCATTGACGTTGATATTTGTCGGGCGGTTGCAGCAGCAGTATTTGACAATCCAAATGCGGTAGAATATCGCAATCTCAGCGCGAAAGAACGATTTACAGCTTTACAATCTGGAGAGGTAGATATTCTCAGTCGCAATACTAGCTGGACTTTTAGCCGTGCAACTTCCCAAGGGTTAGATTTTGCCCCTGTAGTATTTTACGATGGTCAAGCTGTCATGGTGCGTAAAAATAGCAATATTAAATCTATCAAAGACCTGAAAGACAAAGCTATTTGTGTGCAAACTGGAACTACCACCGAACAAAATTTAGCAGACCAAATGCGAAAACGGGGAATTACTTATAAACCCGTTGTTTTTGAAGACGTGAATATTACCTTTGCCACCTATGCAGAAGGACGTTGTGATGCCGTCACCACAGACCGTTCTGGACTGATTTCTCGACGCACAACCCTACCTAAACCAGACGATAATATTATTTTAGATGATGTTCTTTCTTCTGAACCTCTAGCACCAGCAGTTGCTAAGGGTGACAGTCAGTGGAGTGATATAGTCAAATGGACTGTTTATGCTTTAGTTAAAGCAGAAGAATTAGGAATTAATTCTCAAAATTTAGCCGAGTTTGCTAATAGTAAAGATCCTGATATTAAACGTTTTTTAGGAACAGAAGCAAACCTGGGAGAAGGAATTGGTTTAACAAAAGATTTTGCTGCCAAAATAATTAAGCACGTTGGTAACTATGGCGAAATTTATGATCGCAATTTGGGGACAAAGACAAAAATAAATCTCCCTCGCGGACAAAATCAACTGGGAATCAAAGGAGGATTACTCTATTCTCCACCTTTCCGCTAAAGAAGTAAAATAAAAAAATTTACTATTAACCACTAACTAATGACCAATTCCAAACCTCCTTTATGGCGTGATAATCGCTTTTGGCAAAATGCTATCCAGCTAATTTTTGTATTTTTAGCAGTAGTTATAGTTGTTATTTTGTGGGGGAATATCAAACGAAATCTACAGCAATTAGGAATCCAATTTGGATTTAACTTTCTCAAACAACAAGCATCTTTTGATATTGGGGAAACTCTCATTAACTACAAACCAACGGATGCTTATAATTATGCTTTATTAGTGGGATTAATAAATTCCTTACGAATAGCAGTAATGGGAATTTTCCTCACCACAATTGTGGGAATTACTGCGGGAATTGCGCGATTATCAGATAATTGGTTAGTGAAGAAAATTAGTCTGGTTTATGTAGAGGTTTTTCGGAATACTCCATTATTATTGCAATTGCTATTTTGGTATTTTGCAGTTTTCTTGAGTTTTCCCAAAGCAGATAATAAAATGTCTTTTCTGGGTTTGGTTAACTTTAGCCAAAACGGGATTCAACTTCCTTGGTTTACCTTGTCTCCAGAATTTTCTAGTTTATTATTGGGGTTAACTTTTTACACAGGTGCGTTTATTGCGGAAATTGTGCGGGGGGGGATTCAATCAGTCCCGAAAGGACAACTAGAAGCAGCCAAATCTCTGGGGTTAAACCCAGGTTTAGCAATGCGATTGGTTATTTTTCCCCAAGCTTTGCGGGTGATTATTCCCCCTTTAACCAGTCAATATCTCAATTTAACCAAAAATTCCAGTTTAGCGATCGCAATCGGTTATCCTGATATTTATTTCGTAGCTTCTACAACCTTTAACCAAACGGGGAAAGCTGTAGAAGTAATGTTGTTAATTATGATTACCTATCTAACTTTGAGTTTGATTATTTCTTTCACCATGAATTTATTTAATCGTTCTGTGCAAATTAAGGAAAGATGATTTTGAACGCGGATAAACGCAGATAAACGCGGATGAATACGGGTGATGATTATTCTATACAGTCTCACATTTTTATGATGATTAAACTTAGTTGGTTAAGAAAAAATCTCTTTAATAATTGGTACAATAGTTTACTAACTGTTGTTTGTTTTATATTTCTATTTTGGTTAGTTCAAGGATTTACAATTTGGTTAATTACTAAAGCACAATGGCAAGTAATTCAAGTTAATTTACACTTATTTTTAGTAGGAAGATTTCCCCAAAGTTTATATTGGCGAATTTGGGTAGTTTTGGGAATATCTACAACTTTAACCGCAATTACTGGGGGTGCATTTACCAAAAAAGTAATATTCACAAAACGCAATTCGTTGATTGCTGCTGTGATTACTGGTATTTTATTATTAATTTTACCCATACCATTAATAAGCCGTTTATGGTTATTATTAATTACAGGTTTAATAGTTGCAGGTTTGATAATTGGTCAAAAATTTACTAAAATCATCACACCTTGGCTTTCGCTAACTTGGTTATTGTCTTGTCCCCTAATTATCTGGTTAATTGGTGGTGGTTTAAGATTACAACCTGTATCTACAAACTTATGGAATGGGTTATTACTTACCCTATTAATGGCAATAATTAGTATTGTTCTTTCCTTCCCCATAGGAGTTTTACTTGCATTAGGAAGAACAAGTAATTTACCTGTAGTTCGGTGGTTTTCTATTCTTTATATTGAAATCGTTAGAGGATTACCATTAATTGGGATTCTATTTTTAGCCCAAGTCATGTTACCCTTATTCTTACCAGCAGATTTACGTTTAGATAGATTACTTAGAGGTATTGTGGGACTAATATTATTTAGTGCAGCATACATGGCTGAAAACGTGCGCGGAGGACTACAAGCAATTCCTAGAGGACAAATAGAAGCCGGAAAAGCACTAGGATTAAATACACCTTTATTACTCATATTAGTCATATTACCCCAAGCCTTACGCGCAGTTATTCCCGCAATTGTTGGTCAATTTATTGGTTTATTTAAAGATACTTCTCTTTTATCATTAGTAGGATTAGTAGAATTAACAGGAATGGCACGATCTATATTAGCACAACCACAATTTTTAGGAAGATATGCAGAAGTATATTTATTTATCGGTTTGATTTATTGGGTATTTTGTTATTCAATGTCCTTAGCTGCTAAAAACCTAGAAAAACAATTAACCTCGTAGGTTGGGTTGACGCAAGGAAACCCAACATTCCTAAATATTTATTTAAATCTTAAACTACACAAAAGGAATAATTGTCAGAATCAGGATACCCAGGATTAAAGGATAAACAGGATAAAAAACAATGATTTTATCACCAATTACCCGTAGGTTGGGTTGACGCAAGGAAACCCAACATTTCTAAAATTTTAAACAACACAAAAGGAATATAAGGAATATTATGACAGAAACAAATCCTATAATCATCGCTGAAGATGTTCACAAATGGTATGGTAAATTTCATGCCCTCCAAGGTGTCAGTTTAAATGTAGAACGGGGAGAAGTCGTTGTTTTAATGGGACCATCTGGTTCAGGAAAATCAACCTTTATTCGCACATTTAACGCTTTAGAAGAATATCAACAGGGAATTATTACCATTGACGGAATTACCCTCAGTCATGATTTAAGAAATATTGAAACAATTCGGCGAGAAGTGGGAATGGTATTTCAGCAATTTAATTTATTTCCCCATTTAACAGTTTTACAAAATATCACCTTAGCACCAATATATGTCCGCAAAATATCCAAAGTAAAAGCGGAAGCATTAGCAATGCAGTTATTAGAAAGAGTGGGAATTTTAGCGCAAGCACAAAAATATCCCGGACAATTATCCGGTGGACAACAACAACGAGTAGCCATAGCGCGTGCATTAGCAATGCAACCGAAAATTATGTTATTTGATGAACCCACATCAGCATTAGATCCAGAAATGGTGAGAGAAGTTTTAGACGTAATGCGAAACCTAGCTAATGACGGAATGACAATGGTAGTTGTTACCCATGAAGTTGGATTTGCGCGAGAGGTTGCTGATAGAGTTGTGTTAATGGATAGCGGTTTATTAGTTGAATCTTCTACCCCCGACACCTTTTTTACTAATCCCAAAGAAGAAAGAACCAGGAAATTTTTATCCCAAATTCTCTAAGGTGATTTAATTGACTTGATAGGGTGCATCAGACTTAGGGTTAAATATTCCTGTGGTATGCTAAAATAGAAAATATTGTATTAATAATGTTGGGTTTCATTTCGTTCAACCCAACCTACTGGTTACTTTCACCTATCTTTATGAGATAATAGGGTGATTAAGAAAATAGTCTCAATCTGTTTTTCTGATCTCTAATAAGGAGTAAAAATCATGTTAAAAAGCATTGAAGGAATTTATGATCAAGGAGAAATTAAATTACAGGAAAAACCTGATAATATTCCTCATAAAACAAAGGTAATTGTTACTTTTTTAAATTCAGAACAATCACAATCTATTGTTTCATCTAGTCATATTTTAACCAATGAAGAGATTGAACAGATTTTAGAAAATTATCGTCAAGAAAATAAAACTCGTCCTCTTGGTTTGTGTAAGGGTGAATTTACAGTTCCAAATAATTTTAATGAACCTTTACCTGATGAAATTTTAGAATTATTTGCAGGATAATGAATATTATTTTAGATACTCATATTTTTCTCTGGTTAATTAGTGAAGATCCTCGTCTCAGTGAGGATAAATCTCAAGCTATTGTTAATTCTAATAATCAGGTATTCTTGAGTGTAGTTTCTATTTGGGAATGCGTGATTAAATATCAAATAGGTAAACTAAGTTTTCCTGAATCACCAGAAATTTATCTTCCTCAAAAAAGAAGTGATCATTTAATTAAAATTTTGGATATTAAGGAGAATACTATTAAACAGTTGATTAAATTACCAATGATACATAAAGATCCTTTTGATCGTTTAATTATTTGTCAATCTTTAGAACATAATTTAACTATTATGACTGAAGATGAGGCAATTTTAAATTACCCTAACCTCAGTTTTTATTCATCTAAATATACCCTAAAGTTAGTAGCGTGGGGTTCCATGAATGGTTTAACGATGTCCAAATATGGGGAAGTTTTGATAAACTAACCAACCTAAAAATATACCTAATAATGATGTACTAGCATCAATGAAAAATTGTTTCCATTCGCTAAAATAGTGATTTTCTAGCTTGTTTTTTAAAGAACGATAAGCAAACAAAACGGGAATACATGAAATCCATATTACAATACCACCTGCAACACCAAGCCAACCAAATTTTAAACCTAGTATTACCGTGAAAAATAAACAATAAGCAAAAGCACTAACAATAGCAGAGGTTAATATACCAATGACACAAGAATTAATAGACCTCAGAAATAGTATTTTAGAACAGCGTTATACAGATGCTTTAGCTATTGTAGATGAATTAGAGGGAATGGGTAGACAAGCGATTTTACGCAATATCCAATCATTTTTAGTGAGATTAATGATTCATTTAATTAAAAATCAGGTAGAACAACGGTTAACTAATTCTTGGGCAAATTCAATTCGTGGTTCTATTCGAGAAATCAAAAAAATAAATTTACAAGATAATAAAAGTTCTTATTATGTCAAAATAGATGAATGGGAATTAATTCTAGAAGATGAATTTGAAGAAGCTATTCGTGATGCTAGTGATGAGGTAATGAATGGTAATTACAGTCCATTTAAGCTTGCAGAAATGGTAGATAAAGAACAGATAATTAATCAATCAGAAATTCTCTTGAAATTAACTTATGAATATTCAGTGAAGGAATTACCAGCGGTAATTGATGATTATTTAACTCAGTTACCTGGTGGTGAAGATTGGAAGCTAGGGAAAAGATGAAGCAAATTATAAATTACTACACCTCTACAAATATAGTGGTTATCGGTTGAGTGAGATACAAGAACCCCACCCCCAACCCTCTCCCCGCAAGCGAAGAGGGGGCTATGATGTAATTTATCAATTTCTCTGATGATATTTCCTCAAAGCTGTGATAATTTCTCCATTCGCTTCGGGAAAGGTAAAATTATCCAATTCATCTAAACTCACCCAGCGAATTTCATCACATTCTATGGCTTGGGGAATACCTGCTAAATGCTGAGAATGATGAACTGTTAAAGTCACTCGTAAATGAGTATATGTATGATCAATAGTAATTAGATGTTCTCCAACGGCAATTTCTATTCCTAATTCTTCAGCAATTTCTCGTTTAATACATTCTTGAATAGTTTCACCAATTTCAATTTTTCCCCCCGGAAATTCCCATAAACCACCCATTGCACCTGTAGGTAAGCGTCTATCAATTAATATCTGTTTTTGGTCATTCCAAATAACAGCAACACCAATAATTTTATGAGGGATAGAAATACTTTCATTCATATAATTACCAATTATCAATAAATAACAAAAAAACTCGGTAGATTAATTATATCTCTACTGAGTTGATATTTATTTTGATAATTTTCCTACAAAAATACTATTCAACTTCGCCACTATTAGCTTCTGTTGTTTGTATAACCGTATCAAAACCCATTCTTTGTTCTGCATTCCGCAAAAAGTAACCACTAATCATCGCGGATGCTAATAAGCGACCTAAGTTTTCCCGATTAGTAGAAATAGTAATCCCGAACTGTTCAGAAGGGAGATTTCCTAAAAGTCCGATAATATTCCGTTCCATTACCTGCAAAACTTCTGTAGAAGTAGGTTTAGATAATTGGTTAACTGTTTCTGGACTTAATGATTTAACGTATTGCCATAATAAATTACTTGTTTCCGACTCACTATTAAAAAATTCTGATACTCGATTAGATTTGTTACTCACCTTTGACCTCCTGTACTGCCACTACTAACGACGGTGTTTGTGACTGGAATAACTGGTAGTTATTGCTTATTCGATCTAGTTGACTATTATATAATTCATGTCCACTAATCTAACAGTTTATTCCTTTCGAGGGAGTCGGTTTAACCGTACTAGAATGGGAGTGTTTTTCACCTATTGAGTGAGTATGGGTGGGGAAACTCCACCCACAAAGCAAAAAATAACTGACCATTAACTAATAACAACTGACTAACTGGCAAGATACTCATTCATAGTTGCTTTAGATTTGCGAAGTTTGTTGAGGGCTTCACGTTCAATTTGGCGGACTCGTTCTCGGCTAATATTCAGGATTTCACCAATTTTAGCCAAGGTTAAGGATTGTCCATCTACTAAACCAAAGCGGAGACTAATGACTTCCTTTTGCTGGGGTGTGAGTTCTGACATCATTCTTTCCAAGTCATAGGACAGGGAAGTTTGCATAACAAAATCTTCCGGTGTCGCTCCTGTGTCTTCTAGCATTTCCCCCAGTTCGGTGTCATAATTATCTCCTAGCCGCAGGTCTAGAGATAATGGTAGACGGGCTTTTTCTAGGTACTCTCGCACCTGTTTGGGCGTTAAATCTAGTTCTTGGGATAATTCCGCTACTGTGGGCGCACGTCCTAGTCCTTGGGATAGTTGCCGCTGGGCTTTTTTAATTTTGTTGAGTTTTTCCGTAATATGAATAGGTAAGCGAATTGTCCGGGCTTTTTCGGCGATCGCCCTCGTAATGGCTTGACGTATCCACCAATAGGCATAGGTAGAAAATCTGTATCCTTTGGTGGGGTCAAATTTTTCTACACCCCGTTGCATTCCGATACTGCCTTCTTGAATGAGATCAAGTAAGTCAACATTACGTTTGATGTACTTTTTAGCAACGGACACGACTAAACGGAGATTGGCTTCTACCATTTTCCGTTTTGCTATTTCACCAACAGCGATCGCCTGATTTAATTCGGATACTTCTATATCAGAGGCTTTTGCCCATTCTTCTACACTGGGTTCATGACCTAACTGGGTAGCAAGACCTTCCCGGATCTCATGCAAGGCAGTAGATCGTTGCACCTGTTTACCATAAAAAATCTCTTCTTCGTGGGTGAGGAGTGGCACACGGCCAATCTCACGCAGGTAAGTCCGCACGAGGTCGGTGGCTGATTGAGCGGTCTTCATGGCGCTACTCTTGGGTAATGGTGGGTTTGCCGATAGGGTCGTTAACGAAAGAATGTGTTCAGATGGTCACACCTGATTAACTCAGGTTCACCATATTTGGGAAAATTAGGTACTTCACTACCAAACGTTACATCTGTCTCCTTGTTTCCACAAGTGTCTATAGTTAGATACACAGTAGCAAGTCAAACATTTTTTGTGTTTTTGGGAATATTAATAATTGTAACATTTATGAGAATAACTTGACTATAGGGAAACCCGCACTTTGGCAGTAATTTGGGATCACTCCAAACGCTGAAATTACCGAAAAACATACATTTACTGCAATAATGATCAATTCTCTAGCGAAGAAATAGCTCCCTCATATTTGTTAAAATATCTCAATGATAACGATAATAATTTTTTTGTAACGATTGCTTAACGTTTTGTCAGTTGTTAGTGGTCAGTGGTCAGTTGTCAGTGGTCAGTGGTCAGAGGGAAAGAAAAAACAGCCAACAACGAACAACTGACAAAGGACAACTGACAAAGGACAATTAACTCATGGGACAGTATTCTTGGATTACCTTGACATCCAAAGTTGTGTTTTGCAAGGAACGGATAGCGGCGGCTGTGGCTCTAGCACCGGCGATAGTGGTAATGATGGGGATTTTGTAACCCAAAGCGGTGCGACGAATTAATTTAGAATCGGCATGAGCTTCTTCTCCAGAAGGTGTGTTAATGATCAATTGAATGTTTTGATTTTTAATGGCATCCAGAACATGGGGACGACCTTCATGGAGTTTGAGGACTGATTTCACCTCTAATCCTTGTTCTTGCAGGACTTGGCGTGTCCCTTGGGTAGCCATAATTGTAAAGCCTAACTTAATAAACTCTTTGACTACATCTGCTGCGAGAGGTTTGTCTCGGTCACTCATGGAGACAAATACAGTCCCCTGAAGCGGTAATTTTTCCCCTGCACCTAATTCGGCTTTCGCAAAGGCGCGACCAAAATCGCTATCAATGCCCATTACTTCCCCTGTGGAGCGCATTTCTGGACCCAAAATGGTATCTGTACCAGGGAATTTACTAAATGGTAAAACGGCTTCTTTAACGGCAATATGAGAGGGAATGACTTCTTTTGTAAAGTTCACTTCTTCTAAGGTTTTCCCGGACATTACTAAGGATGCGAGTTTGGCTAATTGTACGCCTGTGGCTTTAGAGACAAAGGGAACTGTCCGTGATGCTCTGGGGTTGGCTTCTAAAATATACACTTGGGGAGAATAACCATTTGCACCAACTACAGCAAATTGAATATTCATTAATCCCACTACAGACAGAGCTTGTGCTAGTTGCACTGTCCATAAACGAATTTGGTTGAGGACGGCGGGAGATAGGGAAATGGAAGGTAAGGAACAAGCTGAGTCACCGGAGTGAATCCCTGCCTGTTCAATGTGTTCCATGATGCCACCGATGACGACATTACCAGTATGATCGGCGATCGCATCTACATCCACTTCAATGGCGTTTTCTAAGAATTTATCAATTAAAATCGGGTGTTCTGGTTCTACCAGGACGGCAAAGGTCATGTAGCGTTCTAATTCAGTATCAGAATAAACGATTTCCATCGCCCGTCCTCCCAATACATAACTAGGACGTACCACCACAGGATAACCAATCCGCTTGGCAACAATTAAAGCATCTTCATAACTTCTCGCCATACCATTAGGCGGTTGAGCGATATTTAATTCTTGAAGAATCTTTTCAAACCGTTCCCGATTTTCCGCCATATCTATAGAATCGGGTGATGTTCCCCAAATTTTGGTGATACTATTAGCACCTTGTAAATATTCTTGGAGAGGAACGGCTAATTTTAATGGTGTTTGTCCACCGAATTGGACGATGATACCGACGGGGTTTTCGGCTTCGATGATGTTGAGAACGTCTTCTTTGGTTAAGGGTTCAAAATACAGGCGATCGCTGGTATCGTAATCTGTAGAAACTGTTTCTGGGTTAGAGTTGACCATAATTGTTTCATACCCGGCATCATGTAGAGAATACGCAGCATGACAACAACAATAATCAAACTCAATTCCTTGACCAATGCGGTTTGGACCACCACCCAAAATCATCACTTTGGGTTTATCGGTTGGTAATACTTCCGTTTCTTCTTCGTAGGTAGAATAGTAATAGGGAGTCAGGGCTTCAAATTCCGCCGCGCAAGTATCAACGGTTTTGTAAACGGGGATAACTTCTAGCTGTTTGCGATATGTGCGAACTTCGTCTTCTTTGGTTTTTGTAGCATAAGCTATTTGGCGATCGCTAAACCCATTTCTTTTCACATCATACATTTGCGCTTTTGTCAACTGCTTCAAAGGAGTCCGTTTGAGAAATTTTTCTATTTCTAGCAGTTCTTGTAATTTATCCAAAAACCAAGGGTCAATTGCTGTTAGTTCATAAATTTCTTCATTAGTCATTCCTAGCTGCATAGCATGACGTACAGAAAAGATGCGTTCTGGGTTAGGAGTCCGCAATTGAGCGCGAATTTGTTCACCACTGGGCAATTTTTCAGCTTTATCACAACCCCAACCAGCGCGACCGGTTTCCAGAGAACGTAAGGCTTTTTGAAAGGATTCATTAAATGTCCGCCCAATAGCCATTGCTTCTCCCACTGACTTCATTTGGGTGGTGAGGACGGAATCAGAACCAGGAAATTTTTCAAACGCAAACCGGGGAATTTTGGTAACTACATAGTCAATTGTCGGTTCAAAGGAAGCGGGGGTTTTTTTGGTAATATCGTTTTGCAATTCATTCAAAGTGTAACCCACAGCCAACTTAGCAGCGATTTTGGCAATGGGAAACCCTGTAGCTTTGGAAGATAAAGCCGAACTGCGAGACACACGAGGATTCATTTCAATTACCACCACATCCCCATTTTCAGGATTTACGGCAAACTGGATATTAGAACCGCCGGTTTCCACACCAATTTCCCGGATAATTTTAATTGCCATATCCCGTAACCGTTGATATTCTTTATCAGTTAAGGTTTGGGCAGGAGCAACGGTGATAGAATCCCCTGTATGAATCCCCATAGGGTCGAGATTTTCGATAGAACAGATAATGACGACGTTATCGGCTAAATCTCGCATTACTTCTAATTCATACTCTTTCCAACCGAGTAGAGATTGGTCAATGAGAATCTGGGAAACAGGACTAGCATCAATCCCTACCTGTGCCATTTCTTCAAACTCTTCTTGATTATAGGCGATACCGCCACCAGTCCCCCCCATTGTAAAGGCTGGACGGATAATTAAGGGATATGTACCAATTTGCAGAGCGATCGCTTTGGATTCGTCTAAAGTGGAAGCTGTACCACTGGGACATACTGCAACCCCAATTTTAGCCATAGCTTCGTTAAACAGTTTTCTGTCTTCGGCTTTTTCAATTGCGGGTAATTTTGCACCAATTAACTCGACGTTGTATTTATCTAAAACGCCATTTTTCGCCAAAGCTACAGCCAAGTTCAGGGCGGTTTGTCCTCCCATTGTTGGCAATAAAGCATCTGGGCGTTCTTTGGCAATAACTTTTTCGACTATTTCCGGTGTCAGCGGTTCAATATAGGTGCGGTCGGCTGTTTCCGGGTCGGTCATAATAGTCGCTGGGTTGGAGTTTACCAGCACGACTTCATAGCCTTCTTCTCGCAAAGCTTTACAGGCTTGAGTTCCAGAATAGTCAAATTCACAGGCTTGGCCAATCACAATTGGACCTGAACCTAACAGGAGAATTTTTTTGAGGTCTTGACGACGGGGCATAGTTTTTACCTTAGATTACAAAAATACAAATCTTGACTATTTTAAGGGTCTTTACCCCTCATCATGCCATTCATTATCAACTTTTCCGGGTTTTAATCATGGTAAAGGGAAGGATGTATGGAAACGGGGGATTTTTGGTACTGGTTTTTACATTTTTTTCTCACGCAGAGGCGCAGGGTCGTCGAGAGAATTTAAGTGTTTATTTATTTGCTAGGAATTATAACAATAAAGCTACACAGATAATTAATTTATTTTTCTTTATCTGCGTTCCTCTCCGTTCATCTGCGTTTAATTATTCTTGAGATTATATTCTAATTAAGATAGCTCGACTAACTTATGAATAATTTCTGATTAGATATAGAAAATATGCAATGAAAATAAATAGTTTTAAAATTCTGATATAAAAAATGGCAGAAAAGGTAATTTACATCTCTCTGCCAAAAAAATTAAGTTTGTAAAATTCTCAACTACTAAAATTTATTTAATCTGAATTTAGTTAAATTGAGATTATGAAAAGTTTAATTTTGAGCAAGTTGGACAAAACCAAAAGTTAAACTGTCTTTAGCTAAGAAATGAGCTAAGTGATAAGCTCTTTCTTCAGTTTTCAAAAGAATTTTCTCGTATAAGTAGCGTGTACCTCTATCACCCAAACTCTCTGCTTGTCCAGCTTGGCGGCGAATTACGCCAATTAATGCTTGTTCCGCAGCTAGATCATTTTCTACCATCTTGCGAGCAGAAAATACGCCATCTACTTCTGGTTCAAAACAGCATAATTCAGCTAACTTACTAAAACTGGCTGCGGGTATACCTCCCAATCCATTTAAGCGCTCGCCAATTTCATGGACATGATCTTGTACTTCTTTATAGCTAGTGTTAAAGAATTCATGGAGTGAATTGAATTCTGCACCTTCAACTACAAAATGGTGTTTCTGGTATTGCAAGTACAATGCCTGAAAACTAGCTAATACAACATTAAATCCTTCGATGACTGGAACAGTGACACTGTGATCAAGTAATACAGGATTATCATAAACCTGACCAAAGTTTTGTACTATAGTTTGTGTATCAGACATGGTTTTCCTCTTTGTTTAAAGATTAGGACTTTTTAGTGATTACCTCTAACATATTAGCATTCTCAAAATAAAAACAAGACTACTAAATCTAAAAAACTTCTTCATTATTAGCAATCACAAGTATCAATTTTTCTACAATATCTATGTTTAAAGGTATATCCTTGGTATTTATCTTGACTTAAAGTTCAATATATGTATATCTCTCAACAAAGAAAAAATGAGATTTTTTCTCAAAATTAATGACAATATTTTTCAGTTAGTGTATTGTAAGGAAAGATGCTAAACTCCGACTAAATCGCAAATTTAGACTGTGAGTTTCTAGTTTTACTGCAACTTTATGGCATTTTGAGGGCTACTCGCTTGAAATCTTTTAGTTCAGACACGGATAGAAAGCACGTTATTGATATAAATTGGGCAGACCGTTGGCAGGTTTATCAACGCTTGCAAGAATTAGATATAGTTTGTGTTTGTGAGACTAATCAACCTTTAATGGTAGAAATACATAATCCCACCGCAGCTATTCAGCTTTGGAGTGTAATTCAACAATTCATTGCTTCTCGTCAAGACTTGATTGGAAATCTTGAAAATTGTTGGCGTTGTCGTTACCAAAAATTTTAGTGAGAAAAATAGGTTAAAAAAATGAGTATATCTACTAATTCAGCAGTCACAGAATTTTGTTTTGAAGGCAGATTTCTGGATTTTGTGATCAAGGATGGATATAAGCTGAAGGGTTTGTTATTAGGAACTTCTGAGGGTGAATGTTATATAAAGTTAGCTAAACATTTACGGAGTGCTTTTGATTTGCGTTTACCTCAAGGTACTTGGCTGCAAGTTGTGGGGACAAAACAATATAACGCCAAAAAAGATCAGGTAACTCTGGTTGCAGAACGGGTTATGGCTGCAAGTGCAGATATGGGAATAGTTGTTGCACAGAATCAAATTAAGCCGAAACCAGCTAAAACCCAAACAATTCTCGTTTGTCAAAAATCTGATTGTATGAAGCGTGGTGGTAAAGCTTTGTGTCAAGCTTTGGAGTCAGAGTTAAGAGACAGCGGTTTAGAAGATTCAGTCACTATTAAAGGTACTGGCTGTATGAAAAACTGTAAAGCTGGTCCTAATTTAGTTATGCCCGATAAAACTCGTTATAGTAAAATTCAAGCGTCTCAAGTTCCAGCTTTGATAGATAAGCATTTTGCAGAGAAAAGTCAGGACAAAGCAAAAAATATCCCCAGTCTTGTTGAAGTTTAGTTATCTTGAGGATGAAATACAATCAAGAGGGCGGGGAGACCCCGCCCCTACAGGTTTTACGATTTGCTGTATCAAACGCCTGACTCCTGACTCCTGACTCCTGACTCCTGACTCCTGACTCCTTGAAAACTACAACTTACTTTTCGTAGGGATAACAATCATCGAGAAATAAGGTACATCAAGAGGTTCAACTTCATCAAGAGGTAATATGCGTTGCTGCGTTGTTGTAGCGCGTTCAATGTATCTAGCCCGTGAAGCTAGTCCTAATTCATGGAGAATATCCCTGACTTTGAGAAAATGGCGACCAAGTTTCATAATAGCCGCAGCGTCAGTGGCTAAAAGTTGGCTAATTAAGGCTTCTCTGGGTAATGGTGCAGGTAAAACCGTGAGGACATCATTGTAATAGGTAAATGGTAAACCCAGGGCGACAGGACAGGCCATGAGTGAGGAAACTCCGGGGACGACTTCCGTTTTATACTTATCAGCTAATCGAGTGAAAAGATACATAAATGAACCGTAGAAAAACGGATCTCCTTCACAGATAACCACCACATCCCGACCTGCTGCTAAATGGTCAGCAATGGGTTGAGTTTCTTGGTCATAGATAGATTTAGCCTTTTCTGGTTCTAAGGCGCGAGGAAGATGAAACGCTACCTCAATCTGATTATTGTCCAGATAGGAGGAAACGATTTTTCTGGCGATACTTTCTTTATTTGTTGCTGATTGATAAGCAATAACTGGGGCAGAACGGAGGAGACGCAAGGCTTTTAAGGTGATGAGTTCAGGGTCTCCAGGTCCCACACCAATTCCATAAAGACGACCTCCGGGATTAGTCATTATTCTTCCTCACTGGCTAGGGCATTAACAGCAGCAGCAGCGATCGCACTTCCGCCCCTTCTTCCATGTAAAGTCATAAATGGGACATTGCGGCTATCTGCGGCCAATGCGACTTTTGACTCGACTGCACCCACGAAACCGACAGGAAAACCCAAAATTAATGCCGGTCTAGGAACTCCCTCGTCTAGCATTTCCAATAACCTAAATAGGGCTGTAGGTGCATTCCCAATCACCACAATTGCCCCTTCTATATGAAACCGCCAGAACTCCAAGGCCGCTGCTGACCTTGTATTTCTAAGTCTTTTGGCTAATTGTGGTACTTCTGGATCATTGAGGGTACAAAGAACTTTATTGTTTTTAGGCAATCTCTTTTTTGTCACTCCCTCGGCTACCATGTGAGAATCACACAAAATTGGTGCGCCGGCAATTAGAGCTTTTTTCCCTGCTTCTACCGCTGTGGGTGAATATTCAAAGTCATTAACAATATCCGTCATTCCACAGGCATGAATCATCCGCACAGCAACTTTCGATACGTCTTCAGGAAATCTGGCGAGATTGGACTCTGACCGAATAATTTCAAAGGAATTACGATATATTTCACTACCATCACGGATGTAATCAAACATAATATTTACAGGTTGTAAAGGTTAGATTGGGCGTTGTTTGGCTAAATAACTGGTTTAATTGCTGGCTGTGACGTTCAATAAATTGTCCAAAGGTTTCTTGTAAACTTAGACGTTGTTTTTGATACACTGCCAACATCTGTTGAATCAAAATCGGAATTTTCGCTATAGTCACATGTTCATAAAGTAAATGACCCAAAACATAAACTTGATAGCCAGGGGTTTCTATGGTAATACCTAGTAAGGTAATATCAGCTTGAGTGTGTTGAGCGCAAGATTTACTGCAACCACTAAAGTGAATATTCACAGAAGAGTCTAAAATCATCAGATTTTCTAGGTATTTTGCCAAGTTGATAGCATCCTCTTTGGTTTCTGTTACCGCAGCAGCACACCCTCGTTTACCGGAACAAGCTACTAAAAAACTTTTGATGTCGGTTGGTGAAGAGTTTAAACCTAAATGGGTAATTTCTTGCTCAACTTTACTAATTTGATTTTGGGGAATATCGGTTAATAGTAAGTTTTGCCAAGGTGTTAACCTGATATTATCATCACCATACCTTCGGGCAATATCCGCTAAACTCCTCATTTGCCACGCTTCTAATCTTCCTAATGGTAAAACTATGCCGATATAATACAATCCGGTTTGGCGTTGGGAATAAGTGCCAATATGAGTTTTTTCTCGCAGAGGCGCAGAGGCGCAGAGAGGAGTTTTTGTAAGATTAAGTATATGGGGGTTGAGGTTTTGTTGAAATTGGTGAAGATATTCTTTGATTGTGATGTTATTGATGATTTCTCTTAAGCGAGGTTTAGGACGGTTTTTAGTATCTATGTGTTTTCGGTAAGTTTCTGCTAATGCGCCTAAGACTTGTATTGTCTCTTCTGGTTTGAATAAGATTCCTGTGTCTTTTGCTGGTTCTCCTTTTTCTCCGTAACTGAGATATAACCGCAAATATACATTGCTGTTATTTAATTCGGCTGCCAATATAATATCATTGGGTTGATATTTTACGGCAACTTTGCCGCCACTGTCGAAGCAAATGCTAAATTTCGCCGATAATTCAGAAAGCTGAGAATGTGCAGTAATATATTCTTCCCAGGCTTTGACTAAGGAACGAGTATCTAGTAATTCTTCAGTATCAATACCCGCTGTGGGATTGGTCATGATGTTGCGGACATGATCTATTTTGGCATTTGTAGAAGCTAAACCTAATGCTTGTAGTTTTTTCAGAACTTCAACATTGATGCTGTCTTTAAGTTCTCTAATTTGAATATTAGCGCGGTTGGTAATATCAATATAACCATTGCCATAATGATCAGCAATATCTGCGATCGCCTGAAATTGGTTATAATTAATTATTCCCCCTGGTATTCTCAAGCGATAAAGAAGACCATCCTGGGCGGCTGTGTTGTAAAATAAACCTGGACAAGCGGTAAATGGAATTTGCAAAATCATGACCCCTTCTCTGTGTGACGCAGAGACAGAACGGAAGTGAACACTTGAGAGTTAGCATTCTGACTTACTCAATTTTGGATTGGGGATTTTTATTTAAACTCCAATCATCTCAAATTACTTTACAGTTGCGGCACAGTCCCGGAATCGAACCGAAGTTTCCTAACTCTCAGATATAGTAGTTTACCATGAGATGGCGTTTTTGGCTATTGTCAATTTTTTTAATCATTAGGAGGATGCCAACTACTCATTAACCAACGTTTACGAGCAACTATAAATAACGGGGTTATTCATAAAGCTTTAATCTTAAATCTTGATTTTTTCCTTATTTTCCAGAGGAAAAACTGCATCGGAAAAATCAATAGTTTCGCCAGCTATGGGTAAACATTCATCATTGAGATGTTCACAAAATATAATTTCTACAACATCCAAATTATGATTTTCGGAAATTGTAGCTTGATAAATAAAACCATCTTCTGATTTTTTAAAAGCATCATATAAATCAATATTACCAGAACGAATATTTTTTAATCTGCTTTTCGACATAGGAGAATAAACCCATGTTTTATAAGCTGGTGTTTCATCTATCCAAACAGCTAAAAAAATCTGTCCTGAAGCATTTTGACAACTAAATAAACAGGGGAAATCATAATATTCATAGATTTCAATAATTTCTAGGTTTACTAGCGGTGGGTATTGTGGTAGTAATTTCATAGATAAACCTCATTTTTTGTCAGGATAAGTAATATTAACAATTTCAAAAATTTTCCAAGGTTCTTGATTAGCTAGCAACCACCAAGTATAATGATCATTACCTGTTTTTCTGGAAGGTGTGTTTAACATTACGCCTAAATTAGAATTTCCATATCCTAATGCTACTTGTTTTTTGCGAAGTGCAGGAATTTTATTACGAGCGTTACAAACTCCTGCTTCTGAGGTAAAAACAGAGAGTCCACAAGTTTGACATTCTGTGATGTTTTTAGGACAAGGTTGATCTATATTTTGTTCACGCCATGATCTAAAATCATCAGATGTAGGAGGGTTATTATCTACCAGACGGTAAATAGTTCCTGAAATTGGTTGAGCCGTTTCAGGAGGGCAATTTTCAGGAAAATGCTTCGACCATTCCATGTTATTTCTATTATTTTAATACATTTTTTAAATGATATCACTACTGTGAACAAATTCATTTCTTGGCTAATAGCAAAATTAATCTACACCTGAATGAAGATTGATATTTATTAAGTCTGTTTTAACAGACTTGCGTTATGAGACTGAGAATAAATTCTCAGGCGGGTTTAGAAAAATGAAAAGCGATATTTCAGCAAAACAAACAACCTCACGAATTATGAAAAAATGGTTATCAATTATCGGTATTGGTGAAGATGGTACAGCAGGGTTAAGTCCCATAGCTCTTGCTTTTTTGGAAAAGGCTAAAATTATCTTTGGTGGGGAACGTCATCTTGCTATGTTACCCCCTGACGACAACCGGAAAAAAATTTGCTGGAAATCACCTTTTCAAACTTCCATAACGGAAATTATCAGTTGTCGAGGTGAAGCAGTTTGTATTTTAGCTAGTGGCGACCCTCTATGTTATGGTGTGGGTGCAACTATTTTAAAAGATATTGATATTTCGGAAATTACAATTATTCCTGCACCTTCGGCTTTTAGTCTGGCTTGTTCTCGATTAGGATGGTCATTAACAGAAGTGGAAACTTTAAGTTTATGTGGCCGTCCGGTTTCTTTACTGCAATCTTATATTTATCCCGGTGCAAAATTATTAATTTTAAGTGAGGGAAAACATAGTCCGGCTAATGTGGCGGAAATTTTAATAAATCGCGGTTATGGTAATAGTCAAATTACCGTTTTAGAAAAAATGGGTAATATTAATGAGAATATTATCACAGATATCGCTAGTAATTGGCAAGAAAAAAATATCGCGGCTTTAAATACTATTGCAGTGGAATGTATTGCTGATAAGGGAATAGTTGGTTTATCGAGATTTCCCGGTTTACCTGATAGTGCATTTCATCATGATGGACAATTGACAAAAAGGGAAGTCCGGGCAGTGACATTATCGAGTTTAGCACCTTTACCGGGGGAATTGCTGTGGGATGTGGGGGCTGGTTGTGGTTCTATTTCCATCGAGTGGATGCGGAGTGATAGAAGATGTCGAGCGATCGCTATTGAACAAAATTCCACTAGACTAAATTATATAGCTGATAATGCTGCTGCTTTAGGAACACCGAATTTACAAATTATGGCAGGTAAAGCTTTAGAAGTTATCCCCAATTTACCAGCACCAAACGCGATTTTTATCGGTGGTGGTGTCACAGCACCGGAAATATTAGAAAATTGTTGGAATGCGTTGCTTCCTGGAGGCAGAATGGTAGTTAATGTTGTTACTTTAGAAGGTGAACAAAGATTATATCAATGGTATGAAACAGTGGGAGGGAACTTTACCCGCATTGCTATTCAACGTGCTGAACCCATCGGTAAATTTCTGGGTTGGAAAGCAATGTCTCCGGTGACTCAATGGATAGGAGTGAAAAATTGATAATTAGAACTTTAGAAAAAAGTACCAATAAAACTAGATAGAAATAATCAGATTTTCTAAAAAACCTATTTCTAATTCCGATGCAGGTTTACCACCACCACCTTCTATTAATTTTAAATATTTTCGCAATAGTTGCTGCATATTGGGAGTCCGATATTGGGGACTAATTTGTAATAACGCATTTTCCCAATGAGTCTTTGTTGGTAAGTGTCCATATTCAGCTAAATAGATAGCTTCTCTGACTAATTTATCTAATTCTGCACCGGAATAACCAGCGGTTTTATCAACAAGATATTCTAAAATGGAAGAAGGAGTTGGTGGTAATTTATAAGCAGTAGTGCGTTTTTGTAAAATTTGATATCTTTCTTCAGTATTAGGAGGCATAACTATAAAGATTTCATCAAAACGACCAGCACGAAATAATTCTGGAGGTAATTTTTCTCTATCATTAGAAGTGGCGATGAAGAAAATCGGATATTCGTGATCATTTAACCAAGATAAAAATGTCCCAAACTGTCTGGTACTAACTCCTGAACTATCACCTCCCACACCGGCAAAAGCCTTTTCAATTTCATCCATAAACAGGATGTTCGGTGCTGATGCTTCGATGGCTCTGAGAGCTTGAAAAGTGTTGCTTTCCGATTCTCCTACCCAGCGAGATTGTAACCGAGAAATTTCAAAATTAATCTGGGGTACGTGCCATTCTTGTGCGATCGCTCTGGCAATAAAAGTTTTACCACAACCAGGGAAACCTTCGAGTAAAATAGCACGAGGACGTAATTCTGGCTGTCCATCTTGAGCAAACCAACACTCACGGCTATATATCCATTCTTTAACTTTAGTTAATCCTCCCACATCTCTCAAACCTTGACCAGAGGGAGCATAATATTCTAAAACTCCAGTTTTTCTAAGTTCCTGTTTTTTCGCTTCTAATAATAACTGTCCAGCCGCATCTGGATCTGTCCATAAATTTCGAGATGTTGATAATTTAGCAGCCTGAATTGCCGCTTGTAAAGGCATTCCTTGAGCTTGTTCCGCTAATCTTCCAGCATCTGATTCTGTTAAACCATATTTTTCTACAGCCACACTAAAAACATCTTCATAAAGTTCTGCTTCCACAGGTAAAGGTAAATCTATAATATGTACCATATTTCGCAAAATAGTCGGAATAGTCCAATCTGAACCAATGATAATTAAAGACATTCTTACTAAAGGTCTTTTTTGGTCTATGACTAATATTAATTCTTTCAGTTTTCGTGCCATCAAATAATCATCTGGACGCAATAAAACAGACCAATCTGGCAATAAATAGGTGTGTTGTCTTTGGAGATTTTTACTAACTTGATCTTGTAACCGACGTTGAAGAATATCTAAAGATTGTAAAACTGGATTACCATTTATATCAATAGCATTACCTAATCTTTGCCATTGTGCTTGATTTGCAGAACCACCAGTTTCTAGTCTTTGTTGAAAACCTTCTGTACTATTCCATTGTGCTAATTCTCCATCTTGAATATCTTCACTATTCAAAATTGCTGAATGAGCATCAATTGTGCAACGAATAGCGCGATTTTCTTCTGATGATCTCAAAAAAATTAACGGATAACGAGATTTTAATAAATCCTGTAATTCTTGCTGACATTTATAATAAGGTAATTCCGGTTGCATATTTTTTAACTTCCTTAAAAATCAGCTTTGTTAGTATCAGTCCGAATATCTGTAACTGGTTCTGGTGTTTTTTCTGTGTTACTATTAGGAGAATTTTCAACTTTATTGGTAGAGATATTTGCAGTTTTTATTTCAGAAGTTGGAGTTACTACTGGACGGAGAGGTTTTTTAGCAGGAGCAACAATAGGATTATTTACACTATTAACAGAAACAGGATTATTAATGGGAATTACAGGTTGAATAGGAATAGAAGCATCAAGAGGTAAATCTAAAGTTACAATAGTGCGACGACGACCAACTTTAATATCTGCAATCCAATTAGAAATTATCGCAGTTAAATTTTCGGAAGTTAACATTCTAGCTGATTGTTGTTCAATAGTTTGACTAATCAGAGAACGATTATTCTCCTGACGAAAATAATCTTCAGGATAACTTTCATACAATGTACTCAAAGTAATAGAATAGCTAATTTCCTTATTTCCTGCTTGTGGTATTCTGACAATTAGAGTATATTCAGACATCATGAAAACACTATTATTAATTATGGATTTTGTATGACGAGAGAAGCCCATGACCAATTTGCGAAAGAATATCTAGAGGAATTATTAAAACCTTTAGGTCAAGTAGATATTGGTAAAGACGTAAAAAGCGAAGTTAGAGAAATAGATATTTGGTTTGTTCCCAATCAATTAAAACCTGTAACTTCCGATTTAGGATTATTAGCAAAAATGGCAGTTACAAGCTGTCTATTTGAACCTTTTCGTAATCCTCCCAACGAAATGACAATTAGAAGTTGTATGTCGAAATTATACAGCCTTCATGAAGAATTGTTTAGACAAGCAAAAAGAGAAGATCGTCGGCTCATGGAAACCGAGTTCCCTGTTTTATGGATTTTAACACCAACTTGCTCAAAAAATAAATTAGATGGATTTAGAGCTACACTCAAAGATGATTGGGAAACAGGAGTTTATTTTCTAGGAGAATCGCAAAAAACCGCTATTGTAGCAATTAACCAATTACCCAAAAATCAGGATACACTATGGTTAAGGGTGTTAGGTAATGGGGAAACCCAAAAACAAGCAGTACAAGAACTAATCACAGTTTCCACAGAAAACCAGCGTAATTATCTACTGGAAATTTTAGCATCTTGGCGTAAAAATATAGAGATTAACACTAATATCAACGATGAAGATAGGGAGTTGATTATGACTTTATCACCAGCATATCTCAAACAACGCGAGGAATGGCGAGAAGAAGGACTGCAAATGGGACTACAAACGGGACTGCAAACGGGACTGCAAACGGGAAGACAAGAAGAATTGCGGTTAATAGTAGGAAGTTTACTAACAGCACGGTTTGGCAACTTAGATGAGGAATTATTAGCTATTGTTACTTCTATTATGGAACTTTCTCTCACAGAAAGAACTGATTTATTCCTCAACTTATCTCAATTGTCCCGTGAGGAATTATTAGCAAAATTCCCCATTAATTAACCCATTCTCGTAGGTTGTTCACATCCTTTAGATCCCCGACTTCTTTGAGAAGTCGGGGATCTTTTTGACTAAATCCAGCGGTCAGCTTCTATTTTAAGTTGTTGACTCCAACGTTTAAACCAGAGTATAGCACCTCCTGAAATACCTAAAGTTAATATTAATATAAATAACCGATCTGGGATCAAAGGTAATTTATAAAAAGATATATTTGGCATTCTGATCTTAACAGGTTCAGCATTAATATTTAGTTCTCTTTTAGAGGAATTAACACTAACTTGCACTTGATATTCTTCTGCTGGTGCTGCATTTGGTTGAATATATTGTAATTCATATTCACGCAATGCTTTAAAAAAGGTTTCTAAACTGTTGACGGCTTCATTCGCATCTTGGGGAAATTTACTGATACCACCCGTTAATTCGGCAATTTGTTTTAATCTTGGTTGATCAACAATATAGTTGAATATGTCACCAGAGGGAAGTTTACACGATTGAATTAAATCAACTGCTTCTTTTTTCTCTAACCAACTATTAGGAATATTGCAGTTATTAGCACGATCTCTTAACTGTTTTAAAGACTCTCCATAACCTAAAGTGTAAACTCTGACTGTCGGATATTTTTTAAAGACTTTTTCTAAATTAGTAAATTGTTCGTCTTCTGTTTTCCGGTTACTGTTGTGATAACCATCAGACAATAACATTACAGCTAATTTAGGCGGAATTTGTGGTTCATCTTTTCTCAAGTCATTGCTACTATTTGCTTGTCTTGTCAATTCTTCGGAGTTATCACCTAAATATTTGACTGCTTCTTTCAAAGGATTATATAAATTAGTGCCGGCGTTAGTGGGAGAAGATGCTAAGTCTGCTACTCTTTTATCTAAATTTGGTGAATCTGCTGGTAGGAAATTTTTAGCAATAATTTCTTGGTTAACCTCATAATTATCTTGAGCAATCTGTGATTCTCCAAAGGGGACTAAGGAAATATGTACAGGTAAATTTTTCTCCCGAACTAATTGAATAAATCCTCGAATAGCCAGAATAGCACCATCTATTTTTTTGACTCCACTAGCATCTTTTTTTCTCATGCTTCCACTCATGTCTAAAAGGATGACAACATAAGCAGGATCTGATGTTAATTGTTCTCCCGGTGGAATTAATCTAAATTTTGTCACTTCTGAGAAGTCAAGATTAATAGGAGTATCTTGACTTTTAGCGGTAATTCTAGCAGTTTGTAATTTGAATTCAGATTTTTGTAATCCCTCAATAGGAATATTATCATCATTAACAACTTTAACTTTTAAGGTGACAATATCAGCATCCGTAGGACGGGGAGATACTTCAATTTTGGAATTAGCAAAAACTGGTAATGGTAAAAATCCTAGTAAAAGAGTAACAATTCCTAATTTAAGCTTGGGGGTCAAGTAAGCGGTTATAGAAAATGAATCTGTAGAATTTTTCTTCATTGTTTTCATGATAAAGTGTCAAAATTTGATTATGTTTGAGGGTGTTTTTTTGATTTTCCGGTAGAAATTTTTGTTGAACTTTCACAGATTTTTCTGCTAAACAACGAATAATTACATTATCAGAATTTACCTGTAAAGAAGCACATTCTTCTGGTAAATGAGGGATATAAATATCTGCTGTATCACCAGAACCAATGATTATGAGTTTATTAGTTTTTCCTGGTAATTGAATTGAAACTCCTTCCTCTATATGTTTGTAATTATTATCAGGAATATATTTGAGCAATTGATTATTTAATGTTGGTCGAAGTATTTGTGTGGGAGCATTATTATTAACTTGTAATTGAGTGGTTGATTTTCTAGTGCGTTTTTTTGTGGCTTCAAATCCTGTTCCTGCTCTCAATGCTACTTGATAACTGGGTTTGGCTGCAAAACACAAAGATAATCCTAATAAACCACCAAATAAGAAGAAACCAAAGGCTTCTTGATATTGACCTAATGCTATATTTACACTTTCGCAAAAACTGGCTGCTAATAATCCTGAAGCAGCACCAAAACCTGTACTTTGAAAAATGCGTTGGGTGACTCTACTACCTGTTCCTTCAATACTTCGCCAACTCCAACTAATACTTTCCGCTAAACCAGCAAATGCACCAATAATGATCCAAGAAATGATCCTGACTGAACCACCTGACCAGTTACTTGCTAGTAGCATCCAGTTTAAAATGCCGATAACTAAACCTATGAATGCACCAACAATAAACACTGTTTTTAAGGATGTTCGAGTCAGGAGTCGCCAATTAGCTTTATAGCGAGTGGGGTTACTGATGAAAATTTCTGCAATTATTATCCCACTGGCTATACAGGGAGTGACAATGATTAATAAGATTATGTAGGGAGGAATGTTAAATTCTTTGGGTAAAAATGGCATCAATAAAGCGCCTATTTCTTGCCATAAGATTTGACTAATACTCCAGCCTAGTAGGGCGGAAATTATGCCGCACAAGGCGTAAAAACTGGCTCTAATTGGGAGGTTGTTCATGGGTGATATATGAGTAATTATTTATCCTTTGCTTTTCTTTTTATCTTTTTTCAAAAGATGTTCTAAGTTATTTTTTAAAGGTTGTGGAAGCTTCTTGAGAATCTCTTGCCTCGTCAAATCGAATATATCTGGATTCAAACATTTATCAAAATCAAGTGAAGGTTTATTTTTACATTTAGATAGTTGTTTAATTTTATTATTAAATGTATCTTCATCTTCAATATTCCGAAAATAATTCTTAAGTTGTTCTAAATGTTGTTTTTTAGATTCTATTGGTGAACCTTTTGGAATAAATTTTTCCAGTTCTTGAGCAGGGATTTCCTTGTTTTCTTCCAAATAACATTCCTTGTAATTTTTAAAATTTCCCAAGAAATTTACATTTGATTGTTCACAAATAGTAGATTCACTTTCATCTATATTATCAGATGGTTGTGTTTCTTTGGGATAAAAACCTTTAGCCATATAAAAAAAAATTAAAACTACAATAAAAAAAAATACACCTACGATTACAGCGTTAGCAGCACGATCTCCTTCCTCAATAGAAGGATCTCCTTCGCTATTAGAATCACTATTATTTGACGAATTAGAATACATTCCTGTTTGATTGGGTACATAAAATATCCGTGATCTAATTTGTGGGTCAAGACTAGTACGAACATCTGTGGGAATCTTATCTCCGCTAGTTCCACTCATGCGATAAAAAAATTCAGCTAAATCTTTTCTGTGTGTTTTACTAAAAATAATAGCTAAACTCTTATAATTTCCATACTGATAACGCCTATTTTGTTCATGAATATTTTTAAGATTCGGGATAATATCTAAAATTGGTTGACAAAAAGTTATAACTGATGGGTAATTAATATTTTCTTGATATAAAATTACTTGTGCAATTATTTCTGTATATTCTTTGAAGTATGTTTGCCAGATTCCTTGAGAGCGTGTTAATAAATAATCAATTTTTTGAGCCATTACTTTAACTTCATTTATATTAATCATTCGATCAGGATTTATTAATTTATCTAATAAAAAAGAAATCCCGAAATATATAGAACTTTCTAATTTGTAAATAACTGAATTACCTTGATCATAACTAGCTTCTAAATCATAAATAGCTTCTAACAAAACTCTTTGAAATTCCGAAATATCTGATTGCCTATTGCTTTCTGATGGATTTGCCCAATTTCTTAAAGTAGATATCCAACCGGAAGATGTTTGTTGAGTATCAAGTTCTAATGATTGCACCATTTTTAATAGCCAATTTTCAGATGATTTATTATTGGGTGCAACTAGATATATTAATTGGGGATAAATGTCATAGGGGGAAGATGCGTGATTTAAGGTGTTTTTATCTCTACAATTAGTCCAATCTGCATCTGCATAATCTCTTAAATATCCAAATAGTTCTTGTGTTTTTTTCGGATTTAATCCATTTTGATTAAATGTATTTGCCAAACTAGATAAACATGATTTAATATTTTCCCTCACTGCTGATGGTATTGAATTGGAAGTTTTGCTAGGTAGGGGTGTGGGACTTTCTTGTTGTGCTTTATCAGGAGTTGGATCATCAGGAGTATGTGTTTGTGGTGATACTAAATTTAATGCAGGTAAATTACGTTTACGAATATTACGAATATTACTGAGTCTATCCTCTTGAGTAGCATAAAAGATAGATATGAAGCTATCTGGATGTGCTAATTTTTGAACATTCCAAGCCCAAGCATTAGGGCTATTGGTATGATTAGCACGAAGACTCAAACCTAATGCTAGATAGTGTAATTTTATATATTCCGGATATTGTTGCTGCCAAAGCTCTTTTGTAACTACAACTGTATGAGGAATTTCTGATAGGTTTTCTACAGTTTTCCAAGTCTCTTGTAACCAAGATTCTTGAAATTTTGTCTTTTGATATTCCAGAGCATAGTAAAATATTTCTGGTAATGATGTTTCGACTAATTCAGACATATCAAACTTAGGCTCTTTGTGATTAGACCACCAATATATTAAAGTCCCAATACCATCAACATCTGGAGATGATTTTTCTAACCAAAAATATTTATAGCCAATAGTAGGACGACCACCATCATCTAACTGTCTATTCGCTACTGCTAGAACAGAATATTTATTATCTATTTCTCTGGCAATGAGAGCAAAATCATTATCTTCTGGTGGATAATTATCATTCAATTTAAAATCATCTTTAATTACTGCTTCACGGATTTCTTGGGGAACTTCCCTATTCCAGCAAGCGATTTTCTCAAAAGCATAGCCACCGGATACATAACATTGATATACTTCTGAGTAACGGACGTTATCAAATCCTCTACAAAATTGGTAAATGGGAATACCTGACATAATTATCTGCTCCTAAATATCTCTTAATTGATTATCTTCCTTCAATGTTGCTAACCAATACAAAGGCGCAACTAAACCTAAAGGTCGCCATACTCCTGGTTTATCAATTACTCCATAAGTTCCCCCACTATCTCTATTCTTTTTCTTGAAGTTTGGTCTGGGTGGTGTTCCTTTTGTGCCGAAGGTAGAAGCAAAAAAGTAATTTGTAGAACATCCCCATAGGTTACTCCATTTCTTTAATGTATTTTTAAGACTGGGAAATTTCAAGCCCATGAAAGTGTCTATATCTTGCCAATAACCTGAAGCTGGAGGTTGTTCACATTTGGTAAATACTACAGCAATTCGATAATTTTGTAATCCTCCTCTATTAATACTTAATCGCTCATTTAATTCTCTTTGCAGGTTTTCTAAGGCTTGAGCATATTCTTGATCAGATATTTTATTCGCAGTGCTATCAATGAGTATCAATAAACCTGATGCAGTGGCACAATCATCTAAATAATTAACTAAATGTGCGCTAGGATTGGCAAGATTTCGTAATTCTTTGATCAGTTCCCCGGAGTATTCTCGACAGGATACTCGCAATCTGATAGGTTGATTTCTTAAAGCTGGGAGAGGATGATTGAGAAATTTAGCCTTTAAGGTAATTAGTAAGGAGTATGTTGGTAAGTCCTCAGATTCTCCACTGCCATAATCTGTACCTGCTAACTCTCTACCATCTTCTAAGATGTCCTGAGCTAGACTAATTAATTCCCCAGCTTCGTCATTATAGGGGTCAACGGCAAGAATAGGACTTTCTGTTTTAGCATTTGGCCAACGAGCTAGAGCCGCCATAAAGGCTGTTTTTCCAGAACGACGGGGACCAATCACTCGAAAGTCCTGATTTCCGCCAATGTCAAGGGGAAGATTAGAGGCGTTCGTCATGAAATACCCTCCCTGTGCTTAACCAATAAAGTGGGGAAATTAAACCGAAGGGTTTCCAAGCATCAACCTCTCGTAAATGGGCAATAAACTCGCCGGAACTGCCATCATCGGGTATATAACGATTAGGACGGGGATCATGTTGTCCAGAGCTATCCCCCATGACACCGAAGGAAGAACAGGCGAAAAATCGTAATCTGGAAGGTGGTAATTTGTCTTTCAATACTTTATAAGTTTCCTTTAAACGGACTCTAAATAAATCTTCTTCGGCATCTAAACGACAAGGCCAAAGTTCTCCCCGTTCACATTTACTCATAACTACCGCAACTCTCAACTTACTCAAAGTTTCATTCACATTAGCCTGTTCGGATAATTCTGTTAATAGCCTATTCAAAGCAGGTGCATAGAGTTTTGCGTCATTACTTGTATCCCAATCTGTGAGCATAATCATCCAACTTTTGGCGGTTAACCAATCTTCTACATATTCTTGAAATTCAGATGCTCTGTGAGGGATAGCTGCACATTCAAATGTTTCTCCAGCGTAATCTTTGACGTTTAATCCTAATGTTATTCCTGGTGAATTTTTAGTAGTGGGAATTTTAATGTTAAAAGAAAAATATGGTTCATCACCAATATCATTACCCGCAAAAACTGCCCCTTTTTCTAGAATATTTTTAGCTTTTCCAATCAGTTCTTCAGCATCATCAGAAGTAGCTGTAACTTCCAAACCAGGAAATTGTTTTTTTAACTCTTCTGGAAGCCGCAATAATGAAGCCAAATAAGTGGTTTTACCGGATTTTCGAGAGCCAATGATTCTAATATCATTGCCAACTGATTGTTGTTTTTTCAGAATTGTAGGTTTATTTTGGGAATTTTTGGCAAGCATAAGATTTTATGGGTTAATTATAAATAAGATAAGGAGCAAGATACAGCCAAGGCAATTCTAGTAATTCCTGATTTTCGGTAGTAGTAATAAAGAAGTTAGTCCGAGAACCAATTTCTGTTCCTTTGTATTTACGAATGACTTGATTTGCAACTCCAAAATATGACTCAACTACATGATCACTATAATCATACCAAGGGGCTGCACCGCCTCTCTTTGGGTTATATCTCCAAGTCTTTCCTTCTGCTTCCACATCACAAAATAAATCGGCTTTATGGAGGGCGATAATTATGTGTTTGACTCGTTGACAATTCTGGTTTAAAAAGTCAAACCAGTTCTGTAAACCATTCACCCATTGATCACTAGTTGGTAATGTATTAACTGGTTGAAGATGATTCGCAGCTATATTTATCAGACGGCTAGATACTAGACTTTGGTGAGGAGGTAACATTAAAATCACGGCTTTACTTTCCTTGACTTTATTTTCCATTCCTTGCCAAGCTGCTGGATGATCTTTTCGATATTGGGGGTTACTCCAAAACTCTCCAGGGGTATCAATCCATAAAATATTTAGTTGTCTTGGTCCGGTAGCTGGTAAATCCACCTCCATGTTTAAGGTTTTGGTATTTAATTGGTCTGTACCTGCTATTTCCTTGGTGCTGGGATTGTATAAGTCACTGGCTAGGATATTACTGATTTTGACATATTTCCCATGTTCAGCCAAGGCTCTGACCATGCTGGTTTTTCCGGTTTTGCGATCGCCTATCACCACAATACTCATCTATTTTATACCCCACCCTGATCAAGTTGCTTGTATTCCACAGGAAAACCCGTATATGTTAATGTCTCCGAACCTAATATCCACTCCTGACGCGGTATATTCACCAAATCAGCTTCAACAATTCGCCCAGATAAAAAATGCAGTTTTTGATTATTTGAACCCCTTAATGGTTGATCGCTAACTTGCTGTTGTATAAATAAGCCATCAACTAATAAATCTATATGATTTAGTAACCTTTGACTATCAGGAATATTATTGAATTGAAGTTGTTGTAGTTGATACCCTGTCCAACAAACAACCGTCTTACCTACGGATTGGACGCGACGTGCTAAATCTGCCAAAGCCACAGCTTGAGCAAAAGGTTCACCACCGGAAATGGAAATACCCGCTAAATCCGGTAATTCTTGGAATTTTTGCCACATTTCCTCTACAGTCACCACCTGATTTAACTTAAACTGCAAATAGTCAGGATTTTGACAACCTAGACACCGAAAAGGACAACCTTGCACCCAAATCACCATCCGAGTTCCTGGACCATTAGCACAAGAACGAGGCAGCCAAGTGGCTATATTTAGCAATAGCGGTTGTGTCATCATTTACCATCTTAAATTAAGAGATTGAAACCCACGTAGGTGGGTTTTGCCTGTGTAGCCGCGTATCCCTGACGGGAGCCGGAGGCATCTTTCTAATCGCTTCTAATCGCCGATACTTTCAGAACGTCGCTCAGGTATTTTATTAAAATCAGACTCCATAGTTGTTTTTACGGAAATAATCCCCATATCCACATTCCGCCATTCTTTGTCCACAGGTTCACCATTCCATACTGTCCATTCCACCTGATAACCTTGCTGTTGAAACAGTTCAATCACATCAAAAGTCCGACTAGAACAGGAAGAATCACCTTCTTCATCATGAGGACCAGCTAAATCAATTTGTTGACCATCAAACTGAATTCGCATTTGCGTATTTACTCCCTCATGGGTTTCGATATTAATAACTACATCACCATCATTAATTTCCGTAATTTTGGCAACATAACCAACTTGTTGCCAAGATGCTACTAAATTTTTCGCCGCAGTATAAACTTGCTCTGCTTGAGATTCATACCTACTAATTTCTTGATGGAAAATTTCTATCTCTTCATCAGAAATACTCTGCCAACTATTACACAGATCATTTATTTTGATTTGTAATTGTTGAGTAATATGATTAGGAAGACTTGACTGTAAATTATTGAGTCTAGATTGCAGAAATTCAAACTGTTCTGTCCACTCTACTTTGAGTTGTTGAATCACCTGAATCCGCGCATCATCTAATGTTTGCAAATAAGTTTGAGCATCAGTTAAATTATTATTTTGTAATGCCCTTTCCGTCTTCTGAATAGCTTGTTGCACACTTGCAGAATCTAATAATTGCCGATCAATTAAAATTTGATATTCTGATTTAATCTTTGGTAATTGCATTTTTAGATTCTGCATTTGTCTTTGTGCATCCTGAGATAAGGCTTGATTTACCTCAGCATTTATTAAGTTAACCTGTTCAGGTTCTTGAATAACAATCTTTTTTCTAGTAGCACCAGAACGAAATTGAGCAATTTTTTGTTGTATATCTTGCTCTCTTTTGATAGCAGCTTCCCTTTCCTGACGCTGACGTTCTTGATATGCTTGCAATGCAGAAGCTACACCATCAAATAAACTGGGTTGTGATGTTGTAGAAATACCAGCAGTGACGCTAAATGTTTTTTGTCCACTCATAGTTCTTACTTGATACACTTTATTGCTATATAAAATAAGGGTTTAGCATTGCTAAACCCTTGTCACTGTTAAAATTAAAGCACCTTTTTAGCCTTTAATAAATCCCCTGGCAAAAAAGCCCCATTTTCCGTAATAATGGCGGTAATTAAATCCGCAGGGGTGACATCAAAAGCCGGGTTATAAAATTCCACACCTGGAGGCGTGAGGATAGTTTCACCTATTTGATAGATTTCCCCTGGGTGACGTTCTTCAATGGGAATTTGACTACCATCAGTTAATTGAAAATCTACTGTAGATAAAGGTGCAGCGACAAAGAAAGGAATATTATGAGCTTTAGCCACAATAGCTAAACTGTAAGTCCCGATTTTATTGGCAGCGTCACCATTAGCAGCTATTCTATCAGCGCCCACGACTACAGCATCAATTAAACCTTGTTTCATGCAATGGGCGGCCATATTATCGGTAATTACTGTCACCGGAATCCCTTCTTGGACACATTCCCAAGCGGTGAGTTTTGCACCTTGTAACCGGGGACGGGTTTCGTCTGCATATACTCTGGCTAAACGTCCTTCTTTCCACGCAGAACGGACTACACCTAAAGCTGTGCCATAACCAGCGGTGGCTAATGCCCCAGCGTTGCAATGAGTGAGTATAATTAGTTTGTCTGGGGTTTTCGGTAATGCAGCTAAACCATGATCACCGATCGCTTGACAGGTTTGCAAATCTTCGGCATTGATCTTTTGGGCGGTTTCTAAAAGGGTTTGTTGAATTTCTGCGACTGTTCCTACTGTTTCATAGGCTGTTTGCATCATTCTGCCAATTGCCCAAAACAAATTTACCGCAGTGGGACGGGTAGAACGCAATAAATTAGCGACTATTTCCAGTTTAGTTAAAAATTCTTGAATATCGCTCGTTTCAATTTCCCTTGCACCCAAATACATTCCATAAGCTGCCGCAACTCCAATCGCCGGCGCACCCCTAACAATCATGGTGGTAATGGCTTGTGCCATATCTTCACTGCGGTGAATCTCCACTACTGTATATTCATTAGGTAAGCGAGTTTGATCAATGAGTGAGACTGAATTATTGTGCCAAATAACGGGATAAACCATATTGTTGATTATTAGTGGTTAGTTGTCAGTGGTCAGTGGTCAGTGGTCAGTGGTCAGTGGTCAGTTGTCCGTGGCAATTAATGACAAGGGCTTTTTAGATGTAATTCTCAATCATTATTAAACAAATTTATTCCCTATTCCCTCTTGCCTATTCCCTCTTGCCTATTCCCTATTCCCCATTAAGTTAAAAAAGAAAGATGAAAATTACCAAAAAAATCAACAATTGGCTAGAAACCCACGCTGCTGCACCTGTTTATGGCGGTTGGGTGTTGGCGGGAATCGCTCTATGTTACTTGGGTGCAGGGATTAATACAATGGCTGGCTGGCTGTATGTGATTAGTGGAGTCAGTTTTGCTCTTTTGGGGGTGTCAGCTTTTGTTGCGCCGCGATCGCTCACAGGTATAATTGTCAAACGTCGTCCTATTGCACCAGTAACCGCCGGTGATGAACTGAAAATTGCCATAGAAATTCAAAATCAGAAAAAGCAATCTGGCAGTTTATTACAAATTAGAGACATTCTCCCATTTATTCTGGGTCAACCAGTCCAGCAAAATATTGAAGCACTTGCACCACAAGAGACTTTTCACTGGACCTATTATCACCCTACCCAACAACGAGGGGTTTACCGCTGGCACACAGTAGAATTAGTCACAGGTGCGCCCTGGGGTTTATTTTCCTGTCGTCGTCCTCGTCAGTGTGAAGCTAGGGCAATTGTTTATCCCACCGTTTTACCCCTGACTACCTGCCCCTTAATTGATGAAATTGGACAAGATGATAGCCAAAGAGGAGATCCGCGTGGTAAACCCTTACAGATGGCAACAACGGGATTAGTGCGATCGCTGCGTCCATATCGCATCGGTGATCCTACCCGGTTAATTCATTGGCGGACGAGCGCTCGCTATGGCGAATTACGAGTCAGAGAATTAGAAGTAATCACCGGCGGACAAGAAATTATTATCGCCATAGATAGTTCCTTCCAATGGCAACAAGAATTATTTGAACAAGCCGTCATTGCCGCCGCTTCCCTGTATTTTTATGCCCAAAAACAAAAACTGCAAGTGCAACTATGGACATCAG
Source organism: Dolichospermum sp. UHCC 0259 (assembly GCF_009711935.1). GTDB lineage: Bacteria > Cyanobacteriota > Cyanobacteriia > Cyanobacteriales > Nostocaceae > Dolichospermum. The sequence continues at coordinate 15,333 of NZ_VIKX01000007.1, read as the reverse complement.
GCACAGGTTTAACAACAGGTAATATCTCCGTTCTGGAAACCCTAGCAGCCACCAACCCCATCGAAAAAAACAGCCTACCACCAGATCATTGCCCCCTCATTTGGCTAACCCAAAACTCTTACACCACATCTTCCTTACCTGCGGGTAGTCGTTGGCTACTTTGGCAAAATCCAGAATCAGCCACAGAAATCGTCATTAATCGGGAATATCCCGGCATCATCGTCCAAAACGAACAAGAACTCCAACCCCAACTCCAAAAAGCCCTCAGTTTATTTTGAAGCGATTTCTCACACTGAGCCTGATGTACAATGCAAAGAAACATAGAAATTTATAAACAGCAGAACCAATGATCACATCAGAAGTGAATTCAAAATCCAGTGATAAAAGCCTAGAAGCAATGCGGCATTTTTCCGAACAATACGCCAAACGGACGGGAACATACTTCTGTTCTGAACCTTCCGTTACCGCAGTCGTCATTGAAGGACTAGCCAAGCATAAAGACGATCTCGGTGCGCCCTTATGTCCTTGTCGTCACTACGAAGATAAAGAAGCCGAAGTTAACGCCGCTTTTTGGAATTGCCCCTGCGTACCCATGCGCGAACGCAAAGAATGTCACTGTATGCTATTCCTCACACCTGATAATGAATTTTCCGGTGACAAACAAGAAATTTCTCTTGATACTATTAAAGAAGTTCGGGATAGTATGGGATGAACGAAATCATGCCGGAAGAGTTTTGGCAAGGTGTAGAACAGTTCAATGCTGGACAGTTCTATGCTTGTCATGACATCCTTGAAGCACTCTGGATCGATAGTATCGAACCAGATAAAACTTTTTATCAAGGTATTCTTCAAATTGCTGTAGGACTGTATCATCTGGGTAATCATAACCAACGAGGCGCAATGATTCTTTTAGGCGAAGGTAGTAATCGTCTTCGGCGTTATCTACCTACCTACGGCGGTATTAATGTGGAAGAATTACTCACTCAAAGTGTGGATTTGTTAACAACATTACAACAGGAAAGCCTAGAAAAAATTGCCGATAGCGAATTAGCTCACAATCAAGTTAGGCTTTTACCTATAATTTCCCTGTCTAAACTATGATTTATGAGATTTGGATGATTTTTCTGATGGATTTTATGAATCTTTTGTAGATGTGTCAGATTCGGTAACAATTAACAAATTTTTGCCAGTTTTGATCAAAGATTTTCAACGCGAAACTAAAGTAAAAAAAAATCGTCCGTTTTTGCTATAGGACTGATATTTTATTGCCCTATTCCCTGTTCCCCGTTCCCTATTCCCTAACTTCTATGATACCTCGTTATCAATTACTAAAATCACAGATACGCCGCTTAGGATTAGCCTTAGCACTGCCAATTTCCCTTGTAGGTGTGGGAGTATTGTCCACCCAATTGCAACCCGCCACAGCCCAATCTGGGGGAAATCGTCCCCTGACTATTCGCTCTGATACCCAAGAATATGACGCGAAAACTCAAGTAATTACGGCTCGTGGTAATGTGCAAATGGTCTACCCGGCTCGCCAAATTCAAGCTACATCTGCTCAGGCTCAATACTTTAGCAAAGAAAAACGGATTGATTTCAGTGGTAATGTTTACATTTTACAACAGGGTAGTAATAGTATTCGTGCCGAAAAAGTCACCTATTTAATTGACGAAGGCAAATTCATCGCCTTACCCCAATCTAATCGTCAGGTAGAATCTATATATATGATAGAAGATTCTAATCCTAGTAGACAAACTACCAAACCAGCCCCAAAAACTCCAGCCCTAAAACGTTCTAATTAGCATCTCAATAGTGAAAATAGTTTTAGAGAATATTCACAAATCCTACGGTAAACGATTAATTGTGAATCGTGTTAGCCTTTCCGTTAGCCAGGGGGAAGTTGTCGGTTTACTTGGTCCTAATGGTGCGGGGAAAACCACAACATTTTATATTGCCACAGGTTTAGAAAAACCGAATCATGGCAAAGTGTGGTTAGATAATTTAGATATTACTAATTTTCCCATGCACAAAAGGGCTAGATTAGGTATTGGCTATTTAGCTCAGGAAGCAAGTGTATTTCGTCAGTTGTCAGTGCGAGAAAATATTCTTCTAGTATTTGAACAAACTCAAGTTCCCAGGCGAGAATGGAGACACAGACTACATACCTTATTACAAGAATTTCGCTTAGAAAAGGTAGCTGAGAGTAAAGGGATTCAACTTTCTGGTGGTGAACGACGACGCACAGAATTAGCGAGAGCTTTAGCAGCAGGTAAAGAAGGCCCCAAATTCCTGTTTTTAGATGAACCTTTTGCGGGAGTTGATCCCATTGCTGTATCGGAAATTCAGGAGATTGTCAGTCAATTGCGCGATCGCGGTATGGGCATTTTAATCACCGATCATAATGTCCGCGAAACCCTAGCCATAACAGATCGTGGTTATATCATGCGAGAAGGACAAATTCTGGCTTTTGGCAACTCCGACGAACTTTATAACAACCCCTTGGTGCGACAATATTATTTAGGTGATAATTTCGCAGTTTAAACTTTGCGCCTTTGCTCCTTCGCGTCTCTGCGCGAAACATAATCATGATATCTAAACAAATTAACCCCTTCTCTAATTTAATTTCCATATTTTCATTTTCCATCATGGATCGCTATTTAGCGATGCAATTAATTTCCCCATTTTTATTTGGTGTTGGTGCATTTACTTCTGTAGTTTTAGCAATTGATAGTTTATTTGAATTACTCCGCAAGGTCGTAGAATCAGGTCTACCTCTCAATATCGCCCTAGAAATTTTTCTCTTAAAGCTACCTTATGTCATGGTGTACTCCTTCCCCATGTCCACCTTGTTAGCTACTTTAATGACCTATAGTCGCCTTTCTAGCGAAAGTGAATTAATTGCTTTACGTGGGTGTGGTGTTAGTGTTTATCGCATGGTTTTAACGGCTGTCGTGTTAAGTTTTGGAGTCACTCTCATCACTTATTTATTTAATGAGCAAATTGCCCCCGCTGCCAATTACAAAGCCACCATCACCCTAGAACAAGCACTCAAATCCGACCAACCTTCCTTTAAACAACAAAATATTTACTATCCTGAATATCGAGAATTTAAAGAAGCAGATGGTACTCAAAAAAAGATCCTTTCTCGCTTATTTTATGCTGACCAATTTGATGGTAAGCAAATGAACGGTTTAACAATTATAGATCGTTCCCGAGGTGGAGTTGATCAAATTGTTGTTTCCGAATCAGCTAAATGGAACACTCAAAAACAAGTTTGGGATTTTTACAATGGCACTATCTATTTAGTAGCAACAGATCGCTCATATCGGAATATTTTACGATTTGAACATCAGCAAGTACAACTTCCTCGCACACCTTTAACCTTAGCCGAAAATAGCCGAGACTACGGCGAAATGAATATCTCCCAAGCCTTAGAACAATTAGAAATAGAACGTTTAGGTGGGAACGATCAAAAAATTCGTAAACTCCAAGTACGAATCCAACAAAAAATCGCCTTTCCCTTTATTTGCGTTATTTTTGGCTTAGTTGGTTCAGTTATGGGTAGCATCCCTCAACGCACTGGACGGGGGACAAGTTTTGGTATTAGCGTAATTGTAATTTTCAGTTACTATTTGCTCCTATCCGTCTCTGGAGCATTAGCACAAGCTGGTATCCTTTCACCCTTAATTGGTGCTTGGTTGCCCAATTTATTTGGATTAGCTACAGGTTTATTTTTATTATTGCGAGTAGCTCGGCGTTAATATACAGCAGGAGTCAGGAGGAAGAAAAAAGAAGGAGGTAGGAGTAATAATTTAGTCAACAAAAAGTTATATTATTTAGTATCTAGCAGCATTTGTATATGAGTAAAATCCGCACTGTCATCATTGAAGACGATGAACTGACTCGATTCTATATTTGCACAGCATTACAACGAAAAGACGAAATTGAAGTAGTTGGACAAACTAACAATGCCCGTCATGGGTTAATAATGTTAAAAAAGCTCCAGCCAAATGTGGCGATTGTGGATATAGGTTTACCAGATCAAGATGGAATTGAATTAACCAGGAAAATTAAAGCGAATCATCAACAGTTATTAAATACAAAAGTATTAATTTTAACATTGTCTGATCATGAAGAATCCGTACTCTCAGCCTTTAGCGCCGGTGCAGACTCTTACTGTATGAAAGATATCCAGTTTGATAACTTACTGAATGCTATCCGGGTAACTGCTGAGGGAAAACCTTGGATTGATCCAATGATTGCCAGGATTATTGTAGAAAAGGCCAATCAGAAACCAAATTCTCTTAAATCCCATGATCAAAAACAACCTGTTAAAGTTGGTATTCTCTCAGATAGAGAATTAGAAGTGATAGAATTGATTACCAAAGGTTTTAGTAATAATGATATCGCCAAGAAACTTTATATTGCAAGTGGAACTGTAAAAACTCACGTTGCCAATATTATGAACAAACTAGGTGCTAATGACCGTACCCAAGCAGCAATAATTGCTATGCGTTCTGGCTTGGTTACATAAATTCTATTTAAATAGGTTTTAGTCAGCAGTCAGGAATCGGGGAAAAAGAAAAGGAAATCCAAAAAATTAAAACTTTCTCCTAGAGGTTGTTTGAAAACTTTTTCTCGTGTGATCTAACACTTGTAGATCCCTCTAAATCCCCCTTTTTAAGGGGGACTTTGAGGAGTTTAGCCCACCCTTTCTAAGGGGACTTTGAGGAATTTAGCCCCCCTTTTTAAGGGGGGTTGGGGGGATCTAAATTAATTGTGATACCTTTCAAACTTTCTCTTATTTACAATTCCGTATCCTATAGGAGTCCTATTTGATGATTGAACAAAACGCAGTACATACTGAAACCCTTCTTTCCTGTTCCCTGCCTCTACGAAAAATTCATAAATCAAATCTGATCACTATATCTGATAGTTATTAAATTAAGGACACCTTATGGCTGGAAAAAAGTTAGATAAGCTCAAGCTCATGGTCGTAGATGACGAACTAGATAACTTAGATTTACTCTATCGCACATTTTGGAAAGATTTTAAAGTTTATAAAGCTAATAATGCCACTGAAGCCTTAGCTATCTTAGAAAAAGAAGGTGAAATGGCTGTAATTATCTCCGACCAAAGAATGCCCGAAATGAACGGGAGTGAACTATTAAGTCTGACAGTGGAGCGGTTTCCTGATACAATTCGGATTTTGCTCACAGGTTTTACTGATGTAGAAGATTTAGTAGATGCAATTAACTCAGGTCGAGTATTTAAATACATTACAAAACCTTGGAATCCCAACCAACTCCAAACATTAGTTAATCAAGCTAGTGATACCTATCGCTTAGTTAAAAAACGAGTAGCAGAATTATCTCGTGCTTTGCGAAGGGAATCTTTATTTAATGCCGTAACAACAGCAATTAGAGAATCCTTAGACTATGACAATATGCTGCAAAAAATTGTTACCACAATTGGAGAAACATTTGCGGCTCATTATTGTTTACTCAAACCAATTGAAGATAATTTACTAACCGAAAAGCAATTTTGCTATCAAAGTTCTCAATCTGAAATCTGCGATTTAATTCCGGATCTTAGTGATTTAATCAGCGAAGTTTTTCAAACTCACCATTATCAAATAAAAGACGATATCTACGAAAATATCCCTTGTCAAAATCTAGTAGTTCCCCTCATTTATCAACAACATTTACTAGCTATTATTGCTATTTGTAAATTAGGAAGTGATCACATTTGGCAGCAAGAAGATATTCAACTGATTACAGGTGTAGCAGAACAAGCAGCCTTAGCCCTTTCTCAAGCCAAACTCTATCAGAGTTTGCAAGAAAAACAACGACAAATTCACCTAGAGTTGGAAGTAGCCCGCCAAATTCAACATAATTTATTGCGGCAAACTTTACCAGAAATGGCAGGTGTAAAAGTCCAAGCTTGTTGCTATCCAGCACGAGAGGTAGGAGGTGATTTTTTTGAAGTGTTTGTTCATCCTAATGGTGATTTGTGGTTAGCAGTTGGTGATGTTTCTGGTAAAGGAGTACCGGCGGCTTTATTTATGGCTAGTACGATTTCTTTGCTGCGGCGGGAACTCTGTCAAGAAGTACCAGTAGAGCCAAATATCATCATGCAGAATCTAAATTCTGCCCTGAGAGACGACTTAATGAGCAGCAATTATTTTATCACAATGGTTTTAGCCTGTTATCACCCAAGCACCAGAGAACTTGTCTATGCTAATGCTGGACATATTTATCCTTTTGTCTGGTCAAAACAATTGACTTTGAATGATTCTCCTCACTATCTGAAAATTCGCAGTATTCCTTTGGGAATAATATCTAAATGGCAGGCTGAATCTGGACATTTGATGCTTTCTTCTGGAGACACATTACTCCTAGCTAGTGATGGCATTACAGAAGCAACTGTCTGGGAAACCTTAGATAGTTCGAGAACAAATCATCGTTCTATGCTCAACCAAGAGGGTCTATGGCAACTTATAAAAAAACAATCTCAACCTCTGAATCTTGATAATCTATTAGCTTTTATTCAAACCAATAACGATGTTCAAGAAGATGATCAAACTATACTGTCTTTAGAGGTTCTATAGGTTATGAAAAGTGAACTTCATGTTCCCAGCGATCTAGGTTTTATCAACATTGTAGAACAATGGTTATTCGGATGCTTACAATTACAATTAGGGGAATCTGTTGATTGGACAAAACAATCAAGTCGCTTACGCTTGGTTTTAGTGGAAGCATATTCTAATGCTGTGCGTCATGCCCATAAAAACAAACCTGGCTTGACAATTTTACTGCGGTTAGAACTGAAAGACCGAGATTTATCTATCGAGATTTGGGATTATGGTGAAGGTTTTGATTTATCTACTTACTTTCCTCCCAACCCTACAGAAAAGCAAGAAGGTGGTTATGGTTGGTTAATTATGAATCGGCTAATGGATAAGGTAGAGTATCAATTACAGGTGAATGGCGCTAATTGTCTGAAACTAGAAACAACTCTCCCAGAACTATTTCCGTAGGTTGTTAGTGGTCAGTTGTCATTAGGAAAATTCTTTCTCCCCCAACTTCCCCAACTTCCCCCACTTCCCCCACTT
>NZ_VIKX01000007.1:0-8214 GCF_009711935.1 Dolichospermum sp. UHCC 0259 | reverse complement strand
CCCACTTCCCCAACTTCCCCAACTTCCCCCACTTCCCCCACTTCCCCTGTTCCCTGTTCCCTGCTATAACTATAACAAATCACGCAAAAACGTCTGATTTATGGCTAATTATGGAGGAATCAACACTGTGTCAAATAACCCAGGGTTGTACATTTTACTCGTCAGCGTTCATGGTTTAATTCGTGGTAACAATCTAGAGTTAGGGAAAGATGCTGACACTGGTGGACAAACCAAATATGCTGTAGAACTGGCTTGTACATTAGCTAAAAATCCCCAAGTTGCAAGAGTTGATTTAGTAACCCGGTTGGTAAATGATCCAAAAGTTAGTTCTGATTATGCTCAACCAGTCGAACTTCTCTCAGATAAAGCCCAAATTATTCGCATCGCCTGTGGTCCCAAACGCTACCTCCGTAAAGAAGTTCTTTGGCCACATTTAGATACATTTGCAGATGAATTACTCAAGCATATTCGCAAAATCGGCAAAATTCCCCATATTATTCATACACATTATGCTGATGCTGGATACGTAGGTTCTAGGGTTGCGGGTTGGTTAGGAATACCTCTGGTTCATACAGGTCACTCCCTGGGACGCATCAAACAACAAAGATTATTAGAACATGGTACTAAACAAAAAACTATTGAAGAAAATTTTCATATTAGTACAAGAATAGAAGCAGAAGAAATCACGCTGGGAAGTGCAGCTTTAGTCATAGCCAGCACTCATCAAGAAGTTGAAGAGCAGTACAGCGTTTACGATCACTATCAACCCGAACGCATGGTAGTCATCCCTCCAGGTGTCACCTTAGAGCGTTTTTATCCAGCCGCAGATAATTGGCAAAATCCGCCTATTCAACAGGAATTAGAGAAGTTTCTCAAAGACATAGAAAAGCCTATAATTATGGCGATTTCTCGCCCAGCTATCCGTAAAAATGTCAGTAGTTTAATTAAAGCTTATGGAGAAGATCCTGAACTGCGCCAATTAGCTAACTTGGTGCTAATTTTAGGCAAAAGAGACGATATTTTGGCGATGGAATCGGGTCCGCGTCAGGTATTTTTGGAGATATTGCAATTAATAGACCGCTATGATCTTTATGGTCATGTTGCTTATCCTAAACATCATAATGCAGATGATGTTCCAGATTTATATCGGTTAACAGCAAAAACCCAAGGAGTGTTTATCAATCCGGCTTTGACAGAGCCATTTGGACTGACATTAATTGAAGCTAGCGCCTGTGGTGTACCGATCATTGCTACGGCTGATGGTGGTCCAAGGGATATTCTCGCTGCTTGTCAAAATGGATTATTGATTGATCCTTTAAATATTCAAGATATCCAAAATGCGCTGCGAATAGCTCTCACAAATCCAGAACAATGGCAACAATGGTCTAAAAATGGCATGATTAATGTTTGTCAACATTTTTCGTGGGATAGTCACGTAGAACATTATCTCGAACAAGTTCACCGATTATTGCCCCAAAAACGGATTCAATCTCTGTTAAGTCCGCTGGTTAAATCTCCCGCAGATGAACATCCTGATTGGAATATATCAGAGACTAATCACTTACCAACGGCTGATCGGTTTTTGGTGTGTGAAATTGATAATACTCTATTAGGTGATGGGGAAGCTTTAGCAAAGTTAATTCAGAGGATTCGTGATCAAGGGAATACAACTGGAGTCGGTATTGCCACAGGTCGCAGTCTGAAAAGTACCTTAAGTATGCTGGAGGAATGGCGTTTTCCCATGCCAGATTTGCTGATTACATCAGCAGGAAGTTCTATTTACTATGGTCCGCAGATAGTCACAGATACAAGTTGGCAAAGACACATTGCCTATAATTGGCGACGGTCAGAAATTAGCAAAGTCATGCAGGATATTCCTGGGGTAGAATTGCAATCTGCTGATGCTCAAGGCAAGTTTAAGATTAGCTATTTTGTGGATGAGACGAAATCACCTAGTGTCCCAGAAATTATCCGTCGTCTGCGTCAACATGGCCTCCATGTCAAAGGAGTTTATAGCCATAATATGTATCTTGATTTAGTACCTATTCGCGCTTCCAAAGGAGATGCTATTCGTTATGCTGCTTTAAAATGGGGTTTGCCTGTTCAACGGTTTTTGGTGGCTGGGGCTTCAGGTAATGATGAATCTATGTTAGCTGGTAATACTCTGGCCGTTGTTGTGGGAAATCACAGTCAGGAAGTGGAAAAGCTGCGCGGTTTACCACAGATTTACTTTGCTGAAGGAAATTATGCTTGGGGGATTTTGGAAGCTTTAGATTATTATGACTTTTTCGGCAACTTACAGCAATTCTCGATTTAATGAAATAGAATTTTGGGCGCAGGGCCTGCGCCCCTACGGGTTTGTTGCTCAAAAAGAGAAAATCCACAAATTCATCCATATTCATCTGCGCTCAAAAATTCTTAAACTCGGTTTTTTTGTGAAAATAAAATTTCCCGTAGCAATACAATATAAAATCTAAAATTTAAAATAGAGATTAGCTCACATGGAAAATCTTACTCCTAATTCTAGTTTTAGTGTTACCCTGCGCTTACAAATTCCCAATCGGGTGGGGATGTTGGCTTCTGTGACTCAAGCGATCGCTCTGACAGGTGGTAATCTGGGACAAATTGATTTAATTGAACAAACTCGGCAAGAATCTATCCGTGATATTACAGTTGATGCTGCGAGTACGGAACACGCGGAAACTATTGTGCAATCGGTGAAGGAATTACCTGATATTAAGGTAATTGATGTTTATGACCGCACCTTTAATTTACATCGCGGTGGCAAAATCAGTATTGTCAGCAGAATCCCCCTCAAAAGTGTTTCTGATTTAGCTATGGCTTATACTCCTGGAGTTGGTCGCATTTGTAAGGCGATCGCTGCAAATCCAGAGGAAGTATATAATCTGACTATCAAACAAAACACGGTGGCGATCGTCACTGATGGTAGTGCAGTCTTAGGTTTGGGCAATTTGGGACCGGCTGCGGCTTTACCCGTGATGGAAGGAAAAGCGATGCTGTTTAAGGAATTTGCTGGACTGGATGCTTTTCCTATCTGTTTGGACACTCAAGATACAGATGAAATTGTCAAAGCAGTTAAAAATATCGCCCCGGTATTTGGTGGTGTGAATTTGGAAGATATCGCTGCACCCCGCTGTTTTGAAATTGAAAAAAGACTGCGAGCAGAATTAAATATCCCCATTTTTCATGATGACCAACATGGTACAGCTATTGTTACCTTGGCTGCTTTGTTTAATTCTCTGAAACTTGTGCAGAAATCCATTGCAGACATCCGCATTGTCATTAATGGTGCTGGTGCGGCTGGGGTAGCGATCGCTCGGTTACTCCGCAAAGCTGGTGCAGAAACCATTTTGATGTGTGATTCTAAGGGGATTATTTCCACTAATCGCACTGATTTAACCGCTGAAAAACTGGAGTTTGCGGTTAAAGCCCAAGGAACTTTAGCTGGTGCAGTTCAAGGTGCAGATGTGTTCATTGGTGTCAGCGCACCGGGAGTTTTAACACCGGAAATGGTACAGGGAATGACGAAGGATGCAATTGTGTTTGCAATGGCTAATCCCATTCCCGAAATTCAACCCGAATTAGCCCCTAAAAACGTTGCTGTGATGGCTACGGGTCGGAGTGACTACCCCAACCAAATCAATAACGTCCTGGCGTTTCCTGGGGTGTTTCGTGGGGCTTTAGATTGTCGGGCTAGGACGATTACTACTGCTATGTGTTTGGAAGCTGCTAGTGCGATCGCATCTTTAGTTAAACCCTCGGATTTGAATCGGGAACATATTATTCCTTCTGTCTTTGATAAGCGTGTTGCTACTGCTGTGGCTGCTGCTGTCCAACAAGCCGCACGGGAAGAAGGTATTGCTCAAAGTTAGTTAATTTGTGGGATAGGCATTCTTGTCTGTCCCTATGGAAAGGTATTGGAATTCTTCATCAATATTATATATTGATACTGGTTCTCCTGAAAGAATACCAATAACATTCAATAATGGATCTTCTATCGTTTCTCTATCTGTTAATTCTCTTTTTTCAACAGCTTTTGATAAAGCAATATCTTCAATTATTTTTGTAAATAAAGCTGAAAATTCCTCTTTGTTTTCAGAAAAAAGCTCTATTATTACTTCTTTCAGGGTTTGTTTAAATTGATTGTGTTCTAAGGATAGATTAGACATAATTACCTCCATAACATATATTAAATTATATTCTGTTTTAACAGATTTTACTTATGAATCATAAATTTATTTAAAATTTACAATTCATTGCTTGTAATACTCGCTTGATTTGTTTGGGTGCGTCTATTTGTTGGAAATTGAATAGATACATTGCTTTATTTCCCATTTTTAGATAATGCTTTTTCAGGAGTAATAGCAGATAATTTATCGCTCATGAAACTAACTCAATAATTAAAAATGTTCCAGAATTTTTCTCAATTTTGGGAATAGGTAAGCCACGTTTTTCTAATGCTTCTAAATAAGCTAATACTGCCTCGGTAACATTTTTCTCTGCTTCAGCAAAGTCTTTCCCAAAGGAAGAAATATAATTGAGTTGGGGTATGGTAGCAATTACCATATTGCTATCAATATCAAAGCTGTATTCCACTGGAAACTCTAGTCTATCCATGATCATATTACTCTTTGTATCTGCTTTGAATTATAACTTAGGAACGCAAATTTAATAACCTGCAATTCTTATTTAAACTGAAATGGTGCGTTACGCTGTCGCTAACACACCCTACTTTTACACTTTATTTAATTCACATTCCTTAGCTGAAACTATTCAATTTCGCGGATTTTCATCTGATGTTCGCAGAACTTTAACCAATGTTCATAATTATCTTCTTACACATCAGTCACATATCAACTATCAGCGTTATAAGGAATTAGGTTTACCTTTGGGTAGCGGTATGGTAGAAAGTGCTTGTAAGTGGTTAATTCAGCAACGTTTTAAAGGTGTTGGTATGCGTTGGAGCGAACCTGGTTTTAACCATTTGTTACATCTACGATTGGCTTGGGTTAATGGTCGCTTTGACGAGCTGTTTTCTCCTGTTTTTTCCGCATCCCCCAAGCCTTAGATGCGCCCGTGCGATCGCTTGTCTGTGGTTATGGAGAATGCGATCCCTAGTTTAGAGGATATTTTAGAAAGCGATCGCTAGAAGACACGTTTTGCCTCAGCTATGACAACATCGTTTAAATACAGGCTTGAGGGAGTCCGGTGTACCTAAATCAATTGCACAACCTAACAATTTTTCCAGATAAATTTGTAGCCGCGCAAAAGTAAACATACCGACGGGTTTAGAAAATTCAACCAATAAGTCAATATCACTACTAGGCGTAGCTTCATTTCGTGCCACTGAACCAAATAAAAATCGTGATGCAACGTGAAAAGCCCGAATTTCCTCATACTGAGGACGCAAGATAGTAAATAAAGGCAAAATCATGGCTAATGAAAAATCACCAGACATTGAAAATACTCACAGTTCCGACAACAAAGAAGAGAAAGTTGAATGTTCTTCATGTCAAGGTACAGGGAGAATCCAACCTCACGGTTCACGCAGATCATCCAAATGCCAAAAATGCCAAGGAACAGGTTTTTGTTAAAATTAAATCATACTCAAGACGGCTTAATTGTTTGATTATAAAGGTAGGGGTTTAGCACTGCTAAACCCTTACACATCTGGGTTTTTCGTAATCTTGCAAAAGTCTATGTCTCAACCATTTTTAGTATAGTTATTCATCCCCATCAGGTTCTAAATCTTCTTCTGTCAATTCCTGATGAGGAACAGCCGCAATAATTGCATCTATGACTTTACCTACTGGTAATATCTCTATGCCAATTTCAGGAAATTTTGTGCCTTTAGGAACGATCGCTCTTTTAAATCCCAGTTTTGCTGCTTCCTTTAATCGTAGTTCCATTTGGGAAACCGATCGCACCTGTCCCCCTAATCCTACTTCTCCAATTAACACTGTACCAGGATCAACGATGCGATCGCGGAAACTGGCAACTATGGCAACGGCAATTCCTAAATCTACTGCTGGTTCTTCTACATTTAATCCCCCCGCAGAAGCAACATAGGAATCTAATTTGGACATAGGAATACCCACACGCTTTTCTAATACGGCGAGGATTTGCACTAACCGATTATAATCTATCCCTGTAGCTGCTCGACGAGGAGAGGGATAACTTGTAGGACTAACTAAAGCTTGTAACTCTACTACTATGGGTCTTGTTCCTTCACAAGCCACTACAATAGCTGTACCGGGGGCAGGATCATCACGATTGCCTAAAAATAATTCAGAAGGATTATCAACTTCCCTTAATCCTTGGGACACCATTTCAAATATACCAATTTCGTGGGTTGCTCCGAAACGGTTTTTTACAGTTCTTAATAATCTGTGGGAAGCAAAGCGATCGCCTTCAAAATACAATACAGTATCAACTAAGTGTTCTAATACTCGCGGTCCGGCAATCGTGCCTTCTTTGGTAACATGACCAACAATTAACATCGTAATATCTTCATGTTTTGCCACCTTCATCAAGGCTGCGGTACATTCCCTGACTTGTGCCACTGAACCCGGTGCTGATGTCAAAGCTGGTAAAAATACTGTTTGAATACTATCTATTACCGCCACATTGGGCTTCAAAGAATCTATTTCTCGCAAAATTTCTTCTAAATCCGTCTCTGGCAATACATATAAATCCGCGCCTATACTATCAGGATTTACGGGTTGTTCAGGATTTGTCACCGGTGCTTGCGGATCTTTGTTTTGATGATCTTCTGTGACGACAAGGGGAGATTTGGACATTCCCAAGCGAGAAGCCCGCAATTTTACCTGTTGTCCAGATTCTTCTCCAGTAATATAGAGAATGCGATATTTTTGTGCTAATTGGTTAGATACTTGTAGTAGTAAAGTAGATTTACCGATACCAGGATCACCACCAATTAATACCATTGAACCAGGAACAACACCCCCGCCTAAAACTCGATCTAATTCGCCATAACCGGACTCCCAACGAGCAATTTGGCGATCGCTAATTTGGTCAAAAGTCAGCGAGGATCTAGCTTTAGCTGGTTTACCATGAGATTTACTATGACCTCCAGCTTGCCAATTTCCCACCCCACCCCGGCTAGGTATATCCCCCAGAAAAGAGCTAATATTCTGCTCAACTAAAGAGTCGTAAGTGTCACAATTTGAGCATTTTCCGAACCATTGGGAGAATTCCGCCGCACAATTACTACAGATATAAATGGTTTTTGGCTTTGCCATACTTAAATTTTAGATAATAATCTTAATTTTTGATTAATTCTGGGAAAAAACTGAAATTTAATAATAGTAATAGTTGGAAGCTCTTTCCAAATCAATTCAGAGTAATGATATCTTAATATTATGATATTTAAAATTAATCATGAAAAATTTTAGTTAAGGAGCATGACAAAACTTGGAAAGTCATAAAGAAAAAATCCTAGTAGTAGACGACGAAGCCAGCATTCGGCGGATTTTGGAAACACGCCTTTCCATGATTGGCTACGATGTAGTGACAGCAGGAGACGGTGAGGAAGCTTTAGAAATATTTCGCAAAGCTGAACCAGACCTGGTAGTTTTAGATGTCATGATGCCAAAACTGGATGGTTATGGCGTTTGTCAAGAATTACGCAAAGAATCGGATGTCCCCATTATTATGCTCACTGCACTGGGAGATGTCGCCGATCGCATCACCGGGTTAGAATTGGGTGCTGATGATTATGTCGTTAAACCTTTCTCCCCCAAAGAACTAGAAGCGCGGATTCGTTCAGTATTGCGACGGGTAGACAAAACTGGTGCAAATGGGATTCCTAGTTCTGGGGTGATTCATGTTAGCACCATCAAAATTGATACAAATAAGCGTCAAGTTTATAAAGGTGATGAGCGGATTCGCTTAACCGGGATGGAATTTAGCTTATTAGAATTGTTAGTTAGTCGCTCAGGTGAAGCTTTTTCCCGTTCAGAAATTCTGCAAGAGGTATGGGGATATACTCCTGAACGCCATGTAGATACTCGCGTTGTGGATGTACATATTTCCCGATTACGGGCAAAATTAGAAGATGATCCCAGCAACCCTGAACTAATTCTCACCGCTAGAGGTACTGGTTATCTTTTCCAACGTATCCTAGAGCCGGGGGAAGAGTAGGGGGAGTGGGGGGAGTAGGGGAAGTGGGGG
>NZ_VIKX01000079.1:449-884 GCF_009711935.1 Dolichospermum sp. UHCC 0259 | reverse complement strand
CTCTTTTGCTTGTGTTGTTGAGTCGTCAACAGTTTTCTCGATTTGAATGTCGTTGTCATCCAGTAGTGGAGAAACTGTCAATGTGTTATTTTCAACATTTTGTTCCATCAGTTTTTGGATGCGTTTATCATCCCGCTTGGGAATATAACTTACATTCCGATGCTTTTGTAAACCTGGAAAAGTGTATGCTTTACCTAAATGTGTACCGCTAAAAGCCACACCATCAAGTTTGTAACTAATGCCTTTAACCTTGCCTGTATGAGTATAGTTGATGCAGATACTAATATCGTCTTTCTGCGCTTTCTCTATTAATTCTGGCATCGTTGGACAGTCGTGGGTTGCCTTATCAAGCGATCGCTGAAGTTTAACTCTAACGCTTTCTTCTCCAGTTCTAGCAAGTTGTCTACGTTCACCCGTAGTTGGACTGTGTTGATC
>NZ_VIKX01000079.1:0-428 GCF_009711935.1 Dolichospermum sp. UHCC 0259 | reverse complement strand
GTTTTTATCTTTACCAGTGGCGTTAAAAGCGAATTTGATTCTGTCGTTCTGGATAAGCTCTGGTTGTAACCGTGGTGTAAATTGAGTCTGTTGAGCGGTTAATTGTTGCCCTTCTAGTTGTTGTTCGATCTTGGTACTAGATTTAAAAACAGACTGTTGTGCAGGGAAAGGAGGCACAACGGGATATTCAAACGGCAATTGTACTCCACCTGCATATAAGCCACTTAAAGAAGCGCTAGGTTGTGACCTCTGTTCCACTTTGTTCCACGTCAGCGAGGAAGGAGACATTCCCCCTGCTCCCGTTCGGTTTACGCTCACGGCAAAAGCCTGTTCTCTTTCCCCCTGCTTCTGCTGTTGAACGTAGGGCTGTTGCGATTCTGATGAGTTGTGAAATTGCTGTTGAACCGTTGCTTGTTGCGGTTCTGATT
>NZ_VIKX01000078.1 GCF_009711935.1 Dolichospermum sp. UHCC 0259 | reverse complement strand
CCTACTTCTACCTACCCTATAAACTCTCGAAAGTGGGGGGAGAGTGAAAAACTACATCCCAGTGATGATTGGTTTCTTAAAAATGCAGATATAGAAACTTTAAAAAAAGTGTTTTATTTTCTCCCTAATAAAGAGCTAAAAAGCAAAGCTATAGAAGAATTAATCAACGATTTAGAATCATGATAAATCTGTATTTGTGTTTGAAAATAAATTAATCACAAGCTAACTTCATAAAAGTCCTTTAATCCTGATAGCGAAGTGTGGCGAAAGCCATAAATCCTGATTCAGACAGTTAACAAATAGCTGCATTCACAAACTGAATCACATCTCCTAAACCAACTTGAGTTTTCAGATTTGTAAAAATAAAAGGTTTATCACCGCGCATTTTTTTCGCGTCTCTTTCCATGACATTCAAATCAGCACCGACATAGGGAGCAAGATCGGTTTTATTAATCACTAATAAATCAGATTTAGTAATGCCTGGTCCACCTTTACGGGGAATTTTATCACCAGCAGCCACATCAATGACATAAATTGTTAAATCTACTAATTCAGGACTAAAAGTAGCAGCTAAATTATCTCCACCACTTTCTAAAAAGACTAAATCTAAATTGGTAAATTTTTCTTCTAATTGTTCAATTGCGGCTAAATTCATGGAAGCATCTTCACGGATAGCAGTATGGGGACAACCTCCTGTTTCTACGCCTAAAATGCGATCGCTTGACAAAGCCTGAGAACGCACTAAAAACTGAGCATCCTCTTGAGTATATATATCATTTGTCACCACCGCTAACTGATATTTTTCCCGTAAACCCTTACACAAAGCATCTACCAAAGCCGTTTTCCCCGAACCCACAGGACCAGCAACTCCTACCCGTAAAGCCGTCATAATTCTTAACTCCTAAACAACCTAGTATATTGGGTTTCGTGCTGCATACTCGCTAAAGATAAACCCCAATTACAACATCCTAAATCATCATCTGCCATTATCAAAATTTCCCCCACAGTAGTAATTAATAAAGGTTGTAAACTCAGTAATAACTCCTGTCCCGCAGTTTGTCCCAGGGGAATAATTTTGATACCAGCAGTAATTAAATTATTCGCCCAACTGTGTAAATAGGCTAATAAAGCAGCTTGAATATTTATATCCCAATGAGCGCAAGCTATAGCAAAAGCGATCGCATAATTGCCAGGATAACCCACAGCATTGACAACAGGCAAAATATCCGGTTCTAGCTTCCCCAATAATTGCATCAGAGAACGTCCCATTTGCCAACTAGCAGCCCGTAATTCCTCTGTATCCCTCGCCGCTGACAACCATAAATTCCACCGCTTTAAAGCCTGGATATCATCGCTTTTAGCCGCATAAAAACCCCTCACCATTATCGCCCCATCTAGACGAATTGAGCCATAAATCAACTCAGATTTTAGCCAATCTTGGAGATTTTCAATATTAGAAATAGTCCCATTTTCCACCAACATTTCCAACCCTTCCGAATAGCCATAAGCACCAACAGGTAAAGCTGGACTTGCTAATTGTAAAATCGCCAAAAAATGGCTATGCGTGAGAGTGATTTCCATAAGCCCCTAATTCTGGTTGAAAAGGTACAACTTCCTCTTTAATTTCTAACCCCAATTGTGTCAACATAGCAGCTAAAACCGGATCTGGAGATAAACGTAAATAAGTAGAAGTAATTTCCACAGGAATATGACGATTTCCTAAATGATACGCAGCCCTCAATAATAAAGGAATTTCTGCTAATATAGTTAAAACAGCTTCAGGTTTAGCAATAATTCTCATATAAATACTTTCAGTTTCATCTGTGAGAATATCGCCATCTTTTAACACCGTACCTCTAACTAAACGCAAAAAAACCTCCTGACCATCTGCTAATATAAATTTATGGCGGCTACGAGTTCGTTCTTCCGCAGTTAGTGGAAGAGTGAAAGTAACTATAGTATCATCATTAGGTGGGTGACGTTGAGTAAAAGTCAGCATAATTCCCGAAATTAACTTTAATAGAGGTTACGTAAGTGTCACACTAAAAATCTGTTGTAGGGTGCGTCAGACTGCATAAATCTTGCAAATAAACACATCGTTGATATCTGACGCACCCTACCAATGTGCCAGTTGCGTAAGTTTTGTTTAATTTTGATGATTTCTTACCTATAATAATTCATTTTCAATGTTTAGTAAACAAAAAAAATACCCGACTTCTTAGAGAAATCGAGTATTTTTAAATATTCCCCTTGCAAATATCTTTTAACTAAGCAAGTGAGATAGTAAATAATTCCTCATAATCATGAGAGAAATAGTTATAAAATTTGCGAAAATTTTCTGGAGAAACCGCAAGTTGGACAACAGCAAAAACAGCCCGCACGTGAATAGCAGCTATCGTGGGTTCTACCTGTTCTTTATCACTGATACATTCAATAAATTCTTGTAAATTCAAAGATTGAATAGGTTCTGTTTCACCTCCATGTAAATATTCTCTCAATTCCTGGGGTATTTGTGCTGCTAATTCTTTTCTTTCATCACTAGGAATAATTTTTTTAATAATTTCCAAGGTAGCACGAGTAGCAACTTCTGCTTCTTCACGAAATTCCGATTGAGCTAAACTTTGTACATGGGTTATAAACTCGGTATATTCCATTTTTTTATCTCCAGTATTCAAAACAATAACAGAATAATTATGCGTAAATAGTTTAAAACCTGAGTATCCTAATTCAGAAAATGGTAAATTTACTCTAGTCTAGACTTTAACCACTAACTTAACTTCATGCTAAAGAAATAGATAGAGATATATCTAAAGTGAGATTTCAGATCCCCGACTTCTCAAAGAAGTCGGGGATCTATTTTTTTTGATGTTTTCTATTACTAACGTATCGCTTGATATCGTCCTAAAGCCATTAAAGGAAAATACTGTTGATAAAGGTGATACTTCAAATAAAAATGGCAAGGAAAACCCGTCCCAGTAAAGTAAATCTCATCCCAAGTACCATCATATTTTTGTGTTTCTAATAGGTAATTAATTCCCTTTTCAATAGTATCAAGAGCTAATTTACCCGTTGCTTCACCTGCTGCTATTAACCCAATTAAAGCCCATGCTGTTTGGGATGCTGTACTGTCACCTTTTCCTTTTAAATTAGGGTCATTGTAACTAAAACAAGTTTCCCCCCAACCACCATCAGAATTTTGGACTTTCACTAACCAATTGACACCTTGATTAATATTTACAGCATATTTTACAGGATTAATTAAAGCCAAAGCTGATAAAACGCCGCTAGTTCCATAAATGTAATTTACACCCCACCGTCCAAACCAACAACCTGCTGTTTCTTGTTCTTTCACAAGATAATCTAAAGACCTTTGTAAATTATTTGGTTGAATTGATAAATTACAAGCCCCCAACATTTCTAATACTCTAGCTGAGACATCAGCCGTATTGGGATCAATCATGGCTTTCAAATCACCATAGGGGACAGCATTAAGCCATTCTTGATCATTATCAATATCAAAAGCCGCCCAACCTCCTGGTTTACATTGCATCGTCGCAATCCAATTTAAAGCCCTATCAATAGCTTGTTTTTTCAGTTCCTCATTTGGTAATTTTGCTTGATGTAAAGCCATGACAACCACAGCAGAATCATCCACATCTGGATAAAAACGATTTTCAAATTCAAACGCCCAAGCACCGGGTTTCCCTTGCTTGTTTTTGACATTCCAATCACCATAATCGAGAATTTGCTTATCTATTAACCATTCTCCAGCTTTAACAATAGCCGGATCATTTGGGGCAAAACCTGAATCTATTAAAGCCCGAATCGCCCAAGCAGTATCCCATACAGGAGAAACACAAGGTTGGACACAGTAACTATTTTCTGTTTCAATGGCAAAATTATCAACTGCTTTTAAACCCCGTTCGATAATTGGATCGTTAGCATCATAATCTAAACACTTTAACGCTAACAGAGAATTTAACATAGCGGGAATAATTCCCCCCCAATCACCTGTAACTTCTTGACGTTCTAAAATCCATTTTTCTGCGGCTTTAATTCCTTCATTTCTAAAAGGAACAAAATTGAGACTTTCTGCTAATTTAAACCCATCATCAAGGATGTTAAATATATCTGACCAATCACCATTTTTTGGTAATTGCCAAACTACATTTTCTACACCTTCAGCATATAATTCATCTAAATTAATTGGCTGATCAATTTTAAAGACTGGTTTCTGATCAAAGACAATTAATAATGGGACAGTGCTAGAACGCGCCCAACTCGAAAGTTCATAAATATTGAAGAAAAAATTATCGGGTAGTAACATTACCCAAGGTGGCAAAGAAGGAAGCCCGCGCCAATTATAACAGCCAATTAAAGCTAGATGTAACTTGGTAAAAATCCGAGTTTTGCTAATACCACCTTTAGCTAAAATCAGGGATTTCGCTTTTACCATTGCGGGATCTGTAGCGGGTACACCTAACAACCTCAAAGCCATATAAGCCTCTACAGTTGTACTTAAATCTCCACCATCACCATAAAATAATTCCCAACCTCCATGTTCTCGCTGTTGAGAACGGAGATAATTTTCAGCTTTATGTAAAGGTCTGATTTTGTCAGTTCCCCAAATCTTATGCAGTAAAACAGCTTCCGAAGTGATGGTAACATTAGATTCTAACTCCGCCCACCAATAACCATCGGGATTTTGAATAGAAAGGAGATGTTTTTGACTGGCGGCGATCGCATCAATAACTTGCTTGACTTTTGTTCTATCTTGTGTTTGCATCAAATACCTACCTCAGCACCAAAATAATATTTAAATAACATAACCGAATTACGAGAAAATT
Source organism: Dolichospermum sp. UHCC 0259 (assembly GCF_009711935.1). Lineage (GTDB taxonomy): Bacteria > Cyanobacteriota > Cyanobacteriia > Cyanobacteriales > Nostocaceae > Dolichospermum. The sequence continues at coordinate 48,254 of NZ_VIKX01000078.1, read as the reverse complement.
CTTCCCCAAAATCAGCAGACATTGTATTCTATCCAAGTCAGTGATAATTAAATTTGTTTTTAAGTTTTAAATGGGAGTCCAGCGACAATTATGGCAACAATTATATTGACTTTGACCCTTCTATCCTTAGTCATTTGGTTATTTTTAATCTTATTTTGGGGGCAATTTTGGCAAATTAATCACCAATTAGAAGCAATGCCAGACAAAGATATTGATAAAAACACCTTACCGACAGTGTGCGTAATCATTCCCGCCCGCAATGAAGCCGATGTCATTCCCATTAGCTTGCGATCGCTCCTCCTGCAAGACTATCCTGGTAACTTCACCATCTTCTTAGTAGACGATCAAAGTAGCGACGGTACAGCCAACTTTGCCCAAGGAGTAGCCTACGCCCTCGACAAAACCCAGCAATTGCATATTGTCTCCAGCCCCCCATTACCTCCGGGTTGGACAGGCAAATTATGGGCAATGGAACAAGGTATACAAACAGCCAGCCAATTAAAACCCGACTATTTTTTACTTACCGACGCAGATATAGAACATCATCCCAGTAACCTCCGCCGCCTAGTTGCCAAAGCCGAAGCCCAGAAATTAGACCTCGTATCCATCATGGTACGATTACGCTGTCAAAGCTTTTGGGAACAACTATTAATACCCGCCTTCGTCTTCTTCTTCCAAAAACTCTATCCATTTTCCTGGGTAAATAATCCCAAAAAAGCGATCGCCGCCGCAGCCGGAGGTTGTATTCTCATTCAACAAGAAGCCCTAAATAGAATTGGTGGACTGCAAATAATTCGTCAAGCCCTAATTGATGACTGTTCCCTAGCCAAAGCAGTCAAATCAACCAACGGAAAAATCTGGTTAGGACTCAGCACCTTAACCTATAGCTTACGCCCCTACGATTCCCTCAAAACAATCTGGGATATGGTCGCCAGAAGTGCTTACACACAACTAAATTACTCCCCTTTTCTCCTCATCGGTAGCCTCTTAGGAATGACCTTAGTTTACATAATCCCACCCATAGGAATTATTTTAGGACTGGTATTCGGGAATTGGACCATTACCCTCACCTCTTTCATCGGATACCTGCTAATGACTTTTGCCTACTTCCCAATTACTCGCTTTTACAAATGTCCCCCCGCTTTCGCTTTTACTTTACCTATTATTGCCTTTATGTATACTTGTATGACGCTAGATTCAGCATTGCAACATTGGCAAGGTCGTGGAGGTGCATGGAAAGGTAGAGTATATGCCAAATAACAAAGCATGAGAAGCAAAAGCAGCAGAGAAAGAAATTTTCCTCTTCTTCCTTCTCCTTCTCCTTCTCCTTCTCCTTCTCCTTCTCCTTCTCCTTCTCCTTCTCCTTCTCCTTCTCCTTCTCCTTCTCCTTCTTCCTTCTCCTGACTCCTGACTCCTGACTCCTGACTCCTTCTCCTGACTCCTGACTCCTGACTCCTGACTCCTTCTCCCAGAGTTTACCCCCTTGACAACCAGTAGCAGACATTTTTTCCTAAAATTCCCATTTTTACCCATTAAACACCAGCCCCAGCATTAACCACACATTAGGATTACTGGTAAAGACAGTAGATCAAAAGTAGTCAGAATATTTAAAAGAAGTCCGGATTGGACATTAACAATTAGGGATTAAGTTATAGGAAGCGGGACTTGAGAACAGGGAAGAGAAATTTTTCCCATTGACATCAAGTATCATACCGCAGACTAAATCTGATTATGATGTTTACAGCCAATGATAAAAGCCAAACTCAGAAATGTGCGTGTTATTGACCTCAAGTTCACAAAAACTTCACAACTAATAGCACAATATCCAGGCTATACTGTTTTCGGGCAATCAAAGTAAACTTTCTCGTTAGTGAAAAGCTAAAAGTCCTTAAATCAAATCAGGCATAAACTTCAGCATCTTTCTTCCTTTGGGTGTCGTCGGCAAAAACCCAAGTCTTAAATAGACCTGGATTTGATCATAAGAGGTGAAAACTTTTGTATATGAGTATGGATATAGTGAAGGTTTAATCTCGCATAGAACTTAACCTCATCTGACCATCTCGAAAAAATTATCTATACCAACTCTGGCCACTCAACTACAGTCCAGAGAAGATTCAACATACCAGGGCATTAACTACTATTCCCCTATTTCCATCCTCAGTTACTCTAACTACTCAAATTTAGAGACAAACACGCATATTTCCCCCTGGGGTATGAAATTCTATCCATTATTATCATGAACAGCAACTCTAGCAACTCAACTACAGCCTAGAGCTATTTCTTAACGCAGATTTATAGCAAATATTTGTGTAACTAACGCAAGAACGACCTATTACACCGACTTTGCTGTAACCGAAATTTATCAAACATTGAAAAAAACCAATAACACTAAACCATCATGGAACCAGATATTAACGTCACTACACTCGAAGATACCACTCTCATTGAAGACACCACTCCCATTGAAGATATCAGTTCCACTGTAGACACTACTTCCACAGAAGATACCGCTCCCCTTGAAAATACCACTTCCACTGTAGACACCACCGACACACAAGATATTAGTTCTAATGTAACCACCACCTCCACTGGAACTCCCACACCTATTGAAACCTCATTTCTCACCATTATAGATCCTGTAACTGGCGAAACTAGCCTTGTAGATCCTCTAACTGGCCAAATTACACCCACACCCAACAATGATGGTTTTGTCATCAGCGGTGCAAGTGATGATCAATTAGGCTACTCAGTTAGCAATGCCGGTGATATTAACGGTGATGGAATTGGGGATGTAGTCATTGGCTCACCTTTTAGTGATGCTAATGATAGATTTAGCTCTGGAAAAACCTATGTGGTCTTTGGCAGCAAAGAGAACTTTAAACAAGTTATAGACCCTACCACTCTCAATGGGACTACAGGCTTTGTGATTAATGGGGCAGGAGAAGGTGATGACTCAGGCCATTCCGTTAGCAATATTGGGGATATTAACGGTGATGGAGTTGATGATCTAGCCATTGGCGCACCCTTTTCGGACATCAATGGAAATAATTCCGGGGCTGGTTATGTCATCTTTGGTAGCAAAGAGTCCAACTATTTTAGTAATCCCATCGAACTCTCCAACCTTGAATCTAGCCAGGGTTTTAGCATCCAAGGTATTCAATCTGATTATCTTGCAGGTTGGGCTGTTAGCAGTGCCGGCGACTTTAATGATGATGGCATCAAAGACCTATTAATTGGTGCCACAAATCTTCATGATGACGGAACTCCTGGTAAAGGAGAAGCCTATGTTATCTTTGGCAAAAAAGATGGTTTTGATTCCAGCTTAAACCTTGCCAATATTGGCGGCTTAGGTTTAAAAATCATCAGTGATGAAACTGACCTAAATAACCTGGGATATTCCCTGAGTGACGCTGGCGATATCAACGGTGATGGAATTGATGACATCATTTTTGGTGCGCCTTCTGCTAACACCAATGGCGATAATTCTGGAAGAAGTTTTGTTATTTATGGACGGAAGACTGACCCCCAAAATCCCCCTACTTCCAATATTATCAACGTCTCCAACCTCAGTATTAGCAGTGGTTTGATCATCAACGGACAAGCAGGTGAGCAATCAGGCTTCTCTGTTAGCAAAGCTGGAGATATCAACGGTGACGGCATCGGTGACCTAATTATAGGTGCAAGAAATGGCAATCCCAATAACAAAGAACTGGCTGGCAGAAGCTATGTAGTCTTTGGTAACAAAAACGGTTTTAGTTCTAGCATCAATCTTGCTAACCTTAATGGCAGCAATGGCTTTACCATCAACGGTATTGCCCCCTTTGACAACTCCGGCTGGTCTGTCAGTGGTTTAGGAGATTTTAACGATGATGGTATTGATGACATCATCATTGGGGCAAAGAAAGCTACTAATAATGCTGGACAAGCCTATGTCATTTATGGTAGCAAGCAAGGCTTTGGCTCTACCTTTGAACTCTCAATTTTCGATACACCTGAGTACGATGGTGAAAAAGGCTTTATCATTGACGGTCTTGAAAATAGTAACTTAGGTCAGTCAGTCAGTGGTGCTGGAGATGTCAATGGTGATGGTGTTAATGATTTGATTATTGGCGCTCCCTTGGCTAATTCTCAAGCAGGTGAAGCCTATGTGATCTTCGGAACTCCTGCTGCCACATCTGCTGGTACACCTGATGTTAATCCAACTTCCACTGGCACCGGCACTGTTAGCGATTTCCTAACGCTAGTTAGTGATAATGTCTTCAATATCAAAGGCAACAACGGCAAAGCAACACTGGAAGTAAAATTAACAGGACCAAATTCCGGTCGCAATGAAATTGGAGTATTTACTGTTGATGATGCGTCTGGTAAAGTTGATGGTATTGCCCCCGATGAAGCGGGTTATGCAGAAAAAGCATTAGCAAAAGGTCAGGTAGTTTTCTCTACCCTTACTAATCTTCCTGCTGGATTTGATCCTACTAGCCTGGACAGGTTATTAAGATTTAACTCCAATGACAATTTGAGATTCTACTTGGTTAAAGACGGTTCAACCGATTCTGTACTGAGTAATAACACCTCTATTGGCAATGTCCTGTTTGCCAACCCTGCTAATCTCAAGATTACAGATTTGGGATCTGATCAGTATTCCCTAGATTGGGAAGATGGTTCTGGTAATCCTAGCGGCTTTGAGGATTTTCCGTTAACAATTCAGGCAAGTGATCGCGCTACAGCTTTGGGGACATCTCTGCAAAATAAACCACAAGGTGAATCTCTAGATTTACGGGGTATTACTGGTGCAGTAACCGCTAGTTTTACGGTTAACCGAGAAGCAAGTTACAACAATTTCATTGGTTTTTATCGCGTAGTTGATGAGAACGGCGGTATTGATACCAATGGAGATGGTACGGCTGATATTCTCCCAGGACAAAATGGCTATGTTCAAGCAGCTATTAATGGTCGTGTTTCTGACATTAATTTAGCTGTGAACAACGGTGGAACGGCAAATTTCAATAATACGCTTCAAGGTGGCTCTATATATGTACCATTTCTTGTTGTGAATGGTACACCTGATGCCCTACTTGATAGTAATCCTAATAATAATCCAGATATTTACTTTACCTTCTTGGGTGCGAACTCAGATGGTGTAGATCATGTGCGGATGTTAGGTGATAATACCTTTGGTTTTGAGGATTTACGTGGTGGTGGTGATAAAGATTTTAATGATGTGATTGTTAAAGTCAATTTGGCTCAAGCGTAAAAGATATTTCTCAGGTTTGAGAATATTCATCAGAATCAGATCCCCGACTTCTTAGAGAAGTCGGGGATCTTGTTAGGAGTAAATAATAATTGTGTGACTGCTGTTAAAGTTTTGAGTCCTTTTAGTGAACCTGTAATTAATCGAGTCGCTGCTAGGGGTTGACGGATGAATTCCCAAGCTAAGGGTAAAGGTTGTAATGAACCGTCTGCACCAATGGCTGATGTGATATTGGGGATGTCATGATGAGCATCATCGCTAACTACTCGCAGGATGGCTATTTGTACCTGTGGAGAAACTGGTTGCTGGAAAAATTCTAGAAAAGCGTATCCTTCCATATCTACAACGTCAGCACCGGATTGTTCATATAACTGGCGTTTTTCTGTGGCTTTATATAAGAGGCGATCGCTCGTTAACCCTTTGACTAAAGATACACGATCACCAAGTTGATTATGTATATCTGCGGTGAAGGAATTATTGCCCTCTTGCAGATTTCCTTGATAAAGACAATTTTGATATAAAACAATATCTCCAATTTGATATTTTTGGCTCAAGCTACCGCACAAACCCATCATCAGCATCCGATTTGCTTGACCATGGGTGAATTGTTGTAAATATTTCCGCACTGGTTCGATTCCCATTGGTATCGCTAATACCTTGGCTTGGGAACTGGGGACGCGACTTAATCCGCGACAGACGGCTTGATATTCTGCTCCCTGGGGGACTAAGATCAAAGTTGACATGAGAATGAGAAATTTAGAAACTATTTTCCTTTGACTACAAATAGTATAGAATACTAAGATCCAAGAATTTAATGTTATCCGTGTCTGCCAAAGATATTTTTCATGAATCAGTAAAAAAAGCTTTAGAAAAAGAACAGTGGGTGATTACAGATGATCCACTAAAATTTAAATTTGGTGATGTTAATTTTCAGATTGATTTAGCTGCCCAGAAATTACTTGCTGCCGAAAAAGCAGGTGAGAAAATAGCTGTAGAAATCAAAAGTTTTCTCAATCCTTCGGCAATTACAGACTTTTACGCTGCGTTAGGTCAGTTCCTTAGTTATCGTCTAGCATTGGAAACTATTGAACCAAATCGTATACTGTACTTAGCGATTCCCTTAGATGCTTATGAAATATTTTTCCAACTTGAATTTACTCAAATTGCGCTACAAAGATATCAAGTACCATTAGTAGTCTATGAACCCAGGAAAGAGGTAATTTTTAAATGGATAAAATAGCTAAATATCGAGAATATATTCAAACTTTGTTAACTAGTTACGCCAAAGATGATGATGATGATGAACTACAACTGATTTTTGATACCCAAAGGGATCATTACCAATGGATGAATGTCGGTTGGCAAGAACTACATCGAGTTTATCGTAGTGTCATGCACTTTGATATTAAAGATGGCAAAATTTGGTTACAACAGAATTTGACAGACCAAAATCCTGCTGAGGAGTTAGTAAAAATGGGTGTTCCTAAAGAAGATATTGTGTTGGGGTTGCATCCACCATATAAGCGTCCATATACAGATTATGGTGTTGCTTAGAATCCTTTGAACAAGGAACGAGAAGATTAAGGATTTACAATGACTAAAGCTCTACAACCATTTTCACCCTAGAAGTTCTATACTAACCTGTCAGTTGTCAGTGATCAAAAGACCGATGACTAATGACTAATGACTAAGATAATAATTTTATCAGATGGTAAAGACTAATAACTCAGAATCTGCCCGCGAAAGCTTCAATATTTCCAAATTAGCGATTAAGTTTTCTTGGTTGACGGTGTGTTTTTGGATAGGTATAGCGGTAGCTGGTGTCCTGGCCTTGAGTTCCCTCAAATATGCTTTATTTCCAGATATCACCTTTCCGGTAGTGGTGGTAAATGTCCAAGCACCTTTAACATCAGCCCTAGATACGGAAGAAAAACTCACTAAACCACTGGAGGAAAGTCTCAAATCACTGGTGGGACTTGAGGATATTCGTTCATCAACTTATCCTGGTCAAACTGCTGTAGTTTCCTCTTTTGTGGTGGGTACAAATTTAGAAACTGCGACTAATAAAATTTCTCAGATCGTTAATCAATTAAATCTACCTAAGAATGCCACTAAAAAAATCATCCCTTTGAATCTGAACGAATCAGCGGCTGTTAGCTATGCCATTGAAAGTTCTTCTGGGAAGATTGATAATTTACAGCAACTGGTAAAAGATAAAATTGTCCCTAGTATAGCTAAATTACCAGGAGTTCTGAAAGTCTCTCTGTTAGGGGAAGTGAGTACGAATGCACCACCACCAACAGCAACCAATGGATTACCCCCAGCCGGTACTTTAATCAGGTTCAATGGTAAACAGGCTTTAGCCTTTCAGGTCATTAAAAAAGGTGATGCTAATACCTTAGAAGTAGTTAATCGGGTAGAAAAAGAAGTACAACAGCTAAGGTCTGGCTTAAAAGATGTTACTCTCACTTTAGCTGCTACCCAAGCTGAATATATCCGCAACGCCACCCATTCCACCATAGATGCCCTGATCGAAGCGATAATTTTATCAATTGTCGTCATCTTTCCCTTTTTATGGAATTGGCAAGCTACCCTAATTTCTGCCTTAGCTATTCCCATATCTTTGCTAGGGACATTTATCGTTATGGCGATATATGGCTTTAACCTAGAAACCATCACCCTGTTAGCCTTAGCTTTAGTCATTGGCTCGATAGTAGATGATGCCATAGTTGATGTAGAAAATATCATGCGGCATATCGAAGAAGGCAAAACCCCCCGCGAAGCCGCTTTGATAGCCACTAATGAAATTGGTTTAACTGTCACCGCAGCCACTTTGACAGCGGTAGCAGTATTTTTGCCTATTGGTTTAATGGGTGGTGTCATTGGTCAGTTTTTTAAACCCTTTGGGATTACCGTTTCTGCTGCCATGCTGACATCTTTGTTAGTAGCCCGAACCTTATCACCAGTCTTAGCTATTTATTGGCTTAAAGCTAAACCATCCAGTTCTCCTCAGAAGCAAAGTAAAATTTGGCTAGAATTTGATCAAGCTTATCGGAACTTGTTAGCCTGGTCTTTGCAGCACCGCTTGATAGTTGTTGGGTTAGCTATAAGTAGTTTAATTGCTGGTCTTGCCCTGATTCCCCTAATTCCCAAAGGATTTATTCCTAAACTTGACCGAGGAGAATTTAATATTGTCTATACTGCGACCTTACCTAGTCTTCCTGGGGATCTTGCACAAGGGGTGCAAGGAGGACTAGGACAACCAGGAGGACAAGCAGGACAACTGGGACAAATGGGACAAAAAGATAAATTAGGAAATTCGTCTTTATCTGCTGCGGCTTTGGCTGCTTCATCATCTTCTATTCCTTTTGCTATTCCTTTAAACGATTCTTTGGATATTGCTAAGAAACTGGAAGAAGTAGTGAGAAGGTTCCCCGCAGTGGCAACGGTATTTACTACTGTGGGTTCTCGTGAAGGTGAACCAAACAAGGGGACGCTATACGTTAAGCTCAAAGCAGAGCGAGAAGTGAAAACGGCAGAAGTACAAGACCAACTCCGTGCCGCTTTGCCAAAGTTGGCTGGTGTAACCACAAGTGTAGAGGATATTCAATTTGTAGACACCGGTGGACAAAAACCTCTGCAAATAGCTTTGCAAGGTAATGATATCAAAGCTTTGACGACAGCAGCTAAAGCGGTAAAAGCTCGAATTGAGAAAATATCTGGTTTTGCTGATGTGACTATTACAGGTGCGTCTCATCAACAAGATGGGATTTTGCAAATTGAAAGGTTGAATAATCAGCGAGTAGTTTATATCGGTGCTAACCTGGGTCAAAATTTAACTTTAGGTAATGCAACTGATCAAGTCGTAGCTGAAGCTAAAGCTGTGATGCCGGCTGGTGTGTCTTTGAATTTAGGGGGAGATTCTGCCCGTCAAAATGAGGTTTTTGGGAGTTTTGGCACAACTTTGGGATTATCGGCACTTTGTATTATTGTGGTGCTAATTTGGTTGTTTAAAAGTTGGGTAGATCCCATAGTTATTGGTCTTTCTTTACCTTTAGCAGTGGTTGGGGCGTTGCTGGCACTGCTATTTACAAAAAGTGATTTTGGGATGATATCTCTGATTGGTTTTGTGTTTCTGCTGGGGATTACTAACAAAAATGCGATTTTAATCGTAGATTACATTAATCAGTTACGGGATTCTGGACTAGAACGGACTGAGGCAATTCTTAAAGCTGGACCTGTACGTTTACGTCCCATTATGATGACAACCGCGGCAACAATTTTGGGGATGGTTCCTATTGCTTTGGGTTTAGGTGCGGGTTCGGAATTGCGATCGCCTATGGCTGTATCTATAGCCGGTGGTCTGGTCAGTTCGACTATTCTCAGCCTAGTTGTTGTCCCAGTATTCTACGCCATTTTAGATGATTGGTTTCCTAGAAAGAAGATAAAACAATAACAACTCGTAGGGTGCGTCAAAAGTTAATCTAATAATTAGATCGATGAATTAACAAGTTTGACGCACCATTTCAGTAGAAAACAATAGGTTTGGATGAGTAAAAAATATCAAAATATTGCGTTAGTTTGAAGCAAGTATCCATGATGTAGAAATATGTGTACAGTCGTGCGGGGTATTTTACTCAAAGGAGTTGGTTTAGATGTGTTGTGGATTCATGTTTTAGCATTACTTAGTTTTGCTGTGGTGTTGTTGAGTATTAGTGTGAGTAAGTTTCGTAATCAGTTGAGTTAAGTAGAGGGATTTGATATTTGAGATGGTGTATTACATTATAAATTATGCTATAATATGGTAAATATGTACTAAACAGCTACTCCTACCAAAAAATGTTTCCAGAAGTGCAGCAAGAATGTCATTATATAAATGCTGTGTCGAATTAAGGTCTGGAGTCAGTTGATAGTCAGCGGAGGGATTGTATGAGTCAAACACTGGAAATGCCAACGCTATATGCTCGTTTGTTAAAAATGGGTTTTCCACCAACATTCATCCAAGAGAAGGCTTTACCTGAGTGGTGGAATAGTGATATGGAAAAAAATCCTGTTGCTGTAATGGAAGCAGCCGGTTATATTTCCAAGCGTCTAGGGTTAGATATAGCATCAGTGTTTAATCCCAATGTTCCCATAGAATTTAAAAAAGTTAATAGTTCTAAGTTTAAAAAAAGGCAAAATACTGATGAGCAGAGCCTATTAGTTGCTCAAAGGTTAGCAACACGAATAGCTGAAATGGCTGGATATGCTTCTAAATCGCCTTTTAAAGGAGTTGTCGCGGATGCTTCTGAAATTCGGAGAATTATTCTCCAAAATAATCCTTGGGTAGACCTTGATGGTCTTGTTAACTTTTGTTGGTCTTGTGGCATTCCAGTTATACATTTTTCGGATTTCCCTCCAAAAACCCCTAAAATGGATGGAATGGCCGCACATTTAAATGGTCGCCCAATAATTGTAATTAGTTCAGGCTGGAAATTTTCTGCTCGTTTAGTTTTTGTTATTGCTCATGAACTGGGACATATTGTTTTTGGTCATGTTCAAGATGGAGTGTTAATTGATGAAAATATACTAGAGGAGATTACAGACCAAGAAGAGAAAGAAGCTAATGATTTTGCTGTGAAACTGCTTTTTGGAGACAATCAGTATAGTTGGGGGCAAATGTCAAGTGCTGTAGACCTAGCACGCACCGCACGCAAACTTGGTAATCAAGATCAAGTAGACCCCGGCGTAGTAGCTTTAAACTATGCTTGGCAAAAATCAAATTGGCCTATTGGAATGGGTGCATTAAAAATTATTGAACCTAAAGCCAATGCTTCTGCAAAAATCAATAAATTTCTTTCTGATAATTTAGACTGGGACGAATTGGACTCAGATAGCGAAGAATATCTTAGACTGGTAACAGGGTGTAATTTTGTCTAAGATAGGAGTGTATTCTTGTTAGTCTATTTAGTTGATAATGATGTCATTTTAGAACTGGCATCATACAATCTCTTTTGGGATATGATTACCAGTTTAAATACATCTCAGAAAGATATCAGAGTTCTACCTACAGCTTCAGATTTTTTTGGTGGCTCGTCTAGGTTAAGAAGAAAATATAAAGAGCAAAGTATTCAAAGTGCTAAATCCATAGCTGATAAATGCCAAAAAATTGATCAGGGATCAATTGATATTTCAGAATTACCATGCTTATCTGTAGAAGGAATTGACTCTGGAGAAGCCTTGCTTGTTGCTGCAACAAAAGAGGAAGCTAATTTTTACATATTAACTAGTGACAAAAGATTTTTAAAAGCTCTATCAAATTCTAATTTAGCTAATATTAATCAACGGCTCTGTCAAAGGATAATTTGTTTAGAGCAATTGTTGATAAACTTGATTAGTAATGATAATGATTTTGATAAAATACGGCGCAGAATTATTTCATCTGATTTATGTAATCAAAATATTGCTGAAGTTTTTGCAGATGGTAAGCTGACAAAAAAAGAAAGAGCCTTAGTAATTCTTGAAGATCGTGTAAAAGAGCTACGCTCTCTAACGGGAGATTTACTAATTGAAAGTTTACCTCCACCACCTATTTAGATCAAAAACCTAGATCCTTAATCGAAAAATCCTATTCACATAATACAGTCACTTGTTTGTTTTCAGATAATATTCGAGGAGAAATAGTTGCTTGAATTTCTTCACCCTTTTTTTGTTCTGCGATTCCTACAGAGCGCTTACGCTATTAGACTTTACTTTTAGTCAATTCGATACTAATTTTGCCGCTAAAATCAGGAATAGGTGCAGCGGGTTTACTGAGAATAACTTGTACTTGATTAATCCCCTCCTGATCCTCTAAAATACCATCAGCGATCGCTCCAGCTAGTCTTTCCACCAATGCAAACTTTGAGGTTTTCAGCAAATTTTGCACTAAGCTAATTATCTGCCGATAATCTATAGTATCCTCAATATTATCTGTTTTAGCAGGTTTGGAAAGATCCACCCATAATTTCACATCTACCTCAAACCATTGTCCTAATGTTTGTTCTTCTGGTAAAAATCCAGTATAACCATAGCCACGAATTCCTGTTAAATGAATACAGTCCATAATCTCTAATCAATGCAACTTACTTTTAATAATCTTAATCTCCTTTGGTCTTATGTATTAACAGAAACCCTCAAACGCTTGGGTTTAAAATGCGCTGTTATCTGTCCTGGTTCTCGTTCTACACCATTAACGGTGGCTTTTGTTCAACAAATACCAGATATTGAAGCTATTCCCATTTTAGATGAACGTTCAGCGGCTTTTTTTGCGTTGGGACAAGCTAAGGCAACGGAAAAACCTGTAGTATTAGTTTGTACTTCGGGAACTGCGGGGGCAAATTTTTATCCAGCGGTCATTGAAGCTAGGGAAAGTCGCGTCCCTTTGTTAATATTAACCACTGATAGACCGGCAGAATTGCGAAATTGTCATTCTGGACAAACTATTGATCAGGTGAAATTATACGGTAATTATCCCAATTGGCAAGGGGAATTAACTATACCTTCTCCAGATATGGGAATGTTAGATTATCTCCGACAAACGGTAATTCACGCTTGGGAACGTTGTCAATTTCCCAATTCTGGCGCAGTACATTTAAATATACCTTTTCGTGACCCTCTCGCGCCCATTCCCGACGGTACAGAGTTTACCTTAGATGTGGAAGATTTTTTTGGGGGAATAGTTTCCACCCCATTACCAATTACCAATTACCAATTACCAGTTACCAATTGTCAAAAAGGCATTATCATCGCTGGTGTAGCCCAACCACAAGCCCCGGAGGAGTATTGTAGAGCGATCGCCCACCTTTGTCAAACTCTCCAATGGCCTGTTTTAGCTGAAGGACTTTCCCCCGTTAGAAATTACGCAGACTTAAATCCCTATTTAATTTCTACCTATGATATTATTCTCAGAAATCAACAACTTGCCCAAGAATTAACACCAGAAATAGTTATTCAAATTGGCGAAATGCCCACAAGTAAAGAATTACGTAATTTCTTAACTAGTGCTAAACCACAACGTTTTGTCATTGATAATTGTGATCAAAACTTAGACCCTTTACATGGAAAAACCACCCATTTAAGAATTTCAGTCACAGAAATTAGTAAATTAGAAATTGAAAATTTGGGAGAAAGTGAGTATTTACAAAAATGGTGTACAGCAGAAAAGCAAGTCAGAAAAAATATTGATGATGATTTGGAAAATGTAGATGAATTAATCGAGAGTAAAGTTGCTTGGTTAATTTCCCAAATCCTGCCACCAGAAACACCCATATTTATTGCTAATAGTATGCCAGTACGAGATGTGGAATTTTTCTGGAAACCCAATAATTTGAGAATTAAACCCTATTTTAATCGAGGCGCAAATGGCATTGATGGCACACTTTCCACTGCTTTAGGAATAGCACATCATCAGCAAAGTAGTGTGATGTTAACAGGAGATTTATCCTTATTGCATGACACCAATGGTTTTTTGATTAACAATAAATTTATTGGACATTTAACAATTATCTTAATTAATAACAACGGTGGAGGAATTTTTGAAATGTTACCTATTGCCAAATTTAATCCACCTTTTGAGGAATTTTTTGCCACACCCCAAAACATTGATTTCTCTCAGTTATGCGCGACTTACAATGTGCAACATGAATTAATTACTTCTTGGGAAGAATTAGAAAATAGATTAAAGTATTTACCAAAGACAGGAATTAGAGTTTTAGAAGTCAAGACAAACAGGAAAAGAGACGTGATGTGGAGAAAAGAAAATTTAGTGAAATTCGGTAATTGGTAATTGGTAATTGGTAATTGCTAAATAAGGAGAATATTTTTGCTTCTTTCTTCTTTCTTCTTTCTTTCTTCTCCTGACTGCTGACTCCTGACTCCTGACTTCTCAAAAAATAGATAATTTTTCCCCAAGTGCCACAGATAAAGATTAAACTAAAAAGTCTTGTACAGCAAACCCTGTCAACCAAAATCAAGTAATTATGTCCAAGGTTCTTGTCTCAGATCCAATAGATCAAGTTGGTATTGATATTCTTTCCCAAGTAGCTACAGTTGATGTCAAAACCAGCCTCAAACCAGATGAACTAAAAGCCATCATTGGCGAGTATGACGCGCTGATGATCCGGTCTGGAACTCGCGTTACTCAAGAAATTATAGAAGCCGGTACAAAATTAAAAATTATTGGCCGTGCTGGTGTGGGTGTGGACAACGTTGATGTTCCCGCAGCTACCCGCAAAGGGATTGTCGTCGTCAATTCCCCAGAAGGTAATACCATTGCCGCAGCCGAACACGCTTTAGCCATGATGTTGTCCTTATCTCGTCATATTCCTGATGCTAATGCTTCAGTAAAACGTGGTGAATGGGACCGTAAAAGTTATGTTGGTTCGGAAGTATACAAAAAAACCCTCGGCGTTGTCGGGTTAGGAAAAATTGGTTCTCATGTTGCTAGTGTCGCTAAGGCTATGGGGATGAAACTCCTAGCCTATGATCCATTTATCTCCACAGAACGAGCCGAACAACTGGGATGTCAACTGGTAGACTTAAATTTGTTATTCCAGCAAGCCGACTATATCACCTTACACATTCCCAAAACCACAGAAACCGCTAACTTAATCAACGCTAAAACTTTGGCGTTAATGAAACCCACTACCCGGATTATTAACTGCGCTCGTGGTGGCATTATTGATGAAGCGGCTTTAGCAGTGGCAATCAGAGATGGTGTAATTGCTGGGGCGGCGTTAGATGTGTTCGATTCCGAACCATTAGGTGAATCAGAATTGCGATCGCTCGGTAAAGATGTTATTCTTACACCTCACCTCGGTGCTTCCACTGCTGAAGCCCAAGTTAACGTCGCCATAGATGTGGCTGAACAAATTCGGGATGTGTTATTAGGACTACCCGCCCGTTCCGCTGTGAATATTCCTGGACTTGGCCCTGATATTCTGGAAGAACTCAAGCCTTACATGGAATTAGCAGAAACCTTGGGGAACTTAGTTGGTCAACTCACCGGCGGCAGAGTTGAGACACTTAATGTTACACTGCAAGGAGAACTGGCAACTAATAAAAGTCAACCTTTGGTCATAGCTGCCCTCAAAGGACTTCTTTACCAAGCCCTGCGGGAACGGGTAAATTATGTCAACGCCACCATAGAAGCCAAAGAACGAGGAATTAGGGTTATTGAAACCAGGGACGCTTCGGCACGGGATTATGCTGGTTCGTTGCATCTTCAAGCCACAGGGACTCTAGGTACACATTCTGTTACAGGTGCTTTGTTGGGTGATAAGGAAATCCACTTAACGGATGTTGACGGTTTCCCCATTAACGTTCCTCCCAGCAAATATATGCTGTTTACCCGACACCGTGATATGCCCGGTATTATTGGTAAACTGGGTTCTCTACTAGGTAGCTTTAATGTCAATATTGCCAGTATGCAGGTAGGTCGGAAAATCGTTCGTGGCGATGCTGTGATGGCTCTGAGTATTGATGATCCTTTACCCGATGGCATTTTAGCGGAAATTAAAAAAGTGGAAGGTATTCGAGACGCTTATACAGTCACACTTTAATTCTGGACTACGATTTTTGTGATTGATTTGATGGGGATGATGTCTGAACTGTGATTTTTGTGATTGATTTGATGAAGATGATTCAATCATTGGATTGTCTTTGATAATCATCACAATCATAGTTTAGTTTGATATTTATACAAATCATCTTAATCACAAAAATCATCGTTTATTTTACACCATTACCAATCACCAATCACCAATCACCAATTACCCATTACCAATAATCTAAAATTCTATGGCAAATACCTGGTGGGAATTAAATATTTTATCTGAACCAGATTTAGAAGAAACTATATTTTGGCGGTTAGAAAATTTTGGCTGTCGTGGTACAGCAGTAGAAATTAAGGGTAATATCTCTTTTGTTAAGGCTTATTTACCCACCTTTAAAGTACAACTGCTAGATTTGGCTGCTTTATCGCTCTGGCTGCGTCAAGATGCCCTGTGTGTAGGACTCACCGCACCTTTGTTGAATTGGGGCTTAATTGATGAGGAAGACTGGTCTAGTAGCTGGAAACAACACTGGCAACCGGAAGAAATAGGCGATCGCTTTCTCATTAATCCCGCTTGGCTACCGTTACCTGAATCCCTAGACAGATTGGTAATTCGTCTTGATCCAGGCGTAGCCTTTGGTACAGGTAATCATGCCACCACTCAACTCTGTTTAGAATCCCTAGAAATGCGCTTCGGTGAAATTCCCCCATCTTTCCTAGACACAGAAGAACCAAAAAAACCTTTAATCATTGCCGATATCGGTTGTGGTTCAGGTATTCTAGGGGTTGGGGCAATATTATTAGGTGCTGGTAAAGTCTATGCTGTTGATAACGATCCTTTAGCCGTAAAATCTACTTTTAGTAATCGCACTCTTAATGAAATTCGTCCAGATTCTTTAATCCCCCTTGAGGGTAGTGTAGACACGGTACGGAAAGTAATTGATCAACCTGTAGACGGGATTGTTTGCAATATTTTAGCAGATGTAATTATCGAATTACTCCCAGAAATGACCGCCATTACCAAACCTAGCACTTGGGGTATATTCAGTGGTATTTTATTAGAACAATCCAAAGCCGTTGCTGATGCTTTAGAACAAAATGGTTGGATTGTAGCTACTCTCTGGAAAAGAAAAGAATGGTGTTGTTTAAATACCCGTCGTTCTTAATCATATTCACAAAAAAGCCTATATCAAGTTTTAACAATCATTTCACAATCCTCAATCTTATGGTATTAGATTATCAACATACATTGAACCCTCAAGAAATCTATGATGTAGTTATAGTTGGTGCTGGGCCAATTGGTTTAGCCACAGCTATTGGTTTATACAAACGCGGTATCGAAAATATATTAGTCATTGATCAAACTCGTGCCTTTCGGCAAATTGGCAGAGGATTGGATCTTCTCCCTAATGGCTTAAAAGCACTCAAATCTTTAGATATTAATGCCTATACAGCCGTAACCCAACCCACATTATCTAATCAGCAAAATTCCCCCACAACTTCTTCAGCATGGTCTGTTAAAAATCTCCAAGGACAATTAATTCGGTCAATCCCCCTCAGTTTTGATTACTGGTTTCAAAAATATGGTGAAGGTCGAGTTTCCATCGCTTGGTATGAATTACAAACCATCCTCAGAAATCTTCTCCCCCCAGAACTAGTAAAACCTAATCATCGCTGTATTCATGTCATAGATGAGCCACAACTTAACTGTGTACGGATAGATTGCACCTCTGATACCAGCATTGCAGCTAATCCCTATGCTAATTGGGAAGAAAATCAAACCTCTGAGGAAAATTCACAACCAAATCTAGATAATATTTCTCCTACATTAGCCACAACATCTTTCCGCGCTAAATTAATTATTGGTGCCGATGGAATTAACTCTAAAGTTCGACAAATAATTTACCAAAATACTCCTAATACAGCTTTTGCTAAACCTAAATACTCTGGATTTGCAGCCATATCTTGTCGCGGCATAACTGACATTCCCCAGGAAATACAAACAGAAATAGAATCCAATTTTTTAAAAAATTCAGCAGTTGTCACCATCAACAATGATCAAACATCTGTAAATCCTGATTGTTATGATAATGTGAGGATGATTTTATTTTGCAGAAATGGTCAATTTGCATATATTCTCCATTTACCTGTACCTCTAGAATCCTTACAAACAAAAACCGAGACTGAGTTACTAAATTTAGCTCGACAAGAAATAGAAAAAGCTGGTTTTCCTGATTCCCTCAAACAATTAGTCAGTCTCTCTCCTCCTGCCAATATGGAGCAGCGTCCTTACTACATTCATCCTGTTATTAATAAATTTAACGACACCACCATTCAACCAACCTGGCATCAACAGCGAGTTGTCTTAATTGGTGATGCTGCTCATGGAATGCCCCCTTTCATGGCTCAAGGAGCAAATCAAGGCTTAGAAGACGCATTCACAATTGCCAACCTCATCGCTAAAATTGCAAAAAATAATGATTGGGACAATCTACAAGTTATAGCTGAATCTTTTGCAAACTACGAACATTTGCGTCGGCCATTTATGGAATATATCCAATCAGCAACATTAACCGGATTTCCTAACTCATCACCTCAACAATGGCAAGATTATAACCAAAAAGTCTATACTCGTAATTTTATAGATTCGTAATTTACTTTTCTCCAACACCTACTTAATCAATGAATAACCTACTACAACAATACAATCCCAACAGCGTAGCCGAAAAAAATGGCAACTTCATGGGATTACCATTTAATTACGACTCAGCCAATTTAATTATCTTCCCTATACCTTGGGAAGTCACCGTTTCCTATCGTGCCGGAACGGCCAACGGTCCACAGCAAATTTTAGATGCCTCATTGCAAATAGATTTATTTGATTTTGATCATCCTGATGGTTGGAAGCAGGGAATATTTATGGTAGAAATTCCCCAGGAAATGATCGAAAAAAATAACTATTATCGTCAACAAGCAGCCATAATTATTGAACGTCAAGCCCAAGGTAAATGCCTGACAGATTCACCAGATTTAACTCCTGTTCTAGAAGCAATTAACCAAGCTGGGGAACAGGTAAATCATTGGTTATTTACCCAATCGCAAGCAGCAATGAATCAAGGTAAACGAGTTGCTGTCATTGGTGGTGATCACAGTTCACCATTAGGTTATTTTCAAGCTTTAGCTAATCAATATGATAATTGGGGAATTTTACATATTGATGCCCATGCAGACCTACGTAATGCCTATGAGGAATTTGAATTTTCTCATGCGTCCATTATGTTTAACGCCATAAAAATACCGCAAATTTCTAAATTGGTGCAAGTAGGTGTCCGAGATATTTGCCATGATGAAGTTCAAATAATTAATCAGTCAAATAATCGCATTATTGGTTATTATGATTCAGTAATTAAACAACAACTATATTCTGGTAAGACTTGGTTGGATTTATGTCGAGAAATTATCAATCATTTACCAGAAAAAGTTTATATTAGCTGCGACATTGATGGTTTAGACCCCAAACTTTGTCCCAATACAGGTACTCCTGTCCCCGGAGGACTGGAATTAGAACAAGTTTATTGTCTATTCCGCGAACTGGTAAATAGTGGTAGAGAAATTATTGGTTTTGATGTTTGTGAAGTTGGTGATGCTGAATGGGATGGTAATGTCGGTGCGCGAACAGTTTATAAGTTAGCCAACTTATTAGATTTATCTCAGAAAGAGGTAATAGGTAATAGGTAATAGAAGTAATAATAAAATAACTTTCCTATTACAACTGACCAATGACCAATGACCAATGACCAACGACCAATGACCAATGACCAATGACCAATGACCAATGACCAATGACCAATGATTTCCTATCAGGTTTTATGACATTTGCATACATACTATAGGAAGATGCTGAAAATAGATCATATAGGTTAAATTGATTCGGGATGTTGTTATGCACTGGATTTAAGTCAAGGTTTGGTTGACAACCAAACCTTTTTTATTGACCCTTTTGTCCCAGTTGATGATTTGATCAAAAATATACCTATTCAACAAACAAGATCCCTGACTTCTTTGAGAAGTCAGGGATCTTCAGCAAGTCGGGGATTTTAGTGAAGTTTTAAGTTTTACCCTAGTACACTGGCGAAATTGCACTAAGTTTGTCAGAATTTATCATGGATGATTTTCAGGACTTACGCAACTGGCACATTGGTAGGGTGCGTCAGACTGCATAAATGCTACAAATAAACAAATTGTTGATATCTGACGCACCCTACAACAGATGTTTAGACACTTGCGTAAGTCCTAATTTTGAACAACATCAAACTACCAGTGCTAGTCATAGTCAGATGATCAATAAACCCCGCAAACGCAGACCAAAAGCTGCTGGGCTGAATCAGCCTCCTCAAGGTATTACGAAAAAGAATGTTAAAAAATTACCCAAACGTTCCCAACGTTATAGTTGGTTATGGTCTACGTTGGCAATGGGTCTGTTGTTAAGCAGCACTGGTGTAATTATTGGTGTTGGTTGGATTAGTGTGCTATTTATTTTAAATCCTGCCCAGATTAGCTGGGTGAATGATTTTTTACCAAAATGGGCAAAAATATCTACGGGTAAACGAGAACTACCGGAAACACTTACAGCTATTGAACTTGGTTTAACTCAAAAACAACGTCTATTTGGCGAAATTATGCCTTTAGATGGTAAGTCAGAGGCATCTTTTTTATTACCAATTTTCCAAAAACGCAAGAATTGTCGATCTCATTGTCAAGAATTGGTAGAACTGAGAATTTATAAACTTTCCCAGGATTTGGAATATAAATTTCAGTCAGAAAAATACTACTATTTAATTACCAAATTACCTGTTATTGGTCTATCAAAAAGTTTTATAGAATCCTCTTCAGGTGCAACTATTTCTGAATCAGACAATCAAGAAACAAAGATCCGTTTACCTCTAACTAAGGTAAAAGCTTTTGCAGATCCTCAACTGTTTCCAGGATTTTGGTTTTATTTGCGGGGTGAACACAAAAATAACGATGATAATATTACCTATGGTCAAATTGTCTATTACAATCCTCCTCTAAAAAGTTTACAAAAAATGTTATCTTGGAAAACCCGCAATGGACAGTTACCTAAATGGCAACAGATAACGGGTAATGATTCCAAAGAATTAATTATTAATCAAACGATAAATGTAGAACCAAATTTGCAAGTTTATCAAGTTAAACCGAGTAAGTTAGTGGCTAATTCTATTTATTTGGAAGCAATTAATTTCCAAAAACCTGCCGTTGATGAATTTGCTTTTCAACAGTCTCTGTTATTAGCTAGAAATGGACTTTGGACTCCTGCTTTTACATGGTTGAAATCTTTAGAAAAACAGCGTAAGCAGCCTTTTTCAGCGGCAGCACGGGCGCAAATAGATGTGATCCGGTTACATTCGGAATTTACAAGAATGCAAGCTGAGAAAAATTGGGCAAGTCCTCATCAACAAGTTACAGCAGATATTATTGATGGTCGTTGGGAAAAGGCTTTGCAGGTATTGGAAAATTCCCCTAATAATGGTCAAGACATTACTAATTTATTACAAACTGATAGGGGGAGGATTTGGAATCGGTCTGCGGTAGCGTTGCGACTTAATCCTAATCGTCGTGCAGTTTTAGCTTGGGTAGCGTTAATTTTTAAGGTGCAACGGGGGGAAGAAAGAGCTAATGATTGGTTGCAAGCACAACCGAATATTAATGGGGAAACACTTAACTATATTCAAGATATTTTAACTAAGCTTGATGATGATAAAATCAATGCCCATAAAAGTCGAATTATCGGCACTGTGAAACAAGTTAGTCGTATTAATGAGGAGGATTGGTTGCCAATATCTCTGCAAACTGATTTGAAAATTACTAATAATCAAGTTTGGTATCAGGTGGATGTTAGTGCTTTTCATGATGGTACAAGTTGGTTACGTTATCCGTTTGCTAATTTTGACCAACTGGAAAATCAACCTCGAAAATTTTGGCGTAAACTTTTGGGGATTAGTTCTGACCCCAGTATGCAGGTTATTGTCTGGAAACCTAATGGAGAACAGGAGGTTTCTCAAACTACGATTAAGGCTGTACAAGTGAGGGGGCAGGGTTTACGGTTGTTAATGTTGGGTTCTGCGTTGCCTGAGAGTCAGGTTGATGGTTTCCAACCTCGACCGTTAGCTCTGACTGTGGATGCGTTAACATGGGTACAACCGTCTCCGGTAACTGTGAAGGATTTATATCCACAAAAACCTCAGTTGGTAGAGTCTGTGCTGCCGGTTGTATGGCGAAAATTACAACAGTCGGGTGATCTAACTGCTGGTGTGATTCCTGATGTTCAGGAAATGCGGGAAAAAATGGCTGATTGGCCTGTTCAATTGGCTGATTTGACGAATGATCAACAGGAGGAGATTGTGCTGACTATTTCTGATGATGCGATCGCTGCTTTAAATCAGTTGGATGGTAATAATTCTAAACCGGCAGATAGTCAAAAACGCCCCCGGACTCTGATCTTGTCGGCGGATAGTAATGTTATTTATAGTGATTTTGCCCGCGCAAACCAGCAAACGCTAATAGCGATCGCTCAACTTACCGATGATCAATCTCTAGCGTTACTGGTAGAAAATAGGCAGGGATATAGTTTGAAACGTTGGTCACAAACTAATCAGCGATTTAAGTAGTTACCACAACTGGTAATTTACTCTTCGTCGCTGGGAGCTTCCACTTGTTCGCTTTTGAGATTTTGCAATTGCTCTAAAAGGGAATCCACCTCTGCTTGCAAGTTAATAAATTTAACTTGCTGATCGTCTCGATAGTACGCCTTCGTTAACTTCTTGACCAAGTTAGCGTGGGATTCACATTCGGAAACACTGGATGACATAGTAGACATAGTTGTTGGCATTAGAAATTTAACTCACACCATTTGTAGATAGTATAATATACTTATCTTAATCTTTGTTAAGACATTATATAGTTTTTATCACAAAGATATCCGGTAAGTGAAAAACAAGCGTGGCTTTAGCCCTGAGAGGGAAGCGACATGGGTGGTTAAAACCGCCTTGAATATTTTTTCATTATTACGGTGTTCCGCAACTAACATATAGACTTGAAAAGTGGGATACTTATCCAAAAGCATTCCCAATTGCAAATCCTTAAATTAAGAAATTTTTAATCCTGTGACTTTGAGCCTGTCTGCTGCTAAATCTCATTGCCAACCGTGGCCAGGGCTGATAGAAGCCTATCGTCAATACTTGCCTGTCAGCGAAAAAACCCCGGTGGTGACTTTGCTAGAGGGTAACACGCCTTTGATTCCCGTGCCAGCGATCGCCGAACGTATTGGCAGACAGGTGAAGGTGTATGTTAAATATGATGGACTTAACCCCACTGGTAGCTTCAAAGACCGGGGGATGACAATGGCAATTTCTAAAGCAGCAGAAGCAGGTGCTAAGGCTGTGATTTGTGCCAGCACTGGTAATACTTCTGCCGCTGCCGCTGCCTATGCTAGACGGGGGGGAATGAAACCCTTTGTGCTGATTCCCGATGGCTATGTGGCTTTAGGTAAGTTGGCACAGGCGCTACTGTATGGCGCGGAGGTATTAGCTATTAAGGGCAATTTTGACCGCGCTTTGGAAATTGTCCGGGAAGTGGCAGATAGTTATCCCATTACCTTGGTAAATTCCGTCAATCCCTACCGCTTAGAAGGGCAAAAAACCGGGGCTTTTGAAGTTGTTGATGCCTTGGGTGATGCCCCCGATTGGTTATGTATTCCGGTGGGGAATGCGGGGAATATCACAGCATATTGGATGGGTTTTTGTCAATATCATCAAGATGGTAAATGCGATCGCTTACCGAAAATGATGGGTTTTCAAGCCGCTGGCGCTGCACCTTTGGTAAATGGTCAACCGGTAGCACATCCTGAAACCATCGCCACAGCCATTAGAATTGGTAATCCCGCCAGTTGGGATAAAGCCATTGCGGCGCAAACAGCTAGTCAGGGAAGATTCCGGTCGGTTACAGATGAGGAAATTCTCGACGCTTACCGACTTTTAGCATCATCGGAAGGGATTTTCTGTGAACCGGCTAGTGCGGCTTCTGTAGCTGGTTTGTTACAGGTGAAGGACGAAGTTCCCACGGGGGCAACGGTGGTTTGTGTCTTAACTGGTAATGGTTTGAAAGATCCAGATACGGCTATTAAACACAGTCATGCTCAATTCAAACAGGGCATTGATGCTGATATTAAGGCTGTGGCAGCGGCCATGGGATTTGAGTAGGTAGTTCTAGATCAAGGGTGATTTTAGGCGATATTTCATCTATTTTAACCCCTTTAGCAGCGAAACCTGCCAGGGAATAAATTCCCTGTCTAAAAGCTAAAGTGCGTTAAAACGCACTCTGGTTATACTCAATACAGCTTAATTATTTGATTTAAGCGAGGGTTTAGCAGTGCTAAACCCCTACAAATCAAGGTTTTTCGTGATTTTACAAAAGTCCATGCCCTAAGCGTTTTGAGTATAATTCAAAATCAAAAATTATCCTATTTATGCCAAAACAGTCGGTTTTAACCGACTTTAGCTTTTAGACAGGGAATTTATTCCCTGGCTGGCTGGTGGACTTGAAGGGACATCAATTTACGTTAAGTTTTAGTCCCCTTGCGGGGATTATGCAAATTGAAACAAATCCTATTTCTCGATTTAGATGGTACAGTTCGGAAGTTTCAGTCCCCTTGCGGGGATTATGCAAATTGAAACTCATGCGACGCTGCATAATTCTTGATATTCACAATTAACGTTTCAGTCCCCTTGCGGGGATTATGCAAATTGAAACAAATATTTTTTTATTCTAGGGGTTGACAAATCCTTGTTTCAGTCCCCTTGCGGGGATTATGCAAATTGAAACTAGCAAGAATGGAAGAAGTGGTAGACCACTGCTTAAAGTTTCAGTCCCCTTACGGGGATTATGCAAATTGAAACATCACAAATGGCGTTGGGTGTTTGGGATGTTAGCGTTTCAGTCCCCTTGCGGGGATTATGCAAATTGAAACCAAAGTTACCTATTATCATTTAGGGGCTTTATTAAGTGTTTCAGTCCCCTTGCGGGGATTATGCAAATTGAAACCGTCGTTATTAATTATGACGTTGTTATCACATCACCCAGGTTTCAGTCCCCTTGCGGGGATTATGCAAATTGAAACAGATTGAGTTAGATGGTGATGGATGCAGATGGGGCGTTTCAGTCCCCTTGCGGGGATTATGCAAATTGAAACACAAAGAGCCAGTTTACATGACCCGCGCCCCAAGATGTTTCAGTCCCCTTGCGGGGATTATGCAAATTGAAACTTGTGAGAAAGTTTAGTATTTTCTCCTTAGAATAGTTTCAGTCCCCTTGCGGGGATTATGCAAATTGAAACCTAGAAGGAATTTTAATTTATAAACTTTTGGAAGAAAATGTTTCAGTCCCCTTGCGGGGATTATGCAAATTGAAAC
The DNA here is from genome assembly GCF_009711935.1 of Dolichospermum sp. UHCC 0259. Taxonomy (GTDB): domain Bacteria; phylum Cyanobacteriota; class Cyanobacteriia; order Cyanobacteriales; family Nostocaceae; genus Dolichospermum. The sequence goes on along the minus strand of NZ_VIKX01000078.1, from coordinate 22,942 downwards.
TTGATTACGGCGTTCCACTTGAAGGGACGATGGAGTTTCAGTCCCCTTGCGGGGATTATGCAAATTGAAACTACGCTTAACGCCTGTCTCAAAATCCGATAACCTTAGTTTCAGTCCCCTTGCGGGGATTATGCAAATTGAAACGCTAGTCCAGCAGCTAATCCAGCAAAAATTACATTGTTTCAGTCCCCTTGCGGGGATTATGCAAATTGAAACGAGGAGCAGCACAGGCTGTCACTGGGGAATTACGTTTCAGTCCCCTTGCGGGGATTATGCAAATTGAAACATCATTTGCATCAAGGTTCTGTGATTCGATATTATTGTTTCAGTCCCCTTGCGGGGATTATGCAAATTGAAACTGGGTCTGGATTTGGAATAGTAATAGGAGTACCAGTGGGGTTTCAGTCCCCTTGCGGGGATTATGCAAATTGAAACCGAATCCCAAGAAGGTTCTTGGTGTTGATTTTATCGTGTTTCAGTCCCCTTGCGGGGATTATGCAAATTGAAACCCCGCCCTCTGAAACATAGTCTGAGAACAGACTATAGACGGGATTTTGGCGGACCTCATTTAAAACCTCATTTCAGGCTTCGGGTCAACAGCCAAATTGAACTGATGAAGTGCTGAAAGTATTTAATTATCAAGGTTCTGGCGATTTGGCGGACCCCCAGGGTTTTTGACCCCGCTCTAGGTTTGCCAAAAATCGGGCTAATGTGTTCATCATATAATAATTGCTTTTTTCTGTCTACGTAAAAAATAGTTAGCCATACAAAACTTAACTAAGGCTGAGAAAGTCCGAAAACACGCCATTTTTCCCGACTGAGAAAAAAGCCAATCCCATTTTTATTAGTACAAGTTAAACCAGTTTTTTGGGAAACACACTTAAAACCGCCATGATTCCAAGTCTGTCCATAGGCTAAAACAGTTTTATTCTTATCAGCGATAGTATCAGTAATACACAAAATCTCCGGTCTAGCATCAGCAGGTAACAAAAAACCCCTTCCCCAATCAAACCCGCAATATCCAGAATAAGGTTGAGACGGTTTGGGTTTCAGTGAAGAATTGATTTCACATCTTAAACTGTTTATTTCCCCCGGCATTAGCTCACAAAACATATTACCACTAGGGGACTGAAAACCCTTTGGTGCAGCAATACTCACCTGTGGCAAGATTGTTACTATGCTGGTAACGATAAAGATAATTGGTTTAATCAATTGTTTGTACATAATTTGCTTGATAATACTTGAAACGATAATCAATACTGTAGCCAAAATAAGAGTCTTGATAATTTTTGGCAAAACTGGCAAAAATAAGCATACATAAGCGTCTCCATAAAAATGTAGTTGGTCATCTGAAACCCTTATCTTGCTGTTAATACGTTAAAAAAACCTAGTGGGAAACCTTAAAGGACTTTTTAGGACTGATTATTGTTGCCAAGCCTCAGATAATTGGGAGTTAATGGTTAAAGCATCATCATCTCACCCTCGTAAATTGGCTACAGTATTGGTTAATGATTAATTTTGTATTTTAAATATCATTGTTTCTTCCATGCGAAATATTAGTAAAACTTTACTCAAGTCACTACTGTAATTAATAAATCGAGTTCTGACTGACAAATTTACTGTGCAGTTTTAGTCATGCGGCTACAGTAGATGTCTTTGATCCTGTCTCTAACATACCTCTAAGATACAAAGCTATCGCTTGACAATTAAGACAGTCGCTACAGAAAATGGATAAGGTATTGAGATATACAAGGCATTCTTCGTCCTTTTGCCGAAGTGGCAGCTAGTATCTTAAGGGATTTATTTAGGAGATAATTATATTGCGATGGCACAACAATTGAAGAAATCAGATGAGGAGATACTTGCAGAAGTAATGGCAGTCACGCTGTCATCTTTTGAGTTTAAAGTAAAAGAAATTTCGCTAAAAGATGAGCAGACAGAAAAGTTACAACCCTTTAATTTTGAAGTAGTAACTGTTGACGCTCATGGGCAATTTGTTAACAGAGAAACACAACAAGCATTTTCTTTTGTAGAGTTGTTAGTTGAAGGAATAGAAAATTATTCAGGCAATGATAAGCAAATAGAACAACAGCAGCAGTTATTTTACTTATCAAACGAGAAAAATAATTTATCAGAAGAAAAAAAGAGCCTACAGAATAATTTGATATATGTAAATTCTCCTGCTGAACAGGCTAAATTGCAGCAAAACTTTGAACTACCACTGCAACAAACACAATTAAGATTCATAGGACTAGAAATGGTGGCAATTCCTCGTGGTACTTTCATCATGGGTTCGCCACCAGAAGAATTGAAACGCCAAAAGGATGAAAGTCCCCAGCATTCTGTCACAGTGCGACCCTTCTTTATGGGTAAATATCAAATAACGCAAGCACAATGGCGATTTGTAGCTCAGTTACCCCAAGTAACCCGTGAGCTAAAACCAGATCCATCTAGATTTAAGGGTGATAATCGCCCTGTAGAGTCTGTTTCCTGGAAAGATACAGTTGAGTTTTGCGATCGCCTCTCAAATCATACTAAAAGACAATATCGTTTACCCAGTGAAGCTGAATGGGAATATGCCTGTCGAGCGGGGACAACCACGCCATTTCACTTTGGAGAGACGATTACAACGGATTTAGCTAACTATCATGGTGACTACACTTATGGCGATGGGATTAAAGGAATTAATCAAAAAGAAACAACAGAAGTAGACAGTTTTGGACTGGCTAATAATTTTGGATTATATGATATGCACGGCAACGTTCGAGAGTGGTGTCAAGATGTTTGGCATAGTAACTATAAAGGTGCGCGGACAGAGGGTAGCGCATGGTTAAGCGATAAACACGAAAAAGGTCTTAATAGCAGAGTGCTACGCGGTGGTTCGTGGTACGACTATCCTGGAAATTGCCGTTCTGCTTCTCGCTGCAAGATCCACTTCGACTACCCCCTCGATATTATTGGTTTTCGGGTTGTATGTAGTGGTACGGCCAGGACTAAAATTATTATTCATGAGTATGAAAAAACAGCACAGTATTTTATTGAAGATTTAGGTAATGGTATTCCATTAGAAATGGTGATGATTCCAGGTGGCACTTTTATGATGGGTTCACCACAAATAGAGAAAGGTAGCAGAAAATATGAATATTCCCAGCACCAAGTTACCATCAAAGCCTTTTGTCTGGGTAAGTATCAAGTCACACAAGCACAATGGAGGGCTGTAGCTGCATTTCCACAAGTGAACCATAAGCTAAAACCAGATCCGTCTAGATTTAAGGGTGATAATCGCCCTGTAGAACCTGTTTCTTGGGAAGATGCGGTTGAGTTTTGCGATCGCCTCTCAAATCATACTAAAAGACAATATCGTTTACCCAGTGAAGCTGAATGGGAATATGCCTGTCGAGCGGGGACAACCACGCCATTTCATTTTGGAGAGACGATTACAACGGATTTAGCAAATTATCGGGGTACAGATAATGAAGAATATAATATATGGTCAGGTTCTGATGACGATAGACCAAAGGCAGTTTATAGAAAAGAAACAACAGAAGTAGGCAGCTTTGGAATAGCTAATAACTTTGGATTATACGATATGCACGGCAATGTATACGAATGGTGTCAAGACCATTGGCATGATAACTATGAAGGTGCGCCAACAGATGCAAGTGCATGGCTATATGATGAAGAAAACAATAGGGAAAGATTGGTGCGGGGTGGTTCGTGGCGCAACGGTCCTATTCTTTGCCGTTCTGCTTATCGCGACGGCGAGAACCCGAAACCTGACAACACCTACAACGCTATTGGTTTTCGGGTTGTTTGTGGTGGTGCGCCGAGGACTTAGTAGCACTATGCGCCTTTGCCCCAATCCTAGCATTCATGCCTACTCACTTAGCTTAGTTAGAAGCAATGCTAAGATTATTTCTAGAAGCTCAAGGAAAACCTTTACCACATTGCATTTCTCTGAACTCTTGTGACTTACTGGGACATTTTGCAGTAAAATTATTCCTTTGATATAAAGGAAGACAAAAAATGACCCGTGTGATCATTGTGCGTCATGGTCAAAGTACCTACAATATAGAAAAACGTATTCAAGGGCGGACTGATGCCTCATCATTAACCGCAAAAGGTGAAAATGATGCCAGTCAAACAGGTAAAGCCCTCAGTAGTATTTCCTTTCAAGCTATTTATAGTAGTCCCCTTCAGCGAGCAAAATCAACAGCCGAAATTATCCGCAGTCAATTAGCTACACAATCTTCCGTCATTCAAATTGATGAACAGTTGGTAGAAGTTGATTTACCCTTATGGGTAGGAATGACCACAAGTCAAGTCCAAGAAAAGTTTACTGAAGATTACCGCACCTGGAAAGAACGTCCCCAGGAGTTTCGCATGGTTTTAGATGAACCTTCAGGAACTAGAGAACATTTCGGCTCCGCTCAATACGAGCATTTCCCAGTTCTGGCTTTATACGCCCAAGCCAAGGAATTTTGGCAAGAGATTCTCCCCCAACACCAAGGCGAAACTATCCTGATTGTGGGTCATAATGGCATCAATCGCGCCTTAATTAGCACAGCTTTGGGAATTTCTCCCAGTCGTTACCATTGCTTACAACAATCTAACTGCGGCATTAGTATCTTGAATTTTAGCGGTGGTTTAGGTGAACCCGTGCAGTTAGAATCCATGAATCAAACGCAACATTTGGGAGAAACTTTCCCTTCTCTGCGTCCTGGTCATAAAGGTGTAAGATTATTATTAGTCCGTCATGGCGAAACCGAATGGAATCGTCAAGGCAAATTTCAAGGACAAATTGATATTCCCCTTAATGATAATGGTAGAAACCAAGCCGCAAAAGCCGCAGAATTTCTCAAAGACGTAAATATTGATTTTGCTGTTAGCAGCACTATGTCCCGTCCCAAGGAAACAGCGGAAATTATCTTAAAATATCATACCAATTTGAAATTAGAACTATTTGCTGGTTTAAGAGAAATTAGTCACGGACTTTGGGAAGGCAAATTTGAATCAGAAATTGAGCAAGAATTTCCAGGAGAATTAGAAAGTTGGCGCACAATTCCTGCTAATGTGCAAATGCCAGAAGGGGAAAATTTATCACAGGTAAAGGAACGCAGTGTTGCTGATTGGAATACTATAGTCGAAAATGCCCAAAATCAGCAATTACAACTAGGATTAGTAGTTGCCCATGATGCCACTAATAAGACCTTATTATGCCATATTCTGGGTTTATCTAACGAAAATTTCTGGAACTTCCGTCAAGGTAATGGTGCTGTGAGTGTGATTGATTATCCTGATGGTATTCAAGGTTATCCGGTTCTGCAAGCGATGAATATTACTGGGCATTTAAGTAATAGTGTTCTCGATAAAACTGCGGCTGGTGCATTGTAATTGAGGAAGGGGGAAATAATAGCAAGAGGGCGGGGAGACCCCGCCCCTACGGGTTTTATAATTAATTGTTAAATAAAATTGTTACAATCTAATTCAGAAAGTGTCTAATATCGGAGATAGATGGTACAAGATATGGTACAAACGATAGACTTATTAAATTAAACACACTGATATTCTAAAATCATGAAAGCATCTGCTAAGTTCGACTTTGAAGACGAAAAATTTAACGCCCCACCGTCCCAAGTGATTCCCTGGGGTTTAATGATCAATCCTCGCTATGGTACAGATGGTTTACAAAGCTATGGTTTAGCGATTAGCCGCGATAATGCTCAATCTGTGGGATTTCAGCCGGATGATAATTGGCAACAGGTGGAACATGAATTTAGTTCTGGAGAAGTAGAAACAATATTTATTACTACTACTCCTAAATTGGTGATTGTGCGTCGTGGTCCGTTATCGGTGCAAGATCGGGAAACCAAGGCTAGATTAGGTACATACAAAGATTACAAAGAAGAGTTTTTAGCTGATAAACTTAAATTTAAAATTTATACTCGCCATTTGATTTTTTTAGTTGGTGAGGATAAAAAGTTTTTGCATCAATCACCTCTGCAATTAACTCTGAGTGGTTCACCCGGCGCTAGTTTTGGGAAAAATTACGCTGAATATCAACAAGGGCGAATTACTGGCGGTTTTGCTGGGGAATTGGAAAAAGCTTATGCTGGTTTTCAAAAGAAACCACTAACTCCTAAAGGGCCTTTGTTCCATGCTCATGGGATATTTTGTCCTATCATTGAACCGGAGGAAAGAGGTATAGAACCAAATATTGCTTTGGTGGCTTCAACTGTGGATTATAAACATCCCACAATTTCAACTTTAACCGATTATATGATTGCCTCAGATTCTCCTGAGTCGGAAATTATTTGTAAGGCTTTTGAAGAATACAAAGAATTTGGTAAGGAAGTGATTAAACCAGAAGCTTCTAAGGTAGAAACATCTGGTGTTACCAATTCTTATGTATATGCGGACGACGATGAATTTGGTTATCCACCGTATTAAAGCAGGGGGGCAGGGAGGCAGAGGGGCAGAGGGAATTTTCTTCTTTTCTCTCTTCTTCCTTCTTTCTTTATCCTGACTCCTGACTCCTGACTCCTGACTCCTTCTTCTATTCTTTTAGAAATAAATAGAATAGTGAACCATTGCCGCCGGTAATACCAGCGCGATCGCCTGCTAATTGACCAGAACCCATGAAATAATCAACTCTTCCCGGTCCTTTAATCGCACTACCTGTATCCTGATCTAAAACAAACCGGTTAACTAGACGAGATTCCAGTTTGCCACGACTAGTAGGATAGGGAAAGGAATTGATAATCAATGCCAGTGCGCCCGGTGGCATCAGAGACTTATCTGTAGCAATGGAACGTTCCGCAGTGACAGGAACAAGAATACTACCTGTTGCTGGCGTACCGTTAGTTTCTGCAAAGAAAACAAATCTTTCCCAACGTGGTAAATAATTACTTAACTCCTTGGGATTTTGGCGGAAATAAGCAATTAACTTAGGCATGGTTAAACCACTCAGAGGCAGTTTCCCATCCTTTGCTAGTTCTCTACCAATAGAAGTCCAAGCATAATCAGTTCCTCCAGCAAAACCAACGGATGTTCTGCGTCCATTAGTTAATCTAATTTGGGCAGAACCTTGGATATGAACCATGTATGCGTCTAGACGATTACGAAACCAGAGAAGTTCTAAACCTCGCAACCTGCTTTTATCCCCCAGCAACCCATTCTTGCCTTCCAAATCAACCCGTTTAGGATGAGGTTTTGGCCATTTCTGGAAATCCGGTGGCAGACGATAAAGAGGATACTTGTATACAGAAGTCCTAACTCGGCTGGCAGTATAGACAGGCTCATAATAAGCAGTAAACTTAACAGTCCCCTTACCATCGTTGCCTACAGACTGGTAAAAGACAAACTCCCGTCGCACAGCAGCTTGTAGTTCAGCCGCTGACCGAGAACTCACAACCAGTTGCCGAAAGCGTACCAAACTCCGTCGTACCCGACTGAGAGTAATTTCCTTAATGGGGTAATTTTGATAGGCTGTAACAGCTTTACTGGTTGCCAAATAGCGCAAACTGTTATCTATGGAGGTCAGCAATGCTTGTTTATCCCGCCGTTTACCCCAAAGTTGTTCATCTAAACCTAAGCAATTTTGGGGGGTGCAAACAGTTTCTAAATCAATCGGTTGGAGGGCTGGTACTACAGGTGGTATTTCCGGGGTAACTGGTATCGTGACTGGCTGTGAATTAGGAGCTTGAGCTATAACTGCGGAAAGTGGATTTATAAAAGCAATTCCCAGGCTTAAGGCAAGCAAAGTAAGGTTTTTTCTCATGTTTATCTTTCAATACTAGAATTAAAAACTGGTTCTACCCGAATTCCTGCAATCTTTGACGGACGCACCACTAGATATTCGCCTTGAATATTCTTAATCGGTACGTTAATAAACTCATTTGAATCATGCTTTGGAGTTAACACGCCGCTATACCATTTTTGAAATTCTGGAAAAGTAGAAAAACGCACTTCTTCACGATGTCCATTGTCTAACAGCAAAAAGACAGCATATTCGTTAGGAGTTCTAGGCATAAATTTACACTACTAAAAATACATCTTCTCTATTGTTAACCACGTCGCACCATTATGAAAAGAATTATCTAGAAGTCACCGAGTCAGGAGTCAGGAGTCAGAATTTAGGAGGTAGGGGCGCAGGGCCTGCGCCCAGTTAGGAGTCACTGAGTCAGGATTAAAACTGGATTGCTGTCTGGCTTTGAATTTAGATTCTGTACCTCATTAATCTGCAATTTGCTGTATCTAGGACTTATCTAAAATAATTTGAATTTAGCCAACTGGTTTTCAATCATTCCTGTCAGCATTTCCTTGAGTTCTGCACCGGTTTCAAATTGCAAAACCTGCTGGGTGGGTAAATCAAAAGGAAATTTCCCTGCCAAGTCTGGACGTTGCATTTGTACCAGTAAGATTTGTTCAGTTCGTTTACTGTGGATAGCATACCCCATTTCCACACAGACATTAGGACTGGGAATTAATTGATTTGTTTCCTGACTGTCAATGCTAGTAATGGCAGTGGTATCCGCAATAAATAATAAACTCTTACGGATTTTTCTCATGTGGGTGCGACTTAAACGCAAACAAGCATTCTTCGGACGAGGTGATTCTACTAAGGTTAGGGGAAAATGCGATTTTTCATTTATAGTTTTTAAAGTGGTCAGCAGTTCTTCTCTGAGGAGATCATTAGCTGTCCCATATTCGGTTTGATAACAGAAATATATTGTCGGATCTAATTGGGCTAATACAGCCTGTTTAGTAAAATAAATTTCATGACTAATCAAGTCAATGTTAGCTACAGAATATCCACCGCTGCCTTCAATATAAAACTCAATATTTTCTCCTTCTAAATATTGCCTAAACCAAGTTGATGTTTTTACTGCGTCGCTATCCTCTAAAAAGTCTGCTCGCAATCCTGATTTTAATAAGCTTTTTTTACTCAGCCGAATATCTGGAGGACGTTTCTCCAGTTCTGTAATCGGTTCGTAATCCGGTAGATACCACGCTCTGAGCGCAATAATTGACATAAGGCGCTATTTTCAATGTCTCTTTCTATTTAATTCTAGTACAAAATTACAAACAACAACACCCAAACATCTACTAGCCTGTTGATCTCCTCTTCTTGTTGATCCTAGCCAGGGATGCACTACCTTCCACCAACTTGACAAACAAGTGATGAAAACCAGTCACAGCGCCCTCTGATCTTCAGTTATTTGAGGAAATATCAGCTTTCGCGTTGGGTGTTGTTGCTTGTTGACGAGACAGATGTAAATTAAACAGCGCTTTTACCTCTTATCTAACTTGTGATTTTTCTCTTCTTTCTCTCTAGCTGTTGTATCTGCCAGGGAAGCTATACCTGCTTCAACTATTAGAATAACAGCTTTAAATTCCATAGGATATTTTTGCAATTAAACTTTACTAATTCCCAAAGATATATTTGATAAAAACCTATATTCTTAATGATTAAAAACAACTTTCGGAAAATAATTTTATTTCTATTCAACTGAGTACGTACTCACTATTTTTTAAGTTTTGAAACAAATGGAGAAAATATGGAGGAAATAAAGCTTTAATTAGAAATTCACTGAATTTAACTCAGTCTATCTGTCAACTATACTCAATTTCAGGGGAATCTCAATCCAAAATTCTGTTCCTTTCCCTAGTTCTGAGATACATTCCATTAATCCACCGTGTTTTTCAACTACTATCTGATAGCTAATTGCTAGTCCGAGTCCCGTACCTTTGCCTACTGGTTTGGTTGTAAAAAATGGTTCAAAAATCCGCTGTTTAACTTCTTCACTGATTCCTGGTCCATTATCAGCAATACTAACTAGTATATGAGTATTATTTGTAGAAACTCGGCTAGAAATGCGAATGGTGGGGGGGTGGTCAATATTTTCTTTTGACTCATGGGTGAGGACATCAATGGCATTATTGATCACGTTCATAAATACTTGATTCATTTGTCCCGCATAGCATTCTATTTTTGGTAATTGGCCATAGTCTTTGATGATCTCAATTCCCGAAAAACTGCTATGTGGTCTGAGACGATGTTGAAGAATTAGTAAGGTGTTATCAATACCTTCATGTAAGTCAACGCTTTTGTTTTCTGCTTCATCAAGGCGGGAAAAATTACGTAATGATAGAACTATGGAGCGAATCCGATTTGTTCCTACTTGCATAGATGACATGATTTTTGGTAAGTCTTCTACTACAAAATCAAAGTCTATGGATTCTAAAATCTCCTGGATTTTACCTTCCGGTTGGGGGTATTGGGATTGATAAAGTCGGAGAATTTCTAGAAGTTGTTCTGTGTAGTCACTAGCATGACTTAAGTTACCGTAGATAAAGTTAACAGGATTGTTGATTTCATGGGCTATACCTGCTACTAGTTGTCCTAGACCCGACATTTTTTCACTATGAATTAATTTTGTCTGGGTTTCTTGAAGTTGATGCAGGGTTTGTTCTAGTTGTGCTGCTTTGGCAGTTGATTGGGCTTCGGATACACAGCTTTGTTCGTAGAGTTGTGCTTGCTGAATTGCTACGGCGGCTTGGTCTGCTAACTGTTGTAGGAGTTCGATTTCTGTTTCTTGCCAGGTTCTTGGTGCTGCACACTGGTGGGCAATGAGTAATCCCCACAATTGGGTATCAATGTTGATAGGAACGATGAGGTCAGCTTGGATTTGTAGACTTTGGAGAAATTCTCGATGACAATCAGTTAAGGAGTCTGTGGATACATTGTTAATGCTCCTGATTCTACCTTGTAAGTAAAGATGGACGGATTCTTCAGGAAAGCATCCTGCTGGTTGTTGCGTTCCCAGGACTGATGGCCAATTACTGTTAATATCTTCGACGATTACATTACCTTCAAATTGACTGAGAAATTTATAAATTACTACTCGGTCAGAATTAAGAAGAGAACGCACTTCTCTAACGATGGTTTGCAAGGTGATGTTCAAGTCCAGTGTGCCACGCATTTGATCTGTGACTTGTTTAAGTGCTTTGGTCAGAGATAATGATTGTTCTAGTTTAGCGGTTTTGTCTTTGACTCTTTGTTCTAGTTGGTTATTGAGGATATGTAGTTGTTGGTATGTTTGCTGTTGTTGAATGGCCATTGAGAAGTTATGGCATAAGCCTGTTGCTAGGGAAATATCTTCTGGTTTCCATTCTGGGGCTTGTCCTTTTTTGGTTTCTTTCCATAATTCAAAGGAAAGCTGAGGTAGTAGTTGGGATTGGTTTGGTTCACGCTGTCCGGCCCAAAGAATTTCTGTGTCAAATTCTGGACGAAAAATGCTGAATGTCCCCAGGAAGGTTTCCCGATAATGAAGGGGTATGATCATGATGCCCCGAATTGATGAGGATTTAAAGGCTGGGACTAATACTCGCAGAGATGGTTCTTGATAAAGGTCAGAAATTGCGTGAATTTGTCCTAGTTTGAATTTTGCTATCCATTGCTGCCAAACGGGATGACATTCGATGATATTATTTGCTGATTCTCTGGTGATTTGGGGTTGTTGACCCCATGTATGTAGTTCTTGGGTTGATTCGATATAAAGTCTGCCGCCGATGCCGTTAAAAGCAGCTATGGTTTCTTCCACTGCTGTTTGTATCTGCATGGTGGGGAGTTGATGTAGGAGGGTGCTAATCCGGTTGATTATGGTTTCTCGCCTTTGCTGGGCAAGGCTTTCGCGCAGGATGTTACTTTGGGAGATGGCGATCGCTACTTGGTCCGCTATTTGTTGGACTATTTTTATTTCTCGTCCTAAAATCGTTCTCGGCTGACTGTGATGTGATACTAATAATCCCCATAATTGTGGATGTGATACTGCTTCTATGAGGTCATAGTTTAAAATTGGCACTATGAAGGAAGACTCTACACCCATTGCCTGTAGATACTGGATGTGACATGGATCAACTTGGCGATAGTAAATATTTTCAGACAGTAAGTTCTCGCCAGTTTCTAGGGATATAAGTGGTGACAGTCCGATTTGTCCGCGACTAACATCAATAATTGAACGCTGTTGTGCTAGTAAAAACATTTCCCTGGATTCTAGGGGAATATCACTAGACGGGAAGTGAAGACCCATTAAGGATGGTAGCCTTTGTTCGTGTATAGATTCGGCAATGACTTCACCGCTATGATCAGGATCAAATTTGTATATTTTTACCCGATCTGTATTTAAGAATGCACGAACTTCATTAACAGTTGTTGTTAATATTTCTTGAAGATCGAGCGATCGCCTAATTTGTTTTATCATCCGGTGCAGCAAACTTTCTTCTTCTAAGTTCTGCTGCAATCGGTTTGGTTGATCGGGAAATATCATTGCTTTATCTTCACCTAAACACAAATATAAATTTTTATTAAATACTCTCTAATAAAAGTTTATAGCTTACAAATTGTTAATCTTAAGGGTTTTTAATAAAACGTTATACTAATTTTATACTAATCAAGTTGATCATTTTTTATTTAAGTTCATTAATTATCATCAAAACTCTTCTTCGTTTCGCTTATTTCCATCTGTTTTTATGTCAAAAATACCTATCAAGCAAATGAATTACGTATTTCTGTTCGCACACTCATGAGTATTTTGCCTAAATGATTATCTCCTGTCTTATTTGCACCACATCCCCAGAAATAATCTGTAGGTGAATTTTCGATGAGTATTTCATCACCTGTCATTAATAATATTTCTTGAATCTCAGGATGAGTTATAAATTTCTTGAATACTGCCCTTCGCATTACTTGAGTTTTAACTACTTCCCAATCTAGACGGAGACGACGAGTTTGACAACGCCCCAAAGCAGCAGCTTGTTCAGGAGTAGCAGCAGTGTGGATTAAAGGTATAATCGGGGCATCTGGACTACCAACAAACTTTTGTCCTTGATAATAATGTTCAACAGTTGGCCAATAAGTACCTTCGATATCAATACCGTGAGGAGAAAAATTGGAAAAACACCCGTATGGCTGGGAAACTTTGTAAAAGTAAATAGTCATGCTGTTGGAGGAGTCAGGAGTCAGGAGTCAGGAGTCAGGAGTCAGGAGTCAGGAGTCAGGAAAAAGAAGGAAGAGGGAAGGGAGAAGGGAGAAGGAAAGAAAAGGATTGCTGTAAGGCTTTTGAATTAATTTTTGTACTTCATTCAAGTACATACCGCTATAACATTGGCAAAATCAGTAATGGTAATGATAAATAAATAATAGGTTGAGTCCTGCTGTTTTATGACTACAGATGCTTTTGAACAAACAAATTGGGTGTGGAAGTTTTCCTTATTCCAACAACAGGTAGGGGAATGGGTAGAATACCAATTTTCCAGATTTCAAAACACCTTACCAGATTTGCCTCCTGGCTGGTCAATCAGTCCTTGGTTAAATGAATTACTAACAATCCTATTTTGGTCAGGATTAGGTTTATTCTTGGTATGGGTAGGTTGGCGCTTATGGCAAGAATTTAATCCTTATATCTATACTTGGCTAAATGCGGTGAATAATGCTAGGGGTTCTAGAAGCAAGACTAATTCCAGAGAAACATCCATTACCCTGTTATTAAGCCAAGCTCAGGAATTTCAACGGCAGTACAATTATAGGGAAGCCTGTCGCTGTGTTTATTTAGCAATGTTACAACGATTACATGAACAAGCGATCGCTCACCAACAACCCAGCCGCACAGACGGAGAATATTTACAATTACTCACATCCTCCGTTACCCTCCTCCAGCCATATCAAACATTAATAACCACCCATGAACAACTGTGCTTTAGTGAGCAGGACATTCTAGCAGAAAATTATCAACAGTGTTGGCAAGCTTATCAGAAAATTCAGGAATCACTAGTCGGTAATCGGGAGTAAAAGTCTTGCTTATAGAACATAATTTATCTGCTACTTATACAGAATTCATTCTAACTCCTGACTCCTGTTCAATAATTTCCATATTAATTCAGATAAATTATGAAACGCAATCAGCGCGTTGCTTGGTTAGGTGCGATAGTCTTAGCCGTGATTATTTTACTGACCACTATAGCAGCCCCCAATACCAAACTAACTAGTGGTTCTACTTATAATCGCGCCCCTGATGGCTATGGTGCGTGGTATGCCTTTATGCAAGATCAAAATATCAGTATTCAACGTTGGCAAAAACCATTTACTGATTTACCAACCACAAAAAACCCTATCACCTTATTACAAGTTAATAGCGCCCTTCAAGAAATAGAAATATATTCAGAACAAGAAGAATGGGTAAAAAAAGGAAACAACCTAGTAATCTTAGGAATTAAAAAACCAGTAACAGCAGCAGCATTTAGTACACAGCAGCAATCAACCTTCGGAAACATAAAGATTGATACCCGTCGCCGATATAGTATCTCAAAAGGCGAACAAGTCATATTAGGAGACGAATTTGCAGCCATAATTTGGCAGAAAAAACTCGGTAAAGGCAAAGTAATTTTAGCAACAACACCATATTTAGCTGCTAATGCCTATCAAGACAATGATAGTAATTTTAAATTATTAGCAGATTTAGTCACTAAAAATAGTCAAGAAGTATTTGTAGACGAATATATACATGGCTATAAAGACAAAGATATTCAGAAAAAAGTAGGAGAAGATAGTATATTCAATTACTTTGCTAAAACTCCCCTATTACCAGCCTTTATCCAGCTAATTATCCTAATATTGGCATTAATTTGGGCAGAAAATCGCCGCTTTGGTAAACCAGTAAAATTAGAAGCACCCACCATAAATAATAGTTATGCTTACATTCAAGCTTTGGCGGGAGTTCTTCACAAAGCAGAATCTACCGATTTTGTCGTAGAAATGCTGGGGAAGGAAGAACAAATACAACTGCAAAAAGCTTTGGGTTTGAGTCAAATTCCTTTAGAAAATCAGGTTTTACTAAAAATCTGGGAAGAACAAACAGGGAATAATACAGAAAAACTCCATGCAGTATTAAAACTACCATTGCAAAAACGCCGAATAAGTGAACGAGAACTGATAAGCTGGTTAAGTATATGGCGTAATTTACGAAAATAATTAAACGCAGATGAACGCAAATAAACGCAGATAAATACGGATGATGATGATTCTGTACAGCCTCACATAAAGTTGGTATCAGTCTTTTGATAAACATGACATTTCTCGAAATCTCTTTCTATGCTTTTTTTGTGTGTGAGTGATTGATAAATATGAGTGAAACTAATAATTCGGTTTTAATAAACCTGGGAAAAGCAATTAATCAAATAGTTGTTGGACAACCTGCTTTGATTAAACAAACATTAATTGCCTTATTAGCAGGTGGACATATTATTTTAGAAGGAGTTCCTGGAACAGGAAAAACATTGTTAGTTAAAGTATTGGCACAATTAATTCAATCTGATTTTCGTCGTATTCAACTAACTCCAGATGTTCTTCCGTCAGATATTACAGGTACAAATATTTTTGACTTAAATACCCGCGATTTCACCTTAAAAAAAGGTCCCGTTTTTACAGAAATACTTTTAGCCGATGAAATTAACCGCACTCCTCCAA
Source organism: Dolichospermum sp. UHCC 0259 (assembly GCF_009711935.1). Classification (GTDB taxonomy): domain Bacteria; phylum Cyanobacteriota; class Cyanobacteriia; order Cyanobacteriales; family Nostocaceae; genus Dolichospermum. Next base: position 7,416 of record NZ_VIKX01000078.1, on the reverse strand, counting down.
AAACCCAAGCTGCACTCTTGGAAGCAATGGAAGAAATGCAAGTTACTCTCGACGGTGAAAGTTTACCATTGCCTGATTTATTTTGGGTAATTGCCACCCAAAACCCCTTAGAATTTGAAGGAACTTATCCTTTACCAGAAGCACAATTAGATCGGTTTTTGTTTAAGTTAATCGTAGATTATCCAGAACAAGCAGCCGAAAAACAAATGTTATTAAATCGTCAATCTGGATTTACTGCGAAACGTGCAGATATTGCTAACTTAAAACCTATCACTACAGTAATTGATATTTTGCAAGCTAGACAAGCTGTCAAACAAGTTCAAGTATCAGAAACGATAGTTGATTATTTATTAGAAATTGTCCGAAAATCCCGCCAATATCCTGATTTAGCTTTAGGTGCATCTCCTCGTGCTGCGGGTGCTTGGTTACAAACTTCTCAAGCCGCAGCTTGGTTATCAGGTAGGAACTTTGTCACCCCAGATGATGTAAAATCAGTGGCTTCACCCTTATTGCGTCACCGCTTATTATTGAAACCAGAAGCAATGCTAGATGGTTTACAAATTGACGCGGTAGTTGCAGCAGTAATCAATCAAGTTCCAGTTCCTAGATAATAGAATATAGCAGGAGTCAGGAGTCAGGAGTCAGGAGTAAAAACCTGTTGTGGACGGAGTTTCAGGAATACCTACGGTACGTTGACACGAACAATTTATGTCCTAACCACCTTGACTGTTACTATACCCGTCTTCTTTGCGCGAAACAAAAACTATGATACCATCGAAAAAAGTTTATTTTTTATTAATTGCGGGAATATTTATGTCCCCAATTTTATCTATGATTTTGGGAATTTATCAAACCATAATCATAACTTTTTTATTTGATATTACCGTTTTTACCTTTATGGTAATTGATGGTTGGGGAATGAAAGCAAACCGCGTAGAAATTACCCGCGAATTACCATCACGTTTATCTATTGGTAGAGATAATCCAGTCATATTAAAAGTCCAATCTGGGAAAATTGATGCAGTTATTAAAATTCGTGATTATTATCCCCAAGAATTTGCTGTTTCTACAACCACAGTTACAGCTAATATTAATGCTAATCAAAGCCAAGAATTAACTTACACAGTTTACCCAAATCAAAGAGGAGAGTTTTCTTGGGGAAATATGCAAGTACGACAGTTGGGAATGTGGGGGTTAGTGTGGCATGATTGGCAAATTCCCCAGAGTACACAGGTAAAAGTATATCCTGATTTGGTGGGATTGCGATCGCTCACCATTCGTCTGACATTACAATCATCAGGTTCTATCCGCAAAACTCGACAAATGGGAATAGGGACAGAATTTGCCGAACTGCGAAGCTATCGTAGCGGTGACGATTTACGCTTCATTGATTGGAAAGCCACCGCTAGACGTAGTTATGGTAACACCGGTCCCCTCGTCAGAGTTTTAGAACCAGAACAAGAACAAACATTATTGATATTATTAGATCGTGGCAGATTAATGACAGCACAAGTCCAAGGTTTGCAACGATTTGACTGGGGTTTAAATACCACATTATCCCTAGCATTGGCAGGATTGCACAGAGGCGATCGCGTTGGCGTTGGTATATTTGACAACAAAATACATACATGGATACCCCCAGAACGCGGACAAAATCATCTCAACCAACTCATTGATAAACTCACCCCCATTCAACCAGAATTAATCGAATCTGATTATTTAGGTGCAGTTACCCACGTCGTCAAACAACAAACCCGCAGGGCTTTAGTAGTCATCATTACGGACTTAGTTGATATCACCGCTTCCTCTGAACTCCTCGTAGCCCTTACCAGACTCGCACCCCGTTATTTACCCTTTTGTGTCACCCTGCGAGATCCTCAAGTTGACAATTTAGCACATACCTTTACCGAAGATGCCACACAATCTTATATTCGCGCAGTTTCCCTAGACTTATTAGCACAAAGACAACTAGCATTTGCCCAACTAAAACAAAAAGGAGTATTAGTTCTCGACGCACCAGCAAATCAAATTTCCGAACAATTAGTTGATAGATATTTACAACTCAAAGCCAGAAATCAACTTTGAAATAGGGCAGGAATTAATAAAGGTAGGGGCGCAGGGCCTGCGCCCAGGATTCATTGATAAAACACTACAATTTCTTCCTTTGCGCCTTTGCGTGAGACCTTTATATTGTCTTCTTCCGACCACAATACCTCACCAAAACCACAAACAAACCCATCCCCACCAAATACTTAATTGGATCTGGAATAATCGGATTTGGTGACAAAAAACCCTCAATTAAACCAGCAACAATCAACATCGGCACAATCCCGAAAACCAATTGTACCGCCAAAGAACCATAAAACTTCAACGCATCCCAACGGCGATATTTACCAGGAAATAAAATTGCCCTTGCCAGCAACAAACCTGAACCACCAGCAAAAAATATCGCAGGTAATTCCAAAGCACCATGAGGAAATACAAACGCCCAAAATGGATAAGCCAGATTATTTTGACCGACTAAAGCACCAATAGCACCAATTAACAACCCATTGAATACTAATATATAAGTTGTATATAAACCCGCCGTAATTCCCCCAGCCACAGCCCCAAAAGACACAGAAATATTATTCATCATAATATTACTAGAAGCTAACGGTTCAATCCCCACAATTGAACCCATCCATAATTCACCCTTATCTCGCACCAAAGAAATCAATCTTTCCGGTACTATCAACGACATAAAGCTAGGATCTTGCCAAGCATACCACCAAGCAATTAAACCACCTAAAATAAACATAGCGGTGGCTGTAACAATGTATAGGAAGGTTTGCTGCACCACTTCAGGAAAACCCCACAAGTAAAACTCCTTCGCTGCTTGCCATTCCTGTCGCCGCGAACCCTGATAAATTTGTGTATAGGCGCGAGTCGTCAAAGATTGTAAACTTTGAATTAATGTTTTACCTACTTGCTGGGTTCGCGCCCTAGCTAAATCCGCAGCCACAGAACGATATAAACTCGCTAATTCCCTAATTTCTTGAGAACCCAGAGACTTTAACCGTTTTTGTTCTACCTTCTTCAATAAAGCATCTAAACGCCGCCAATTAGTCTCTCGTCTTCCTATCCAACGTTGAATATTCATAAAATTTCTAAATACTTAGTACAGATTAGCTTAAGATAACTTCAGAGTAAGCGCCGTATTTTAGGAAAAAATTAACACCATGTCTGGAAATTTTAATTCTCCTCACCCTATTCAACCGTTGAGTGTAGGTAGTGTTGTCAGTGCAGGAATGCGATTGTACCGTTCTCATCTAAAAGAATATTTTTTTATAGCCTTTAAAGCTTATGCTTGGTTACTAGTTCCTATTTACGGTTGGGTAAAATTTTATGCCCTTTCAGCCCTGATTTCTCGGTTGGCTTTTGGCGAATTAGTTAACCAACCGGAAAGTGTTTCATCCGGTGAACGATTTGTTAATTCCCGCTTATGGGACTTTTTTATCAATATGATCCTCATGCTTGTCATTAGTCTAGGAATTACATTTGCATCTATGCTTACTGGTGGTTTACTAATAGGTATACCAGCAGCATTACTAGGAGGATTACAAGATGGAAATACAGCTAATGTAGTTATTCTCATCTTAATAGTGCTTGTAGTTATGATAATCATATTCACAGGCATTGTCTGGATAGGAACTAGATTTTACTTAGTAGATGTTCCCCTAGCTATTGAGGATGATGTTAACGGTAGTTCCACGATTAATCGTAGCTGGGAACTGACTAAAGGAAATATCGGCAGAATAGTTTTAATCTCTCTAGTTGGTGCTTTAATAACTATTCCCATTCAATTTATTATACAAATCATCACTAGCATTATTCAGTTGATTTTCACACCTTTACTAAAAGACGGAAATGTTGGTTTCTCAATAATTTTTTCCTTGTTAATTCTTGGACTGACTCTTGCTGGTTTAGCATTAATCGCACCTTTTTGGCAAACAGTCAAAGCCGTTATTTATTATGACCTCAGAAGTCGTCGAGAAGGTTTGGGTTTACAATTACGTGATCACGATATTTAAATATAAAAAATGCACCTTTTTAATCGTATTAAATTTACTACACCCGAAAGTGTAGAAATAGAATTTACCCTCGCTGGAATTGGTAGTCGGGCTTTAGCATTAATGATTGACTACCTAATTTTAGCTTTTATTTTAGCAATAATGGCGTTAATATGGTCGTTTATTTTTCAGCAAGTAACTGATATTGGAGTTGGCATTTTTGGCTCTAATTTTGGACTGTGGTTGATAGCCATATCTCTATTAAGTTTTTTCTTTATTTATACGGGTTATTTTGTCATTTTTGAAACTCTTTGGCAAGGACAAACACCCGGTAAAAGTATTGCTAAAATTCGTGTTGTCCGAGATGATGGTAGACCTGTAGGTTTACAACAAACTACATTACGAGCCTTATTCCGTCCTCTTGATGAATCTTTATTTATTGGTGCTTTTTTAATTACTTTTAGTAATCGAGAAAAGCGTATTGGTGATTTAGCCGCTGGGACAATTGTAATTCAAGCAGAAACAGTTGTGAAATCATCAAATTTAGCCATTTCTGAAGCAGCTAAATCTTTTCATATTCAGTTACAAGAAATGGCAGATTTATCACCTTTATTACCCGATGATTTTGCTATTATTCGAGAATATTTACTCCGACGTAGTGGAATGTCAGAAAAAGCTAGGACAGCACTTTCTTTAAAACTCACCCAACAAGTTCAATCTATTATTAATTTAGAAATTCTCCCAGGAAATATTGCTTCAGATGTATTTTTAGAAGCTGTTTATCTTGCTTATCAAAACCCTGAATTTTAGCGTCTCACCACCACTTCCGAATCACTACCAATGATTTTATAGTTCTTTCACCCGTTATTTTTTTTCAAAAACTTTTGCTGCATCTTCATTACAAACATATTCACTTCGGGAATATTCATTCTGGAGGCAATTATCGCAAATACTCCAATTCCCACAAAGGCAGATATGGATAATTCTATGAGTAAACTAATTAAATCTTGTTTACTTAACACCTGTCGGGAAGCAACCAAAGTTCCATAACTAGCTACACCTGCAATTATACTCCCAACTGTTAAACCCAAAATTGGTACACACCATTCTTGCCAAGGTAAACCATTAAGTTTGCGATTGAGCAAAAATAATAACATCAACATCGAACTACAATTAACTCCAACTGTAGCTAAAACTAATCCAGGCGCACCAAACGGTTTAACTAATATTAAATCTAATACAGCATTAAGAACAATATTAAATATACTAATTTTAAAAGGTGTTTGTCCATCACCTAAAGCATAAAATACTCTCACTAAAACATCACGCCCTAAATAGACAAACATTCCAATTCCATAGGCAATTAATAGGGAAGATACTAACTGAGTTGCTTCTTGTTTAAATGCTCCCCGTTGATAAACCATCTGGACAATTGGCACAGATAGAGATACCATTAATGCCCCTAAAGGTAACATGGTAACGGCAGTCAGTAAAAGTCCTTGCCGAATGCGTAATTTTAGTTCTTGCCAATTATCTGGGTGAGAAAGTTTAGCAAATGTTGGTAATAAAGGCAGTAAAATAATATTAGAAATAATCCCTAATGGAGTTTGAACTAAAAGATTAGCATAGTTAAAAGCTGCGGCTGCACCAGCAATAGGACTCGCAAAATAAAGATCAGTAGCGACATTAATCGGCATCATTCCTGATGATATTGTCGCTGGAGTCATGATTTTAATTACTTCTTGAACACCAGGAGATTTAAAATCAAATCTTAGGCGTAATGTCCCTAGTCCTAACCGCCATTGGACAATTAACTGGACTAACCATTGCAAAATTCCTCCGGCTAAAGTCCCCCAAGCTAATACCATGCCACCGATTAAAGCATATTCGGGATTAATAATTTCTTTACCATATTGCCCTGCTAAAATAGCAATACCGATGATAACGGTAATACTGGATAATAAAGGACTAATAGAGAGTAACCAATATTGATTAGCTGCATTTAAAGTTCCAAATCCAATGCCAATTAAGCCGGCAAATAAAGCCAAGGGTGACATAATTTGGATTTGACGGATAGCGATCGCTCTTGTAGTTACTTCTAATCCATGACCAACAAAATCTACAATATACTCAGCACAGAAAATCTGAGCAAATGTCACCAGTATCAACAACCCACCGACAAGAGTTGTGATGGTTTCTACTATCGGTGCGGCTTCTTCTTTTTTGTGTTTAGCTAAAACACTGACAATGGCACTATGTAAAGGACCATTGACACCACCAAGTAAAATTAACAGAAAACCAGGGATAATATAAGCATAACTATAAGCTGTAGCTGCCGCACCCACACCAAAAGCCGCAGCGATTATTTGCTGCCTAATCAAACCAAACACTTTACTAATTAAAGTTGCTGCGGCAACGATACCAGCAATACCAGCGAAAGAAGGAGCAGGTTTTTGATCTTGTTGTGTCACGAATAATACCTAGAAACCCTTGCAGAGTAAATATTTGAGCATATTTAACCGACAGATTGTAACATCTATCGGGTAATTGCATAAAAAATGGCATCAAAACTGCGCTACGCTATCAGCAAACCCTGAATATACAATATTTGAAAGTTTTGAGACTGAATGTATATTATTAAGATTTGTTAAAAAAGTTCTCATAATGTTATAGTTATAATAAAATTTGATAATTAATTTGCGTTATTTACTGAATACTGTTTTAGACAAAAAAAACCTACAAATACTTACCAGTAGTCATTATAGGCTTTTAATCAGCAAACAGTAAGTCTAATAATTGACCGCAAATAACGTAATCAAATGTAATATTACACCGTAATTTTTAACAATTTCGGTAACGTTCCCAACTATTCAAACCAGGAGCATCTTTTATGGGTTTTATCAAAAATATCATTGCGGGTATTGTGGGTTTTATTACTGGATTGTTTAACAAAAATGGTAATAGCTACTACCTAGAACTAAAGGAAGAAGGTAATGTTACTCAATCTCCAGCAACAGTAGCAGCACAACCTACACCAAAAATTGAACCAAAAGTTACACCAGCAGCAGTAAAAGTTACTAAGCCTGAACCAGTTAAAATATCAGTCCCCGCTGAAGCCAATTTTGCTACCAAATATCTCATTTCTACTAATAGTCCTCGTCGTCGTCCCGGCGTAAATATGAATGTCTTTTTAGATATGGCACGTCAAGTTAAAACTTCCGTATAAGTATCAAAGAGTCAAAGTCCCCCTTATTAAGGGGGATTTAGGGGGATCTAAAGATTATGGATACATGACCAAGACTTTTAAAAGTAACTGTTCACACTCCCCCACTAAAAAGGAATTAGGAAGTAACAGGGATAGGAG
>NZ_VIKX01000077.1 GCF_009711935.1 Dolichospermum sp. UHCC 0259 | reverse complement strand
CTACTTCTACCTACCCTATAAACTCTCGAAAGTGGGGGGAGAGTGAAAAACTACGTTTGAGTTCTACTAGTAATTCTTGAGTTTTCAAAGAAATATATTTTAGAGTATCCTCATCTGGTAAAATTACAGGAGTTTTTAAAATATACCTAGCGGAATTATTTGCAGATGGATTAATATCTTTTAAGCAAAGCCAAAATACTGGCGAGTTACAATAAGCTAATAGAAAATATAAATCAACTGAAGATTTAGGAAAAATTCCTACTATAGATTGATCAAAAAGACTTTCCTCAATTAATGCAGCCGTAGGACGTTTAGATGTTACAATAGGAAAGCCAATTCCTGTTTTAAAATAGTAGGATGAGTTTTGAAATCTTGATTTTTTATTTGTTTTATAATGTTCAACTGCATCCTGACTCCAATCTACATACCATTGAGTTGGTTTTACAAAATTATAACCACCACCTTTAAGAACAGGAATAAAATGCTTTGATCCTTCTATTCCATTTAAAGGATTTTTTAATGTAGACGGTTTAGTTTCAATATAAGTAGAATTAACGACTAAATAATCAGGAGAACCTTTGACTAAAGCAGATGCTTTTCGCAGAAAAACTCTATCATTTCCTGAGTAAAAACCTGTCACGCAGTCAGCAATATCAGCCATTTTAGTTATATTATTTGACAATTTATTAAAAACTGATTCATTAGCCGATATAGAAATAGATAGAGATTCACTATCAAAAATATCTTTCTGAAGAATATTATTACCATTAGATTTCATATTTGGAGATTCTGTAAAATCTCCTAAAGAATTAATACATCTTACGGAAAAAGAATGGTTCGATTTTGGTTTTTCAGCACGTATAGAAATAATACAAAGACCAGCATAACCGAATGAAATACCAGGAAATAGAGATGAACGAAAAACATCTACACTTTCAATAGTAAATTTTTCGAGAAGATAACGTCTAATATTAATATGACTGTGAAGATATAAAAAAGTGTCAGGAATAATAAATACAAGTCGTCCTTTTTCAGCAAGCAATTTGAGACAACGTAGTAGAAAAATAGTATATGTCTCTTTAATATAAAATCCTGGATATTTTCTTTTTAATTCTGTACGACGTTCGTATTCTTGCCAACCTCCATAGGGAGGATTTCCCAAAATCTTTGTAAATTTGTGATCAAAAGACTCACAAAGGTCTAAATCTGGACAAAATATAGTATCCCTTTCTCGTATTTCTACATTTTTTAAGTTACTAAACTTTAATTTGAGATTTGTTGCGTGTTCAGGATGTAACTCATAAGCGACAGATGATATATCTTTATTAATATCAAGTGCTGCTGCTAAAAGATGTCCTTCTCCTGCACAGGGTTCAAGTAGTTTATCATTCACTTCTAGTCTTAATAGTGAAACCATATATGAAGATAAAGCTTGATCTGATGTAAAATAAGTTTGGTATTTATCTCTATATCTTGTTTCTCTTACCATTGTAAATATCCCATTAAATTAAATTTCTGAAAATCACTTACTGTTGTACTTAATAAATCATTTTGCCAATCAATACTTGAATTTATCCAGGTTTGGATATCAAAATTTGTAAAATCACCAATTTTTTCATAAGCTTCATCACCACAATACGCATTCCAAACATGAGATTTTTTTAAAGTTCTAAAGTAATTGTTATTCAAATCTTCTTTAGCGCGAACGAGCAGAATATTACTATATTCATCTTCTAAATTACAATAAATAGTTGCTACCATAAGCAGTCGGTTGGTATTTCCTTTCTCATTTGAGCCAAATCCACTTTTAAAATCTATATTGAATCTTTTACCTCTAATAATAGCATGAAAGTCTAACTCAAGACTTATTTCACCAGAATCCACTAGCACCCATACTTTTTCATAATAATTGATAAGTTCATGTTTTTGTTCTTGAGAAATGGACAAAGTATCAATATATTCGGTTCTACCGCTCCCTTTATGAAAGGAT
>NZ_VIKX01000076.1 GCF_009711935.1 Dolichospermum sp. UHCC 0259 | reverse complement strand
CCTACTTCTACCTACCCTATAAACTCTCGAAAGTGGGGGGAGAGTGAAAAACTACTACATAAAATATAACGGGTGATTTCTGGTTTAGCATCAACAAATTTAATTAAGCCATTTTGAGCCACAAATCTTTCCGTAAGCAGCTTATCAAAATTCGTATTTTTGAGGTATCCATCATATTTAATACCTAATGCACTAACTTGTCCTGTAGTAGATAATAAATCAGATAATTTATTTAATACTTCGGAATGATAAGTAACAAAAACACTTTGAGATACATCAGCTTTTGTTGTAAATGTAACATCTTCTGGTAGGGATAGCAGTGACGCTAAATTTTCAGTTAGTAAAACATTCAAAGTGTGTTCACTAGCTGGTTCTGCGATACCATCATGTAACGCAATAATTTTTTCTAACGTGGAAATAATTGGATCTGATAACATCTGGGGACTGGGGACTGGGGATTGGGGATTTGAGAATAACTTAGGAATGTGAATTAAATAAAGTACAACTCTTAATTTATATAATCTAATGTTGGGTTACGCTGTCGCTTCACCCAACCTACAAAGAATTGTAAGTTAATAAATCCACGTTTCTTAGTATAAAAGTGGTGGTAAAATACTAATTTATAATCTTTAGTTACTGGTTCTCGAATATATTGTTTTCCATACTCTTCTCCACCTTGTTTTTGAGAACGAATAAAGCGACAGTACCCATTAAGACCTTTTTCAATCTGTGCTTCAATTTGATTTACCCAAGCTAATTGTTCTGTTGTGCAGAATCCAATCTTTTCAGCGATGATGAAAGCACTTTTAGTTTCTGCTAAAGATCCACGAGCAATATACATAAAACGTAAGCGGTCTAGATAGTGATAACGCCCATAGCCTAGACTTTTACTAACAGAAAATATGGTTGCTACTTTCCGAATTGATATTTTCTGCTGAATATGTGCTGCAACTATTTTTTCTCGAAGATCGATTGAATATGCTTTCATAAGAAAATTATCTTTTTATTATTACTAACTGTACCTCATAACAGAGGGAAGTGCTGTATAATTTACATTCCCTTAAAGCCAACTTCCATGTCTTTTTCAATTATAATTTCTTCCGAAGTTATACTTTTTGGCAGTTGATTATAAATACCTATTTGATTGAGGATAATACCAAAAATAATGACACTACCTCCTATATACTGTGCTGTTGTGGGGACTGCTCCCAAAATCCAATAAGCAGATAAAATACCTGCAATTGGACTAAAAGAACTAGCTAAAGAAACATCAGAAGCAGTAGTCTTTTTCAGACCTTGAAACCATAATAGCTGACCACCGACAATAATAACTGCCCCATAAAATAACATCCATTGCCAAATAAAGGGGGATAAAACATCCATAAAGTGACTTATACCATATAATTTCATCACCACTATAAAGAAAATTAATGTACCTGCAAATGTACGAAAAATTGTAAATATTCCTAATGGAATTTGACGCAATTTAACTTTACTAATAATTGTAGAAATTGCTAAAGAAATTGCTCCTGCTGCTACCATAATTTCACCTTGTCCAATCATTAAGTTGGCACTCATATTAATTGTATTCGGTTGTGGAGGTTGAAGAATAATTGTCAAGATGACACCAATAAAAGAGATAACAGAGCCAGCCATAACCCAACTATTAACTTTTTCTTTGAGGAATATAATTGATAAAGCCAAAGCTAAAGGTGGTTCTATTCTTCCCACCAAGACAACATTATTAACAGTAGTTTTTTCCAATGCCATGAAAATTAGAGAAGGTGCTAATGCGCCTGAAAGAATTGCTACTCCTAGTAAGCCTAGCCAGTCAGTAGCAGATAATTTATTGATAGTCCTAAAATTCCACTGCCGACCATAAATAACTATTAAAGTTAGTAAAGCACAAAGATTACCAACAAACAAAACGTTACAAAAAGAAATGGGATTTCTACCATCAATTAAATTCTGTGCGCCAATTTCTGTAAGTTTGCGTGTAATGGAGTTAGCAGCAGCAAAAATTAGGATAGCCAGAAGTAAATAGGTTCGTCCAGGATTGAATAACCTAGTGATATTGTTCACAAATTTTGACATTCTGGTTTTGGGTATAACAAAGGTAACATATCAGATAAAAGAATTTGCGAATCAGGAAACTCTAAAGGTGAAACCATTCGTAACCTTAACAATATTCGTTTTATAGATGTTATTCATAAGCACAATTTTTCTCAAGCAGATAAATAATGTTGCAGAACACTAACAGCAGCAGGTACACCATTTTCTGTCCTAACTTTCTCCCCTAATAATGCTGCTTGGGTTTGCATTTTTTCACTTTGTACTTCTACAAACGCACCTGTCAAACTTTCCACAGTTAGTTTTTGGTGAGGTAGAGGTTTTGTTCCCACTCTCAATTTCATCACAATATCAGCCCAAGAAGGTTGATCTCCAGCAAAGGGAATAGGAATATGGGGAATACCTGCACGAATGACAGCCGCAGTTGTTCCTGCACCGCAATGATGCACCGCAGCAGCTACGCGAGATAATAACCAAGCATGGGGAATGGAATTAATTTTAAAGATTGTATCTGGTAAATTACTATTACTAATCCCACTCCATCCTGTAACTAAAATCCCTCTTTCTCCTGTTCTTTGTAGCGCCTCTAAAACAATCTCTAGAGTTTTCGCTGCTGTTTCTCCTCCCATACTACCAAAACCAACATAAATAGGGGGTTTTCCCTTTGCTAAAAAATCAACTAAATCAGCAGGAGGAACAAAATTTGTCGGTGCATCCAAAAACCAATAACCTGTAGAATGAATTTCTGAAGGCAAATTTTTAGGAGTGGGAATAACAGAGGAACTAATACCCCGTAACCAAGGGATTCTTTGTTTTCTCAATCGAGGTAAATAAGACTGCCAAATTGATATAGGTGCAAGATTTAAAACTTTTACTCGCCAATTATTGATAGGTTGACGGTAAATCTGCCAAAATAAAAACCAGATCAAATGATAACTGAAACGATTATACCAACCTCCCAAACCCTCTAAAACTGGCATTATTTTCAGCATCGGATATAAATTGGTGGGATAAGAGGGAAAAAGTTCTCCCCAAAAAAATGGCACGCCTAATTTTTGGGAAATATCTAAACCCCAATAAGCAATAGGTGAACCAATAATAGCATCCGCATCTTGACAAGCTACCCAGGCATCTCGTAAATTTGCATCCATGCAGGGATTAAATAATTCAGAGACGGTTTTGTATATTTTAAATAAGTTCTTCCCTGTATTTAATGCTGCTTGACCTGCTTCACTTTCTAACATTTCTTGTGGGTTCATACTCAATAGGGCAAACTCAAAGCCTAATTCTTTTACCCACGCTTCAAAATTGGCATGAGTGGCAATTTTGACTGTATATCCTACTTTTTTTAGTCCCAAACCCAAAGCTAGAAAAGGTTGGACATCACCACGAGAACCAAAGGCTAAAATTGTAATTCGCATTGTTGCTAAATCTGGCAATCGTAAAAAATTTTACATAACGCCATTGATTATATCTTTTTTGGTGAACTCAAGGCACAATAGTTACCCCAAGTCCCCAGTCCCCAATCCCTAAGCCTCAAAATCTTCGCCGAAAATCTGTTCATCTAGTTCCTGAACTTGCTGATACTGGTCTTTAGCTTTCAACAAATTATCTGCCAATTGGTCAAAAGCTGTATCTAATTCAGGTTTTTTCTGATTTTTCAACCAAATCTCCATAACAATTTCACTAAAATCAAATTCATCATCTACATTCCCTAGAATTGTCTCAATCTCACCTACCACCAATTCAAACATATTGATTTTGTCATGTAATATTCGCAGAATATATTCTTCAATGCTGCCTTTTAAACAAAAGTTAAAAATAAATACATCCTGGGTTTGGCCAATGCGGTGAATACGACCAATGCGCTGTTCTATTTTCATAGGATTCCAAGGCAGATCATAATTTACGATCGCATTTGCAAACTGAATATTCCGCCCTTCTCCACCTGTTTCCGATGCTAACAGTACAGAAACAGTATCCCGAAAAGCAGCGATCGCATCATCTTTTGCTTTCAAGGACATCCCCCCTTGAAATTCTGCAAAGGGAATATTTGCTGCTGACAGAGTTTTAGCTAAATATTCACTGGTGGCTTTGTGAGTAGTGAAAACCAATGTTTTCTGACTAGATTTGGACAGCATTTCTATCAATACTCTCGCTTTCTCTACCTGCTTTACCTGTGCGGCACGTTTAGCTAAAGACTTCAATTCTTCATCATCAGGTATGCGTTTAGTCAATTGTTTGAGAGAGTCAGCCAAAGCACCAGGGGAAGAACCAGCCCGCATTAACAAATTAGGGCTCTTGCGTCCCTTTTATGGAGAATTAATACTAAAGTGCCAGTTTAATAAACTACGTAATCTAAAATTACTAAAGTTACGAAATCCATATCCAAGTCTTTTGATTAATTTGAGTTTATTATTAATTCCTTCTACAGTA
>NZ_VIKX01000075.1 GCF_009711935.1 Dolichospermum sp. UHCC 0259 | reverse complement strand
CTACTTCTACCTACCCTATAAACTCTCGAAAGTGGGGGGAGAGTGAAAAACTACGTTGTAACTTCTAAACCTCCTTCCTTTCCTTTTTGTATGAGAAAATTCTTCAAATAGCTTGAAAAAGTTATAAAAAGCTGCTGTTTCATCAATAGAATTTAAGAGAATAATACTATCCCATCCTTTACTATCACTAATATTATATTTACGCTGTATCCATTCTTGAAATTGATCAAACTCTTTTTCTTGTTCTGTACGTGGTAATCCTAATTCCATTCTCGCTTGACCATAGCCAACCAATAACATATTTAGTCGAGTAATAGAACAGTTTCCTAAATACATTCCTGGTCTTTGCTTAATTCTGTCTAATAGATGATGAAGGTATTCATTTTTTACGTCTAACATTACTTTCAATCTCCTAAAATTCTAATTCTGCAATTTGAAATTGTTGACCAAAATGTAATAGCCCTTGAAACAAGAGATTTGCCATCCATTCTTCTCTATCAATTCCTATAGAATGATGGTTATCAAAAACTGTTTCTATACCATTAATAATAATCACAATTCCTTGATGACGACCATTAGTAGAGATAGCTTCTTCAGGAAATGTCTCATCATAAATAAAACTGTTTGCTCCTGTAGATGCTCCTGTATATAGTTTAATCAACTTCCCATGAATTCTTTGAGAAATTAAGTAACTTTTAATTGCTTCAGTACATTCAACACATTTAAAGTTTTCATAACTGCTGGCAATAGCTTGAATTTGATAAATTTGTTCAGCGTTAATGGAAATAGAACTAACTCCTTTGGTAGTGCAATAGTTTAGGTTAATAAAATCTGACTAAATATTACTAAAATAATAACACATATTTATTTCATATTCAAAATCTATGGTGAACCGAAAAATCCCCGACTTCTTTGAGAAGTCGGGGATCTAAATTACCTATTCGCTAAATATTGATACATTTCCCATCTTGCATTAACTTCCATTTGCGCTTGTTCTAGCAACAACTTCGCAACTTCCGGTTTACTCTTCGTCAACATCTTAAATCGGTTCTCTTGGTACATTGATTTTTCCACCGATTCAGAAGGCGCTTTCATATCCAATTGTAGGGGGTTCTTACCCTCATTTTGTAATGCCGGATTATAGCGATATAACAACCATCTTCCTGAGTCTACTAACGCCTTTTGCTGATGTAAACCTGTGGTCATATCAATACCGTGAGCAATACAATGACTGTAGGCAATTATGATTGATGGCCCATCGAAAGCTTCCGCTTCTAAAAATGCTTTGAGTGTATGTTCATCTTTCGCACCTAACGCCACACTCGCCACATAAACATTACCATAAGTCATCGCCATTAAACCCAAATCTTTCTTTGGTGCAGGTTTTCCACCGGTCGCATATTTCGCAACTGCGGCTTTAGGAGTAGCTTTAGAAGATTGTCCTCCGGTGTTAGAATAAACTTCTGTATCCATCACCAAAATGTTCACATTGCGACCTGTAGAAATCACATGATCAATACCACCAAAGTCTATATCATACGCCCAACCATCACCCCCAACTATCCACACACTTTTCTTGACTAAATAATCAGCGAGGGATTTGAGATTTTGGATTTTGGATTTGAGATTTGCGTCGTTTGTAGTTTCTGCAATCTCATCTAATTTATGTTGAAGAATAACAATTCTTTCCCGTTGATCCCAAATATCCGCTTCGGTTTTTTGTTCAGCTTTGAGGATAGCATTAACTAAATTATCGCCAATTTCACTACTTAACTGTAGCAATAATTCCCCTGCAAATTCCGCTTGTTTGTCTATAGATAAACGATAACCAAAACCAAATTCGGCGTTATCTTCAAATAAACTATTGGACCATGCTGGACCTCTTCCGTCAGCGTTTTGACTCCAGGGAGTTGTCGGGAGATTTCCACCATAAATGGAAGAACAACCGGTGGCGTTGGCAACGAGTGAGCGATCGCCAAACAATTGTGTTAATAATTTAAGGTAGGGCGTTTCTCCGCAACCAGCACAAGCACCGGAAAATTCAAACAACGGTTCTTGTAATTGCTGCTGACGAATTTGGTTTACTTTCAACTTTGTGCGATCGGGATTTGGTAGACTCAAAAAGAAATTCCAATTTTCCCTTTCTTGTTCCCGCAACGGTAATTGCGGACTCATATTAATCGCCTTGCGGGTGGGTTCTGCTTTGTTTTTGGCAGGACAGATACTCACGCAAATTTCACAGCCTGTACAGTCTTCTGGGGCTACCTGAATGGTGAATTTCTGGTTAGCAAAGTCCTTATCTTTGGCGTTAGTTGATTTGAAAGTTATCGGTGCATTGACTAACTCACTGGGTTGATAAGCTTTCGCACGAATAGCAGCATGAGGACAAACCATCACACATTTACCGCATTGAACGCAGACATCACCATCCCAAACGGGGATTTCTTCAGCAACGTTGCGTTTTTCCCATTTTGCAGTACCACTGGGGAAAGTTCCGTCCGCAGGTAAAGCACTGACAGGTAAATCATCACCTTCCCAGACCATGATTTTGCTAAGAACATTCTCGACAAATTTGGGTTTGGTAATTGCTAATTGCCTTTCTTCCCTATTACCTCTTACCAATGACCTATTACCAACTTCATGAAGATTTTCTAAGGTGTTGTCTACCGCTTTTAAATTCATGTTGACGACTTCTACGCCTTTTTTACCATAGGTTTTTTCTATGGCTTGTTTGATTTTACTAATGGCTTCTTTTTCTGGCAATACCCCCGCTAAAGCAAAGAAACAGACCTGCATAATCGTGTTAATTCTGTGTCCCATACCACTATTTTTTGCCACTTGACTAGCATTAATAGTGTAAACTTTCAGGTTCTTGTCAATAATTTGCTGTTGAACTTTTGGAGGTAGATTTTCCCAAACCTTATCAGCATCATAAGGACTATTTAACAGCAAAGTCGCTCCCGGTGCAGCAGCTTTTAAGATATCAATACTTTCCACAAATCCCCAATGGTGACAACCGATGAAATTAGCTTTATCTATCAGGTAAGTTGAGCGAATTGTTCCAGTTCCAAACCGCAGGTGAGAAACTGTCATTGAACCGGACTTTTTAGAATCATAAACAAAGTAACCTTGGGCATTATTTTCTGTACCTTCCCCGATGATTTTGATCGAGTTCTTATTTGCCCCTACTGTACCATCTGAACCTAAACCATAGAACATTGCCCGAACTACATGATCTGGTTCTGTAGAAAAATTGGAGTCAAAATTCAAAGAAGTGAAACTGACATCATCATTAATCCCAATTGTGAAATGATTCTTGGGTTTAATTTGAGTCAGATTATCAAATACACTCTTCACCATTGCGGGAGTAAATTCCTTAGAAGAAAGTCCATATCTTCCCCCCACAATTTTCGGGAATGTAGTTTTTTTCCAACCTTCATAAATAGCTGTCACCACATCTAAATATAAAGGTTCTCCTGCACTTCCAGCTTCTTTAGTTCTATCAAGAACAGCAATAGATTTAACACTATTTGGTAATGCTTCTATAAATCTGGCAACATCAAAAGGACGGAAAAGCCGCACTTTGATAACTCCAACTTTTTCCCCTTGGTTGTTGAGATAATCTACAGTTTCATGGACAGTTTCACAACCAGAACCCATAATCACAATTACTCTTTCTGCGTTAGGTGCGCCATGATATTCATAGAGTTTGTAATATCTGCCTGTGCGTTCTCCAAACTTATCCATAATCTTTTGGACAATGTCAGCACAAACATTGTAATAAGGGTTTGCACCTTCACGAGATTGAAAATAAACATCGGGATTTTGTGCCGTTCCTCTTATTACTGGTTTATCTGGAGTTAAGGAACGTTGACGATGTGCTAATATTGATTCAAAAGGAATAAGTTCCTGTAAATCTTCATCAGATAATAATTCAACTTTCTGCACTTCATGGGATGTTCTAAACCCATCAAAAAAGTGCATAAATGGTACTATTGCTGCTAAAGTTGCAGCATGAGAAATAAGCGCAAAATCATGACTTTCCTGTACAGAAGCCGAACACAAAAAAGCGAAACCAGTCGCTCTTGCAGCCATAACATCACTATGATCACCGAAAATAGATAAGGCGTGTGTAGCTAAAGAACGGGCAGAAACATGAAGGACAAAACTGGTTAATTCTCCGGCAATTTTGTACAAGTTAGGAATCATTAATAATAATCCCTGGGAAGCGGTGAAAGTTGTACTTAACGCCCCCGTTTGTAATGCCCCATGTACCGCAGCAGCAGCCCCTCCTTCACTTTGCATTTGGGTGACACTGGGAACTGTTCCCCATAAATTGGGTTTATTCTCCGACATCCAAGCATCAGCCCATTCACCCATATTTGAAGATGGGGTGATAGGATAAATGGCAATGACTTCATTTAATTTGTAAGCTATACGGGCAACAGCTTCGTTACCATCAATGGTGGCATAAGATTTGTTCATGATTTCCTTCTGTGTGTCTTTTCTGGTTGTTTAAACTGTATGCAGAGAAACCAAAAAGATAAGCATTGAAAATAGCTAAAGTCAGGAAGTGAATTTGTAATATTTTCTACAGTTTTATTAATTGTGAATTATTAATTATGAATTATTTTGACTTCTAGCCAATATTCTAATTATAGCAGGTGGTAAATATCCGATCTACTTTTGAGATGTACGGAATTTGTTCAAAACTCAAATAGGAGTCCTATATGAAGGTTTGATGATTGTCATGGGGTGGAGGTACGGGAAGTTTTCGGATAGCAATTCTCATGTTGAAACTAGGTACAGGGTTAGGCGATTTTATTTTTATTTAACAAATAGTCTCTCAAACCGGGGTTAAAATCAAAACGCTTATCCAATTGAGAATACGAAACTTTACTTATGCTCAATCCAGTACCAGTCCAAGATAATAATGTCAATATTTTAGTAATTGGCGCAGGAGTAAGCGGTCTAACAACCGCTATTTGTCTGAGAGAAGCTGGTTTTAATGTGATTATTGTTGCAGACCGTTTCACCCCCGATTTAACCTCTGTTGTCGCAGGTGCGTTGTGGGAATGGCCACCAGCAGTTTGTGGTCGTCATGGAACTCCCAGATCACTAGAACGCTCTAAAGAGTGGTGTATGACCGCCTATCATAAGTTCAAAGAAATACACGCAGGTAGTTTTTCACTCTCCCCCCACTTTCGAGAGTTTATAGGGTAGGTAGAAGTAGG
>NZ_VIKX01000074.1 GCF_009711935.1 Dolichospermum sp. UHCC 0259 | reverse complement strand
TACTGTAGAAGGAATTAATAATAAACTCAAATTAATCAAAAGACTTGGATATGGATTTCGTAACTTTAGTAATTTTAGATTACGTAGTTTATTAAACTGGCACTTTAGTATTAATTCTCCATAAAAGGGACGCAAGAGCCAAGGTTTCAAACCTTCCATATCAGCAATATTTAAAACCCGTTTATTTGCTTTCCCCTTTAACTGCACTTCCTCATATTTAATCTTTAAATTGCCAAATTCATCTAACAACAATTCATTTAACTTAACCAAAGATTCCCGGTTAACATCATTAATATTACGTTTTAATATTTGTAAACGATCTTCTTGTGCTGTATCTTCAGGTTTTCCGACAATAAAAGCGTGTTCCTTATACATCCTAATACTTTCATTTTTCTCTTTTAAAATTGCTTGATAATCCTTGGCTTTTAATGGTTGTAAAATATCAAGCTGTTTAACATTTCCTACAGTATCAAAACGTTCATTATCAACCCGAATCAAACCAATTAAAGAATTACCAGCCATAATGTTAAAATCAACATTAGGTAAAGGTTCTAAATCATCAACAGTTTTTGCAGAAGCAACCAAACTTAAAAACAAGCGTAACTTAGCAATTTCTACCGCTTCCTCCATGATATCCACACCATAGAGATTGTCAGTAATTACCCGTTTTTTGATATAATAATCCAAAGAAGGATGATCTTTTTTAATCTTCGTTAATCTAGCTTGATTTGACTCATCTCCCGAAACTTGAATAAACTCAAAAATCGCCGTATAAATCTTAATTAAATGTTGTAAAGCAGCCACCAAAAAAGCCCCACTACCACAAGCAGGATCTAAAATAGAAAGCTGAGGTAAAACATCATCTAATAATTGCTGACACAATTGATTATCAAGATGTTCAAAAACCTGAACATTACCAATTTTCTCACTAATAAACTTATTAATAGTTCTTTCACAAAGATAATTAGTAATTTCCGGTTTAGTATAATAAGCCCCAAATTCTTTTTGGTTAATATACTTCTCAAAAATATATCCTAAAACATCAGGATTAATTTCATCGTCCTTACCACTGGGAGTATCATCTAAATGCCAAGTATAACCAGAAAATAACTTAAATATATCCTCAAAACCAGCATCACTAATTTGAATACGGTTACTGAGCGAAGTCGAAGTAACGCGATATTTTTCTTCAATAATATGGGGTAAAAACAAACCACCATTGATATATTTAATCTTGCCAATTAAAGCCGCAGTTTCATCTTTACGGAACTTTTCAGCCTTACCAAAACCATCAAAAAACAAAGTCTGTAAAAACTCTTGATAATATAAATCTTCACCTTTGCTTTGACTAACCTTCAACTTATCTTGTAAATAATCAGTATTTCCATGATCTAAAAACCCCTTTTTCTGGAGAAAATAGATAAACATCAACCGATTCAAAATCACCGAAGCATACCAATTAGCATCTTTAATATTATCTATACCCTTGATAAAAGTAACAAATTTCCGATGTTCTAACTGAAAATCATCAAAAAACTTTTTAGTAATCTTTTCAATATCAAAAGCCCTTTGAGTGCGTTGAGTAACATCAGTTAAAGTTAAATTTTCTTCTTCCGCAAAATCAATAAATAAAGATTCTAACTTTTGAGTTAACAACTCACCCGATTGAGTAATATTAAAAGTAGTTTCTTTGCTTTTAGTTTTATTATTTTCTTGACGTTTTACCCATTGCCAAACCTGCTTTTCTTGGTTTTTATCGGTATAAATAATTAAATGTTCTTGACTATAGCTAGTAACTTCCGCATCAATCTTTTTTCTGATTTTAGCATTAGGTAAAATACCATTATCAGACACACAATGATAAACCATCATTCCGCGTTTTTGACTAATAGCTTCTATAGTATAATTTTCCTCATCTACAGTTAAATATATAGGAGAAACATCTGCATAATCCCAACCCAACTCTTCAATAAATAAAGATGTAAAATCAGATGATTGGAGATATGTTTTCACTTGACTGCGATTGAACTTCATAAAATGCACTCCTGGTATATATAAAACAGTCGGTTTTAACCGACTTCAGCTATGAGACAGGGAATTTATTCCCTGGATTTCTGGATTTCTGGATTTCTATTAACCTAAATAATCAATATCTAACAATTGTTCAAGGGAATAAGGACATTTTTCAGGAAAATCAACTTTAAACTTAGTTTTTATCTGCACATATTTCAAAGCCCGATTATAAATATTATCCATCTCATTAGCTAGATAATTACGTAAATTCGTTGTTAATCTATCCTCAAGTTGATAACGAAAGCCTAAAATTTCTGATTGCCAATGATAATAATTTCTTTCAGATTCCTCTGTCCAAAATTGTAGTAATAAAAGATGTCTAATTACTTGTTCTAATAAACTTTTAACCGCATTTTTCTTTTCACTTCCCAAATCTTCCAACTCCTCAATTAAATTCTCTAAATCCACCTCATTAAAACGACCTTGTTTCAATAAATCAATAGTTGCTAATAACCATAAATAATCATCTGTTTCATAGAGTTGCTGTAAGTTAGTCAAAACATTCATATTTTTACCTCCTAATTTATTTAATTATTTCTCTAACTCAATTAGGTAAATAGTCAATATCTAACAATTGTTCCAGAGAATAAGGACATTCTGCGGGAAAATTAACTTTAAACTTAGTTTTTATCTGCACATATTTCAAAGCATCAGCATAAAGATTTAGCATTTCTTTAGCTAAATGATTACGCAAATTACCAGTTAAACGTCGTTTAAGTTGATTTCTAAAACTGACAATTTCAGCTTGCCAATGATAACGATTTGTTTCATTTTCTTCTATCCAATATTGCAATAATAATAAATGTCTAATCACTTGTTCTAAAAGACTTTCAACCGCATTTTTCTTTTCACTTCCCAAATCTTCCAACTCCTCAATTAAATTCTCTAAATCCACCTCATTAAAACGACCTTGTTTCAATAAATCAATAGTTGCTAATAACCATAAATAATCATCTGTTTCATAGAGTTGCTGTAAGTTAGTCAAAACATTCATATTTTTACCTCCTAATTTATTTAATTATTTCTCTAACTCAATTAGGTAAATAATCAATATCTAACAATTGTTCAAGAGAATAAGGACATTGTTCAGGAAAATCAACCTGAAAATTAGTTTTTCTTTGCACATATCCTAATGCCCTTTGGTAAATTTTTGATTTTTCTTCAACTAAATGATTGCGTAAATTTGTGGTTAATTTAGCATTAAGTTGATCTCGAAAACTATAAATCTCAGCTTGCCAATGACCAGAATTTATCTTAACTTCAATAGTCCAATACTGATACAGTAATAAATGTCTAATAATTTGCTGTAATAAACTTTCTACAGCATTTTTCTTTTCACTTCCCAAGTCTTCCAACTCCTCAATTAAATTCTGTAAATCCACCTCATCAAAACGACCTTGTTTCAATAAATTAATAGTTTCTAATAACCATAAATAATCATCTGTTTCATAGAGTTGTTGTAACTTAGTAGTAAAATTACTGGTAATTGTCATAAATTTACCCCCTATTTACCTCTAAAATAACACATAAGTAGGTAAAGAGAAAAATTTAAAGGTATGTGACGAAATGTAAATTCAATGAATACCTTGCAAATAGGTTATTTCACGGTTTTTACAAAACTAAACATATATCGTTTTTATTATGTTTACCTACTTATATAAATAAAGATCCCCGACTTCTCTAAGAAGTAAGGGATCTGATTCTATCAGTTATGAACAACTTAAAAACTCTTTGACTATTGCTAAATAAGTTTCTGAGTCTTCCAACATTGGAAAATGCGCTGTATTCGGAATAATATTTAATTGCACTTTATCACTTAAAGCCGCCGCTGTTTTTCCCAATTCAGCCGGAATAATAATGTCATGTTCCCCAGCAATCAGCAAAGTTGGTATAGTTAACTTGGCAAATTCTGCCGGCATTGTTTCCGCTTGTTCCTTACTCACAGAAGTATAAATAGTCCCTAAAGCCGCTTCATAATGGGCATTAACAAAGTCTTCTAAAAAAGCCTGACTTTCCGCTTTAGGAATCGGACTATGGAGAAATCTAGCCATGAACATTTTATCAGCCAGGGGAATTTTACTTAACCACTGGGGGCGGAATTTCACCACATAACCACCAAATTTATGAAAAGCCGAAAAAGACTTTTCTTCATATTCAAAAATACCGCTACAAGTTAAAATCCCCTTTTCCACCTTTTCGGGATAGCGATTAAAAAATAAAGTCGCAATAGAAGCACCCATAGAATGGGCATTAACATAAACACGATCAAGATTTAACTCATTTAATAAAACCGCCAAATCTTCCACGTATTCTGTTAATTCATAACTTAAATTCCCGTTATTTTGGGGTTGACATTGAGAACGGCCAAAACCCCGCAAATCATATAATAAACAATCAAAATTATCTAATAAAGCCTCAGCCGTACTTTGCCAATATCTCGCTGAACCCGCCCAACCATGCAAAAAAACCATCACCGGTTTCATAACATTTGATGGTTTTTTTTTCCACTCGTAATAATGGTCTACACCCCGAACATTTATATAAGTCATTGCAAGAATTAAAAATTAAAAATTAACAATTGACAATTGACAATTGGCAATTAACAACTGACAACTGACAATTGGCAACTGACAATTAAGCCGACTCTGGCTTAGGTAAAGAAGAAGGATGTACTATCAGTTCAGCAGTAGAACGTTTTTCCACCATTTCCTTAGTAATAGTACAGCGAGTCACATCCTTGCGAGAGGGTAACTCATACATTACATCCAGCATCAACTCTTCCACAATACCCCGTAAAGCCCGCGCTCCAGTTTTGCGCCGATAAGCCTCTTGAGCGATCGCCTTTAACGCCTCTGGTTTAAAATCTAACTGGACATTATCCATATTCAGCAGTTTTTGGTACTGTTTCACCAAAGCACTCTGTGGTTCAGTCAGAATTGCCATCAGCGCCTCCTCATCCAAAGGATCAACCACAGCCACCATCGGAATCCGCCCAATAAACTCAGGAATCATGCCAAATTTCACCAAATCATCCGGTTGCAGATGACGTAACGTATCAGCAGCCCGTTTTTCCTTAGTTTGCACATCTCCAGGTTGCACAAAGCCAATTGACTTTTTACCAACTCTCTGATCTACAACCTTTTCCAAACCGACAAACGCCCCACCACAGACAAACAAAATATTGCTCGTATCAATTTGGATACAATCTTGATATGGGTGCTTACGTCCGCCTTGAGGTGGAACATTAGCAACAGTCCCCTCCAACATTTTCAATAAAGCTTGCTGTACCCCTTCCCCAGAAACATCTCTGGTAATAGAAGGATTTTCACTCTTGCGGGCGATTTTATCAATTTCATCAATGTAGATAATACCCCGTTGAGCCTCTTCCACATCCAAATCCGCCACCTGCAACAGACGCAACAAGATATTTTCCACATCTTCCCCTACATACCCAGCTTCCGTCAGGGTTGTAGCATCAGCAACAGCAAAGGGAACATCGAGAATTTTCGCCAGAGTTTGTGCCAAGAGAGTCTTACCGCAACCAGTCGGACCAATCAATAAAATATTGGACTTTTGTAATTCGATCACATCATCTGCCCCAGCCTTTGTATTACCCTTAGACTGAAGAATCGCTAATCGTTTGTAATGATTGTAAACAGCCACAGATAACACCTTTTTGGCTTCATCTTGACCGATAACGTGTTCGTCTAAATAATTTTTAATCTCTCTCGGTTTCGGGATTTGATTAAACGAGAGATTAGACGAACTGGTACGACGTTTTTCAGTTGGTTCTGACTTTTGCGTCGGTGGTGATGCAGCCGCAGCACTAGTATCTAGCAATTCCTCATCGAGGATTTCATTACACAAGTCAACGCATTCATCGCAGATGTAGACTCCCGGACCTGCGATTAATTTACGTACCTGCTCTTGAGACTTACCACAAAATGAACATTTTAAATGGGAGTCGTACTTAGACATATCAGCCTCTTATTTCAGAATGATGACGATTTACCCTGCTGTGGGAAGATTTTGTCTAGAAATGACCTGATCGATCAAACCATAATTCTTCGCCTCTTCTGCTGACATGAAAAAGTCGCGCTCGGTATCAGCTTCAATTCTTTCCAAGGGTTGACCAGTATGCTTGGCCATTAATTGATTTAATTCGCCCTTAATGTAAAGAATTTCTCGCGCTTGAATTTCAATGTCAATAGCTTGTCCTTGAGCGCCACCCAGGGGTTGGTGAATCATAATCCGGGAGTCAGGTAAAGACATCCGCTTTCCAGCAGTTCCAGATGTTAATAAAAAAGCCCCCATGCTCGCTGCCAGCCCAAAACAGATAGTTACAACATCGGGACGTATTTGTTGAATTGTATCATAGATTGCCATACCCGCGTAGACAGAGCCACCAGGAGAATTAATGTACAATTGAATATCTTTTTCCGCGTCTTCAGAATCGAGGAAAAGTAATTGGGCAACAATGGAATTAGCTACAACATCATCTATGGGAGTTCCTAAAAAAATAATCCGCTCGCGGAGTAAGCGGGAGTAGATATCAAATGCCCTTTCTCCCATCCCAGACTGTTCTACCACCATTGGCACAATATTACTAGGGCTGCTAGAACTGCCACTAGTACCAATAGGACTCAAACTGGTGATTGGGTAATTTCCCGATTGCGATACAAGCATACTAGAATATTTAAAAATAAATGGCATGAAATTGTGAACTGTTAACCATTATGCCCTATATGGCAGAATTCAGGAGTCAGGAGTAAGAGGCAGGGGAGCAGGGGGGCAGGGGAGCAGAGGGGAAAGGAGAAATTTTTTTCTTTCTACTGACAACTGACCAATCACCCATTACCCATTACCCATTACCCATTACTCATTACCCATTACCCATTACTCAGGATTACTGGTTTCTGCTTCCTGAACTGCTTCAGTGCTTTCGGTTTCTTCTATAGGACTTAAAGAACCTTCCGGGACTAATTCCACAGATGAGCGTTCTAGCAACCAATCAACGATTTTCTTGGTTAAAAGTTCTTCTTTAACCACTCCACGCAATCTATTTTCATCCAAATCTTGATCAGCATATTCTGCCATCAAGAGGGCGACTCTAGCTTGCACTTCTTCCCTTGCCACTTCAATAGATTCACGTTTGCCAATTTCTTGTAAAGATAGATTCCGTTTCAGACGTTCTATAGCTTCAGGTTTGGATCTATCACGTAATTGAGGAATAATTTCTTGAGTGAATAGCTTTTTGACATCTATTCCTTGCTCGGCTAACTTCATAGCCGTCTGCGACAGCATAGCATCAATTTCTTGATCAATCAGTGTTGTCGGCAAATCTATTTCCACATGGTTCAATAGTTCTGTGACTAAAGCTTCTTGCTGATTGTCTTTGGTTTTATCTGCTGCTTCTTTTTGATACCGTTCTTCTAAGGATGCCCGCAATTCCGCTAAGGTCTCGAAGTCGCTGACTGATTGGGCAAAATCATCATCCAATTCTGGCAGTTCTTTGGTTTTAATTTCTTTGAGGGTAATGGTAAACAGAGCCGCTTTACCAGATAACTCCTCATTACCGTAAGGATCTGGGAATTGAGCAGATACTTCTTTGGTTTCTCCAGGGTTCATACCCACTATACCCAAGACGAAACCGGGAATAAACTTATCTTCTTGTAACTCAACTTGAAAATCAGTTCCTTCTCCACCAGGAATTGGTTTGGGTTCACTATCAGGATCATCTCCTTCAGTTTTGGCAATTACACCCTTAAAGTCAATTACTGCCATATCACCGATTTGGGCGGCACGTCCTTCTACAGGGACTAAAGTTGCTGATTTTTCTCTTTGGGCTTCAATAACTGTATCTACTTGGGTAGGATCGTACTTGATTTCCTCCGCTTTAACTTCTAAACCAGTGTATTGGTTTAACTTGACTTCTGGGAAGACATCCACAGTAGCGGCAAAAGTCAGGGGTTGTCCTGGTTCATAATTGACAATTAATTCATCAAAGGAAGAACTTAATTGGGGCTGACCAAGAGCGGTAATCGCTTCTTGTTTAATTGCTTGGTCAATGCCTTCTTGCAGCATTTCTTCTAAGGCGGTTGCCTTAACGCGAAGATTACCGATACGTTGTATTAATATTTGCCGGGGTACTTTGCCTTTGCGAAACCCAGGAATATTTGCGGTACTAGTTAATTTTCTAATAGCTTGCTCGTATTTTTGTTTGGTAATTTCCGGTGTAATTTCTATTTCTAAACCAATTTGACTGGCGGGAAGTTTTTCCTGGGTAACTTTCATGCTTTGTTTCTATTTTTCTGGTATTTTAATCTGCTATCTAAATACTAGACAAGTCTAGACATTTACTTCTACGGGGGTATAGGATCGGTTATCCCGACCTAAGTTAACGCGCTGTCTTCGAGACGCGATTATTTTCTGACTAGATATCATTCAGACACAAATGCGTGTGAATATCTTTCAGCAGAGATCCAGTTTACTGCAAAAAGTAAAGGACTGAACACTTCATGATATTCTTTCAACATAGCAGCCCTAGTTCCGGTAACATAACTTTACAGGCAGGGCTTCTAGAAAATACCCAAATGTTAATCGCTCTTGGTTTTCTTTTTTTGCAGTTTGCTGTATAATAGGATATTATACGATAATGTAGTAATAATTTGATTGCTATGACTTCCATAGCTGTAGAGTGAGATATCAATTAATTTTAACTGCAATATAAAAACAAAGTCACAGATTTCTCAATAGTCATCAAAAATTGAGATATAATCACGAGAATATGCAAATTTTACTATTGAAAATCTGCTGTTGACAGGAACAACAGAAACATTTGATTTTTTAAGTTGTCCTAAAAAAAGTGCTAGTTACCTCTTAAAGGAGGAGTCGAGTTTGTCTAAGTCCTATCGTGTAGCTATTTTGGGAGCAACTGGTGCTGTAGGTACTGAGTTGCTGGAATTACTAGAAAGCCGGAATTTTCCCCTGGCTGAATTAAAATTGTTGGCATCGCCACGCAGTGCGGGAAAAACACTCAGATTCAAAGGAGAAGATATCCAAATTGAGGCGGTGAGCGATCGCAGTTTAGAAAATATAGATATAGTCTTAGCCAGCGCTGGAGGTAGCATCTCCAAAACTTGGGCGAGTGTAGCACTGGAAAAAGGAGCAGTGGTAATTGATAATTCCAGCGCCTTTCGCATGAACCCGGATGTGCCTTTGGTAGTTCCAGAGGTCAATCCCCAAGCCGCATTTACTCACCAAGGAATTATTGCCAATCCCAACTGTACGACGATTCTCATGTCCTTAGCGGTTTGGCCATTACATCAAGTTAAACCAGTGAAAAGGATTGTCGCTGCTACCTATCAATCGGCTAGTGGTGCTGGTGCGAAGGCAATGGAGGAAGTAAAAATCCAAAGTGACGCTATACTACAAGGAAAGCAACCAGTAGCGGAGGTTTTACCTTACCCATTGGCATTTAATTTATTTACCCATAATTCTCCCATGACAACTTGGGGTTATTGTGAGGAAGAAATGAAAATGGTGAACGAAACCCGCAAAATCTTTGGTAATCAAGAAATCAGAATTACCGCAACTTGTGTACGGGTTCCCGTCCTCCGCGCCCATTCTGAAGCCATTAATCTAGAGTTTGAAACACCTTTTGATCCAGATGAGGCTAGAGAAATTTTAAGAACATCACCTGGGGTGAAATTAGTAGAAGATTGGCAAGCAAATTATTTTCCTATGCCTATAGATGCTAGTGGTAAAGATGAGGTTTTGGTAGGAAGGATTCGCCAAGATATTTCTCATGCTTGTGGTTTAGACTTATGGCTATGTGGCGACCAAATCCGTAAAGGTGCAGCCTTAAATGCAGTGCAAATTGCTGAATTATTAGTAGAAAAAATTTACTAAAATTTACTACAGGATTAAGTTTAAATCGAGTCGTTTGTCATGAATCATGGTTAATTAACAACTGACAACTGACAACTGACAATTAACAAATTAGGAGAGAAAAGAGTGTGGGAGATTTTGGAACAATTGTAACTGCTATGATTACGCCGTTTAAAACAGACGGTAGTATTAATTATGATGTAGTTGCCAAACTAGCAGATTATCTGGTTAACAACGGTACAGATGCAATAGTGGTATGTGGAACAACAGGGGAATCTCCAACCCTGACTTGGGACGAAGAATATCAATTATTTGTTGAGGTAT
Organism: Dolichospermum sp. UHCC 0259; assembly: GCF_009711935.1. Classification (GTDB taxonomy): domain Bacteria; phylum Cyanobacteriota; class Cyanobacteriia; order Cyanobacteriales; family Nostocaceae; genus Dolichospermum. The sequence continues at coordinate 10,776 of NZ_VIKX01000074.1, read as the reverse complement.
TGCAAACTGTATCAGGTAAAGCTAAAGTAATTGCTGGTTCTGGTTCTAATGACACCAAAGAAGCGATCGCCGCCACCCAAAAAGCAGCTAAAATAGGAGTACATGGTTCTTTACAAGTAGTTCCCTACTACAACAAACCACCACAGGCTGGATTATACAAACACTTTCAGGCAATAGCTCAATCCTGTCCTGACCTGCCAATGATGTTGTATAACATTCCTGGAAGAACAGGTCAAAACCTCAGTTCCGAAACAGTGGTAAAATTAGCGGAAATTGATAACATTGTCGCTATTAAAGAAGCCAGTGGTAACTTAGATCAAGTGAGTGAAATCCGGCGCTTGACACCAAAAGAATTTCAGATTTACGCTGGAGATGATTCTTTAACTTTACCAATGTTAGCCATAGGATCTCAAGGCATAGTCAGTGTAGCTTCTCATTTAGTAGGTAATCAAATTCAAGAAATGATTCAAGCATGGAAAGTGGGAAATATCCAACTGGCCACCGACATTCATTTGCAATTGTTTCCATTGTTTAAAGCTTTATTTTTAACTACAAATCCCATTCCTGTTAAAGAAGCACTAAAACTGCAAGGTTGGGATGTAGGTTCAACTCGTCTACCCTTATATGAAGCCGATACAGATGTATCGAAAAAATTAGAGTCAGTAATGCAAAAGCTGAATTTAATCTCAGCCCCAATAGGTGAGTGATTTATAAATAATGTGTACAAATGGTGACTAGATTATCATCTTCATACCTGTGCTACAACTGAACAATATAAAAATCATTCAGTTTGATGTCAACGAAATCAAATAGGACTTTATAGAAGCTGAATTTAAACAGAAAATTTGGTCTTTTCTTTCATACAAGAAAGCGAACTATCAACTGATTCACAACTAACAAAAATCTCCAGGAGAAAATGTCTAAAAACGAATCTAATCCCGCTCTCAAAATTATTCCTTTGGGCGGTTTACACGAAATAGGTAAAAATACTTGCGTTTTTGAATATGAAGACGAAATTATCCTGTTAGATGCAGGATTGGCATTTCCCACAGAAGCCATGCACGGGGTAAATATTGTATTGCCAGATACAACTTATTTACGGGAAAATCGCCACAAAATTAAAGGCATGATCGTTACTCATGGTCATGAAGATCATATCGGCGGAATTGCCTTTCACTTAAAGCAATTTGATATTCCGGTGATTTACGGACCAAGACTGGCAATGGCCATGCTAGAGGGTAAACTGGAAGAAGCAGGAGTCCGCGATCGCACAGAATTAAGAAAAGTCCTTCCCCGTGACGTGGTGAGAATTGGTAAACATTTCTTTGTTGAATATATCCGCAACACCCACTCCATCGCTGATAGCTTCACCGTTGCTATTCATACACCAATAGGCATAGTTATCCACACGGGAGATTTTAAAATTGATCATACTCCTGTAGATGGTGAAAAGTTCGATTTACAACGTCTGGCAGAACATGGTGAAAAAGGCGTACTTTGCCTATTAAGTGATTCCACTAACGCAGAATTGCCAGGATTTACACCTTCCGAACGGGCTGTTTTTCCTAACCTTGACCGAGAATTTTCTCACGCTACTGGACGCTTATTTGTCACAACCTTTTCTTCTAGCGTCCATCGCATTAACATGATTTTGGAACTAGCGAAAAAGCATAATCGTGTGGTGACAGTTGTAGGGCGTTCTATGCTGAATTTAATCGCCCATGCTCGGAATTTAGGTTATATCAAGTGTGAAGATAGCCTGTTCCAACCGTTGCATACCGTTCGGGGAATGCCAGATGAGAGAGTGCTGATTTTAACCACTGGCTCTCAGGGTGAAACAATGGCAGCGATGACAAGAATTGCCAATAAAGAACACCCCCACATCAAAATTCGCCAAGGAGATACGGTACTATTCTCCGCTAACCCCATTCCTGGTAACACAATTGCCGTTGTCAACACCATTGATAAATTGATGATTCAGGGGGCAAAAGTGGTTTATGGACGGGATAAAGGGATTCACGTTTCTGGACACGGCTGTCAGGAAGAACAAAAGCTGATGATTGCTTTAACTCGTCCTAAGTTCTTTGTGCCATTTCACGGTGAACATCGGATGTTGGTGAAGCATTCGGAAACTGCTCAGAGTATGGGCATTCCGGCGGAAAATATGGTGATTATCCAAAATGGGGATGTCATCGAGTTAACAGAAGATTCTATCCGTGTTGCTGGAAAAGTAGCCTCTGGGATTGAATTGGTGGATACTTCTAGTTCTGGTATGGTGAGTTCTAAAGTGTTGCAAGAACGCCAACGCATGGCTTCTGAAGGGACTGTGACTATTGCTGCTGCTATTGATTGGAGTGGTAAGCTCATGGCGAAAACAGAAATTCATATGCAGGGTGTGGTGACAAGTATCGAGCGATCGCTCTTGCAAAAATGGGTACAACAACGCATTGAAGAGATTCTTGCCATTCGTTGGACAGAGTTTTCTCCCGTAGAAGGACAACCCGCTGATACAGATTGGGGTGGATTACAGGAAACTTTAGAACGAGAGTTGGCGCGTTCTATGCGGAGAGAGTTGCAATGTCAACCTTCTTTGACGTTGTTAATGCAAATCCCAGAAGAACCTGCTGTGAAGGTTTCTGATGGTAGACGACGACGGACTCGTTCTACTGCTGTGGCTTCTTAAATAATTAGCTCACGCAAAGGCGCTAAGGAGCAAAGGTGTTTTTTGGCATCTTTGCGTTTTTTTTGTTGAATTTAAGTTCTGCTTGATGCTAGTGTTAGTCGCTTTTTTAATGGTAATTAATAGCCAATGGGATTTAAGCCTCAAGATAGAGTTAGACTAAAGATAAGGGGTGTGAGAATTGAGGCTACGGTGTTATTAAAAAAGCAAGTTAAAATGATGTCACAGCAAAGAGTAAAGCGCTATAAAATTGTAAATTTAGTGAAAGTCACGGACTGGAGTTATATATTTGGAAATATTTTTCTGAATCTTGATTATTGATAATTATTGCTATAATAAGTTTTGTTGCAGTTACGGGAAATTACTTCTAAAGTTAGATGGGTTGATTAGAATTTTAACTGTGACAGATTATTCATAAGATTGAATAAATTCTGGGATTGCTTTTCGGGAAATTACGGTCAAAGTGACGTATTAATTATATAAACTCAATCATGGGGAGCAGTTAATTACAGTTTTGATAAAATTTCCGTCATAATACTGTTTTCCGGTTCAGGTTCTTGTCATATTGTATATTCATCAGTAAGGTGAATACCCTCAAAGGAAGAGAGGAATTACCATGAAGGTATCTAAGAATACTAAGAAAAAGATTTTTGTGACGAGTTGGATTTCTCTGCATCCTGTGGACGCTAATGAAGCTAATATGACTCCGTTACACCATGTTGCAGCCCAGCCTGTTTGGGACTTTTTACGTCCTTTGCGTAATTGGTTGGATAATATTCAGGTAGGCGATCGCCTATTAGCTCATCGTCTCTGTAAATACATTCCGTCTCAGTGTCCTTTTGAGCGTGATGTCAAAGTATTTGGTAAAACACTCTTTCACATTCCACCACTGTGTAAACTTAATCCTTTATACGAAGAATTAGTAGGGTTGCGATTTAAAGCTATGTGTTATCTAGCTGATACCTGTGGGGAAGATATTTCTCAATATTGCTAATGGGTAATTGACAATGCCCAATGCCCAATGCCCAATGCCCAATGCCCAATGACTAATTCTTCTCCTGTTGCCATTTTTGGATCGCATCCTGAGCGTCTTCATAGGCAATTGTTACTTGTGGGACTAATTTAGCGGTGGCGATCGCAGCTTGAAAATCTTCTTGAGTGGCACGAATTTTGGCTAAATCTAAAATTTTTTCACTCCATTGATTAATTAATGTTTGGGCAATTTCAAATTCGGGTTGTCCTTTTTGAATTTTTTTAGCAACTTCGATGGCGCGATTATAGGTTGATGCTTGTTTAGGAATAATTAACTTTTTAGCTGCATCTAAGAGAGTTTTATTACTTACATATTGCTTGTCTTCTAGTTGCCATTTTTGAATAAATGTTTGAGATTGGGAATAAAGGGGATCTTTTGTAGTGATTAACTTGGCGATTGTGATGGCGGCTGGATATTTTTTTTGTTTAGCTTGTTCCTGTGCTAGTTCCAAAATCATTTGACACCAAACCTGAATATTTTCCTGAGATTTGGCGTATAGTGGTGAATCCGGGGGGATTCTCTGGGCTTTGGCGATCGCAATGCTTAAATGATTCGGTTGTGTGGGGACAAGTAACATTTTTTGTAACTCTAAAATTGCCTGATTGCGTTTGTTAGAGTCTGTATTGGCACTAATTTGGGCGTTACTAGGATTTTGAGAAGTTTTAAATATTTGGGGAAATTGCAGTTTGCTAGTTTGATTATTAGATACTGTTTTGGAGAAATTTTTAAACCGAAAACTTTCCGGGTTACGGAGTAAGAATGTGGCGATTATACCTACTATCACCATCGTACCACCACCCCAAATGATAAATTGTTGCCAAATTGGTGGTTCAGATTGCAGTGAAGTATAGGTATTAGCTGTGGTAAGAGCGGGAATAAATCTGCCACTGGGCTGGGATTCTGGGGAAGTTGTTAAGGTGTGATTGCTGGTAGTAAGTGACTTTGATATAAGTGGGCGAACTAAATTTTCCTCGGTTGTTGTTGGGCTTAAAGTGGTCTCGACTGAGGCATTTTCTGTCCACCAAGCCCTGTCTGTGCTGCTAGAGGAACTATTTTCTAGGGGGGGTATGGTACGGGCGATCGCAAAACTTTCGGTTGGAAAAATTAGGGCTTCTGAGTTTTCATCTAGTGTCAACGTGGGTAAAATAGCTGGCTGGGTCGTGGGAATGACAGTCATGGGGTTTTGGACTGGTCGCCAGTGGTGTTGACAAAGTTTGGGAGTAAGATAACTTACATAGGCGGCTAAATCGGCAAAATTGTATCCTTTTCCAGAACATAAAGCTTCTAATAATGCGGCTGTGAAGAAACCATGACCTAATTCCGTGCTTTCATGGGCAAATTCTTCGGGTTGACAGGAAATAATTGCCCCCATTTGCAGTTCTTGGGCTAGTTCGATGATTTCCTGTCCTACTGGTGCATCTGCTTGAGTCCCAAAAGCGCGGTTAATATCCAAGATGAGTAAGATATTGAGTCCGGTAACTTGTAAACTCTGGATAAGCGATCGCACTTCTATCCCAGTTTCGGGAACTTGATCGGGATTCCCGGCGACTGGCATTAAATAATCTTGTTCTTTGTGGTTAACTCCATAGCCGCTAAAAAATAACCACAGACAGTCTCCTGGCTGCCAGAACGTGGCTGCTAATTCTTCTAGCAACGAGAGGATGTTTTCTTTTGTCGGATAGGAGGATTGCTCTCCTATGGGGGGCGAGGTATTTGTCATTAACAGGCATTTTTCGGGGAGAAAACCTGCTTGTGTTACCAAAAAATCCTTAATTGCCTCAGCATCGGCTTGAGCGCAACTGAGAGGTTGAAAGAATTGATATTGATTAATGCCGATGGCGATCGCCCAGTAATTTACCATCCCGCTCTTTGTCGGTTATTTGTTTGTTGTTTGCTGAAAATTGCTATAGTCAGGAGTCAGGAGTTAGGAAGAAGGAAAGAAAAGCCTCTTGTAGACAGTGATTCATTGCCAATTCATGTCCTTTTGCACCTTGTCCTCTTACTTAGTTTAATTAATTTTCACTTATTGCTGAAATTAGTTGTAGTGTATACAACATAAATAATCGTAAAATACTTGCACTCGATTTCCATGATCGGTCATTCAGGAGTTAGAAGATTATGTTCAAGATTGATACAAAACAATCATTTTCAGCGATTCCTTTTTCAATTATTAGCCAAGTTGGCAAAAAAATCCAGATTATTCATAGTCGAGTGTGGCTGTTATTAGCAGTTCCTTTATGGTTAATGACAGAAGCGATCGCTCCCCAGGTTGTCCAAGCTTACACAGCTAGAGTAGATTTACTGATAGACCGTCTACCAGAGGAAAGCTACGAAACCGTTCTAAGAAGGGCAGAATCCACCGCTAGAGCCGCAACTCAACGCAGCTTTGATCAAGATATTTTAGTAACAGAAGTATCCGTTATTATTTCAGCACAAAATCGGGGAGCGATCGCCCCAATCTTATCATTAGAAGTCAGCCGTCCTCAATGGCAAAAACTGCCAGATCCCCAAAATTGGACAACTTATTTTAAAACAGCCCGTTCATTACTGTTAATTGATCAATAGTTGAAAACTTCAGTACCGCTTTTGCCCAAGTCCAAAGTCAAAATTTGCCACTCAAAAGTTAATTAATCGCTTACAATAGGAAGGTTGTCAAGAATCACGATATACTGCTGTCATGGCTGTTCCTAAGAAGAAAACATCAAAATCTAAACGAGATAAACGCCGCGCCACCTGGAGACACAAAGCCGTTGTGGAAGCACAAAAAGCTATCTCCCTTGGTAAATCCATTTTAAGTGGTCGTTCCAACTTCGTCTATCCAGCGATTGAGGAAGAAGAAACAGAAGAATCTTAGAGAAAAATTCAGTAGTCTCCAATTCAGGAGTTAGAATAAATTTATACTCGTGACGGCTGAGATTTGAATTTTTACAAGATTACTAAAAACCCGAATGTATAAGGTTTTAGCAGCCCTGGCGAATGGAATTCACGGCTACACAAACTAAGTCCCTTAGGGTTCGCAGTCGCCTATGGAGGGAGACCCTCCTACAGCGCTGTCTCACCGCCTGCGCGGACTAAAAAACAATGAAAGATTTGAAACCCAGGCAGGCGGTCACTAAGCCTGCCGAAGTGTGGGTTTTGCTTGTGTAGACGCGGTTTCCAACCGCCCGTTTAAGCTGAATATTAAATACCAATAATTTTTTTCAACAGCGATAATTTACCTTGATAGGGTGCGTATCGCCAATTTATATCCAAACGAAATGAGTTTTGCAAAACACTTTTGTCATGGGAAAAGGTGTCAAAACCAGCTTTACCGTGATAGCTACCCATCCCGCTATCACCCACACCTCCAAATGGTAAAGAAGAAACAGCAACCTGCATTACTGTGTCATTAATACATACTCCTCCAGATGATGTTTCCTGTAAAATCCGTTTTTGCAGGTTTTTGTTTTGGGAAAATAAATATAAAGCCAGGGGTTTTGGTCTAGAGTTAATCAACGTAATAGCTTCATTGATATCGGTGTATTCAATGATGGGTAAGATTGGTCCGAAAATTTCCTCTTGCATGACTGCATCTTCTAGAGAAACATTTTCTAACAAAGTGGGGGCAATGTAAAGTTTTTCACGGTTAGTTTCTCCACCAATAATCACTTCACCACATTTGAGTAAATTAGCTAATCTGTCAAAATGTTTTTGATGAATAATTCTCGCGTAATCGGGACTATTAACTGGATTTTCTCCATAAAATTCTTGCAGACATTTTTGTAAAGCATTGACTAAATTTGGTTTAATTTTTGTATCTACCAACAAATAATCCGGGGCAATACAAGTTTGTCCAGCATTAATAAATTTACCCCAAGTGATGCGTTTGGCGGTATGTTCTAGATTAATGTCCGTATCAATAATACAAGGACTTTTCCCACCTAATTCCAAAGTCACTGGAGTGAGATGTTTGTCCGCAGCTTCCATAACTATTTTACCAATGGCTGTACCACCAGTAAAAAAGATGTGATCAAATTTTTCTGCTAGTAACTTTTGACTCGTTTCCACTGCACCAGGGACAACTGTAATATATTCTGGAGCAAAGTATTTATGAATAAGTTCTGTAATTAAATCCGAAGTCCGCGGTGCGAGTTCTGAAGGTTTAATAATAGTACAATTTCCCGCAGCGATCGCTCCAACCAAAGGTGAGATAATTAACTGAAAGGGATAATTCCAAGGACAAATAATTAAAACTACTCCCAACGGTTCTGGATATATCTTAGCCGAGTATGGAAATAAATCTAAAGGAACGGCTGCTTTTTTGGGTTTTGTCCAACTATTGATATGTTTGATGGCATAATCAATTTCTTTATTAACACCGATTTCCGTAGCGTAACTTTCAAATTCTGGTTTATGTAAATCAGCTTTTAATGCTTGAATAATTGCTGCTTTATTTTCAATTACTAATTGTTTTAAAACTTTGAGTTGGGCAATCCGAAAAGTAACATCTTTCGTTTTACCAGTTTGGAAAAACTGCCGTTGTTTGGCAATAATCTCGACGCATTTTGGTAATTCGTGGGTAATCATTGTTAATCAAATCTTAAAGAATGTGTTTTAATATTAGACAATAACCTTTCATCGAGATTCGCAAATTATGGATTTATCCAATTTTACTACATTACAAAATTTAGAATCAGCCTTTGGTGGGGAATCAATGGCTAATCGTAAATACCTATTTTTTGCAGCAGTCGCCCGTAAACTAGGTTTTGCCGATTTAGCAAAACTGTTTAAAGAAACAGCAGATCAAGAAACCGAACACGCTTTTGCACATTTTGAATTATTACATCCAGAACTTGTTGTTGAAGATGCAGCCGCTTTAACCGATGAACAGAAACGGGAAATCATCTCTCGTTGTTTATCTTTAGCGATAGAGGGTGAAACCTACGAATACACAACCATGTATCCTGAATTTGCTGCTGCTGCCGAAAATGATCGAGATCATCCCGCAGCGGCAGAATTTCTCCAACAAGCTCAAGAATCTAGTGATCACGCTAACACATTTCGTGCTGCCGCCCACCGATTTGGGTTGCTTAAATTCATTGAAAACTACCACGCAGATCGCTACACTGAAGCCTTAGAAGTCTTGAACGGTGGAGACGCTGTAACTAGAGTTGCTAGTGAAGATCCGCAAACTCAAAAATGGATTTGTAGACAATGCAGCATGATTTATGATCCTGTGACAGGTGATCCAGACTCAGGAATTGCACCAGGTACAGCATTTGCAGATATTCCTGAAGATTGGCATTGTCCTATTTGCGGTGCAACGAAGAAAACTTTTAAACCCCTTGAGGAAAAAGTTGCTGCTTAATAAAACTTAATTCAAGTAGATTCCCCATCATCTATTGATGCTCCCTCTTCTCTGATAATGTATAAAACATAGAAGAGGGAGTTATGTAATTAGGACAAATATGCCGCCAAAAATTAGAAAAATATACAGACTGGAAGAGTATTCTTTGCAAAATATACTGTATCATTCAGTTGCGCCTATGATGGCTATACTCCTCAGTTTTTTTTCCAACTGGGCATCAGCTTTCTTTTGTTTATTTATTGGTGTATTTATTAGTCTTTTAATTTCAGATATTGATAATTGCCATGAAGTATTAACTTGTAGTTTCAATTCCTCCCGTCGTCGAATTATCTTACACCAACGGAATTTATTTTCTCATGGCGTGATTGAATTACCCCTTGATGAAATTGATACAGCACTGATTCAATCTCGTCATTCTTCCTTTAACCTAAAAACTAAAATTGGCAAAAATATCCCGATAGATAATCAATTTTACTGGATTGTAATAATATTGAATTCTGGCAAATCCCTGCGATTGACTTACTACGAAACAACACTATTTAGTTGTAAACAACAAATTGTTGATTATATTATATATTTAAAATATAGTTCAATAATTTAAATAATAGAAATCACAATATCAGATAGTTGAATAAAAGTATTTTAATCCTCAACAAAATTACAAAATAATGAAGTTAAATCTCAAAATTATATTAGTCCGTTCTGCATGGATAGCAGCATTAGATCTAGTTTACTACCAAACGGCAGAAATTTCTCGAATCCTTGCTTCTACGCCCCAAAATGTTACCCCAGTTTGGCCACCTGATGGTTTTGCTACTGCTGCTATATTCATTTTTGGATATTGGATATGGCCAGGAGTATTAATCGGCTCATTCCTAGCCAATATTTGGGCATTTATTAATCCAACTAATACCATTACGCTAATTTTTTCAGTTTTGCAGGTGTTATTAATTGCTGCTGGAACAACTTCTGGCACACTATTAGGTACTTTTTTATTTCGTAAACTTGCCAGTCAACATTCTCCCTTAGACCGGCTAAATAATGTGAGTGAATTTTTATTATTTACAGGTATGTTAGGACCGGTTGTGAATGCGACTGTGGGAGTTACGGCATTAACATTAGGAGGAAAAATACCTCTTAGTAGCTATATGGGAGTATGGGTAACTTGGTGGATATCTAACGTAGCTGGAATCTTTATTTTCACTCCAGCACTGCTAAGTTGGGGAGAATTATTTAAAGAATATTTTGTAACTCATCAACGAAAATTTAGGATTAACTTAAAATCCATAAATCTTTGGCAGTTAATGGAGCTTTTATTTTTACTAAAAATAGTATCTTTTATAGCCAGCAATGCCTTTTTTGGCAACTATTATATAGAGTACATGATTATTCCCTGTTTAGTTTGGTCAGTTTTTCGCTTTGGACAACTGGGTGCAACAAATTTAATTGTCTTTGTTGCTATTGTGGCTATTTCAGGAACAGTCAGAGGACTGGGAGCATTTAATCGTTCTAACTTGAATGATTCTCTTTTATTACTACAATGTTTTATTGGAGTAATTGTTTTAACAACACTTGTCTTAAATGCCATTGTTACTGAAAAAAAAGCAGCAATATTAATACTCAAAAATTCACAAATTCAACTATTAGATAAATCTTCAGAACGTAGTTTTTCACTCTCCCCCCACTTTCGAGAGTTTATAGGGTAGGTAGAAGTAG
>NZ_VIKX01000073.1 GCF_009711935.1 Dolichospermum sp. UHCC 0259 | reverse complement strand
TAATTCCTAAATTTGCTTTAGTATCTGCGGAATGTGGGTTTTATTATTTCTGGGGTTGATAAAATCTGAAGATAGGGAAAATTCTTTTTAAGAAACTTGATAGCTTTGTCGTCATCAGTGGCCACTGCCCATTTTCGATGTACTGCAATAGCAAAAGTTGCAGCCTCACCATCATCAAGAAAAGCAGCATAGTTAACAAAAGATTCCTCCTCCTCTTCTGATTCAAAATCTACAACTTTTAACCAACCCTGTGTAATAGCTGTCTCAAATTCTAACACCGCATCATTTTCTTCTTCCTTGAGACTTTGGAGTGTGTTTAATTCCCGTTCTCGGACAACTGTAGTCACGACAATTTCCGCAGGAAGAGATTTCAAAATTGCTAAAAATTGACCTGACGCACAAAGGTTGAGAACACAACAAGCATCAAGAATAATGTGGGAGTGATTAATTTGCATATTTTTCTCACTTCCCAGCAGTTTGGATTTGACGCAAATCAAAATCTGTATCTTCTTCCATCATTCCGCTTGAATATTCCCGTAATGCTTCCGCAATACGACGGGCTTCTAAGCGGTCAGTATGGAGAAATTCAGCAAAACGCCCTTCAGTAATTAAACCTTGATCTAATGCTTCAATTGCTAGGTGTTGATAGTGCAAAGGCATTATATCAACCCGTTGAGGAATTTGTTCTAAACCCAGTTCTTCTTGTACCTTTCTGACTTTTAAACCTCTATCTCGCAATTTCTCCCAAGTTCCAGAAGGTAGAAGTTCCATTTCTTCTAACCGATAAACTAGGGCTTCTATGGACACACCATAATAATGCGCTAGTGTAAATAGATTGGTGGGTGTGAATTTGCCATGAGTACGGTACATATCATTAAACCGCTTTAGCAATCCACTGGTAGGCATGAGAAAATATTTGGGGAAAGTTTCTGCTAGTACACTACGGCGTAAGTGAACGAA
>NZ_VIKX01000072.1 GCF_009711935.1 Dolichospermum sp. UHCC 0259 | reverse complement strand
ATCCTTTCATAAAGGGAGCGGTAGAACCATTTTTAATTAATTCGGGTGCAATTTCTTGCATAACTTCTTTGGCAACTTCGATAGTAACTCTTTCTACTAAATCCAAATCACTATTGTAACTAACACCAATATTCATTGTTAAAGTAATTTCTTTCGCAGGTAGATGATAATTAGTAAAAATCGCCGACGCTAACTTAGAATTAGGGACAATTATCACATTATTAGAAATTTCCCTAATCGTCGTATTCCGCCATGTAATATCTGTAACATAGCCCTGATTGCCATCATCTAACTTCACATAATCTCCAGTTCTCACTTGCTTAGACATAACCAAATAAAAACCAGAAAATAAATTTGCCAAAGTATCTTGTAGTGCTAAACCTACCGCTAAACCCCCAACTCCTAATGTTGTAATTATAGGTGTAATTTCAATACCTACAGTTTGCAAAAGGATTAATGTCCCTAATATTAAAACTGCAACTTTAGCAAGATTAGACAGTAGTGATGTGGGAAATCCTTCCGTCCTCTGAACGAATAAAGTCACAAAACCATCTGCTAATCTAGCTAGGACTAATGTAACTGAATATAGCAAAATGATAGTCAGAACTTTTTGCAAAACATTAGCTATATCTGGCTTGAGGGGAGAACTAAGAATAGCCCAAAAAAATCCTGTAACTACAAACCAGACAAATGTCATCCTGTGCAATGATTGAAATATAATTTCACTGCCAGGAATTTGTTTTTTAGTAACAAATGTTTTCAGTTTTCTGAAAATCACTTTTTCGCCAACTAATCCAGCAAGTAATCCAGCCAGAATAAATACAAACGGTATAATCCATTCGATCATATAGCAACCCTAAATTATTTAGGCAGGAGAGTGTCAATCTGGCTAGATTTTACCTTATTGTTTACCAAACAATCTCCAGAAAATATTGTGTAAGTAAAATAATTTTTCTTGTCGCTGCTAGATTTGTGTATCTTCCATAGCAGCCAAAGGCATAAATCATAACAAAACATACTCGATTGCTTGGAGAAGTCGAGTATATTTTGTTTACACTCATTTAATAATCTTAGAAATAAATAAAAATGAATAAATATACAAAAAAAGCCAAATCTTTCAACATCTGGCAGAAAAGGCGTAGGGAAAATTCATATTGGATCTGCTTAAATACTGATATTAAGACTGTCCACCCTGTCACCTGCTACATACAGCAGAATTCCCCACGTCAGTAATATCTTGATTTTTCGTTAATTCCAGAAATATAGGTGCGTTTTACCTTTTTGATAGCGTATCTCTTGCAGACGATGTATACTGCAACCGGTTTATAATTTAACCAAATATGAAACCCCTCTCCAAACCTCTCCCCGTTGAGGGGAGAGGCTTTGAACTTGTTCTTTGTATTATAAAAAAGTTCAATTTCTAGCCGTTGTGAGTATAACTCTATTATATGGTGCGTCCAATACTTTTTGAACTAAATGCTCTTAAATCATTCCTGGTCCTTTACCTCTTTTATCAAAATTCTCTGTTAGCAAACCTGTTTTATCTTCATTGATTTCTCGCAATTCCTCTATTCGTTCGGCTTTGTCTTGTTCTGCGGCTTCTCGTGCATCACCAGGAACTTCATAATACATTTCCGGTTCAACTGGATAATTATTCAACAACCCCTCTTTATCCATCGTGTAACCGTCAGTTGTCCGAATACTGTAAATATCAGTTTGGTCATTAGTCACAGCACTAGCAAGATCCTCTTCCGTCGGCAGTTTTTTGTAATTTTCTCCCTCTCGTTTGATTCTTGCTGCTGTTTCGGCGGGAATTATGCCTCTATCATAAGTATCTGCGCTAATCTTCTCATTCATAATAATTAGCCTTTTTCAGCATTACACAAACCAGATTATAATTTTCTAGCCAATAAACCCACTACCTTTAGGAATAATTGCCAAAAATACTTTGATAAAAATTTATCTATCTATAGATAGATTTTACATAGTCACATCCAAAATAAAAAATGTAAGCTAGTCTATAACTAACCTACATTTTCATATCTCCAAAAAAATCTTTATCCTAAAGATTCTTGTTTGAAAGCGTTAAATTTCTGAGCTAATTCTTGCCGAGTCTCATATTTAATAAGATAACGGAAAGTAAACCAGATAGAATAAAACAAGCCAATCAACTCTAAAATCGGTTGTAGCAACGGGAAATCATTAACAGCATCTAGTAATGCGATCGCTACCTTGACTGTGACAAAAGCTGATAAAATTAAGACTACAGTGGTTAAACCCTTTTTATTGTTGTTAAAAACACTGCCTACATAATCTGGCAGTCGGTTTAAAAATTCAACAATTTGTCTAATAATTTGCTGCCATTGAGATTCAGATTCCTTAGCAGCAGGTAATTGTGGTAAACGGCTATTGTCTGCACCTGAAAAAGATCCACTATCTTGTGGTGAAGAAGAATTTCCTTGTTCTGTTTGCTGTGCTTGAGTTTCCATCATAGTTATCATTTAGGAATTACAACATTTTTGACAAGTGAATACACATGATTAAAATATCACATTTTAGAGGCTAAATTTGCAATTATTAAAAAACTAATTATTTAACCTACTTTTAATTGATGAACATTGTTTTTCTAATTTCCACTATCAAAAGGCACAATTTCTAAATTGTTAATAACATTGATATAGCAATCATCAATGATTCATGAACACTTCTATTCCCTATTCCCTATTCCCTATTCCCATCCCTCACCGATAAGTTCTCAACTCAAATAGGATTGCTACATAGGAGGGTTTGCTAATAGGAGTCAGGAGAAAGAAAAGAAAAAAAAGAAAAAAAAGAAAATTAATTTCTCCCCTGCCCCTCTGCTCCCCTGCTCCCCTGCTCCCCTGCCCCTACCTCTTACTGCGGCTGCCGCATATACCTTTCCTGTCCTTGGGCATTATAGATAAATACAGGAAGTTGAGCATTTTGACTAATAGCTGTGAGAGCATCTTTCAAGCTTTGAAAATGACTTTGGATTTGTGGATTATTAGCTTCAAATAATCGGTCATACTCAGGAGTTAAACGGACACTAATTTGCTGATTCTCGATAGTAAAAGTGCAAAGCCTAATGGTATTGGTACAAGTGCTTTTGAGTTCAGCGCGGGTTTGAGTTAAATCCCCATAGATTTGGAATTGTTCTTGTGCCTGTTTTAGAGATGCTGTATAGGTTTCAATCAGGGATTTAGCTTGATTGAAATAGAAAGTATCTTGACCCACCTGTTTAGCCGTTTGTATAGCCTGTTCCCAAGACCTGACTGCACTTTGCCATTGATTTTGATTACCATAGCTTTTGGCTTGACTAGCGGCTTTCATCGCCTGTTGATAGAATGTGGCTGCTAATTGTTCTTTTGTGGCGCGATCGCGGGCTACAATAATTTTTGGCTGGTATTCTGCCAACAGCTTGCGGGCATCTTCAGATCCTAAACTACCTATAGGAACAATCTTGAGGATACTAATTGCTGTCTGGAAATCAGATTCTACCCTTTGCCATTCAGGGGCAGATTTAGCCGTGATTTGACGTTTAGTAGCAGCTTGGGCGAGAGTTGTCGCATTGGCAATTTTTTGTACCCAGGTTTCTTCTTTAAGCAACTGATCATTAACACTTTTTAAAGTATTTTGATAACTTGGTAAATTAGCTTTTACCAATCCATAGAGTTCATTACTCGGCTTAATTATCTCTAATGAGGTAATTGCCTGTTTCCACAACTTTTGTCTATTGCGTAACTCATCTAAACTCTTAGCAGGAGTTTGAGTTGTTTTTTGGGCTGAAGATGCCATTTGCAAGGCTTTTAGCACCTGGTTGATTTTTGTTGACTGTTCAGAAAAACTATTAACCAATAGCTGAGAGTCTTGATAACGGGGAGACCACTGAGGAATTTTTTGCAAATCGGCAACTACCCCATCTAGTTGTTGTTGCACTGTTAATAAGTCTCTTTCTGACCTAGTACGTTTGATCTGCTGCTGATACTGATTTTTAAATTGCTGGGCTGTTTGCAATTCTTTACATTCAGAAATTACACAACCACGATGGAGAAAGAAAGCGCCACCACCGGAAAGAATGGCAATTACTACAGCCGTACCAATCATAATCGGTAAGGGAGGAAGTGATAGTGATAATTGTCTTTTTTTCGGTTTATCGGGAATATTCGCAAAGGGATCAAAATCTTCTTCAAGATCCTCCATTCTCTCCGATTCATCCGCAGATAAATTTGAGTCTGGCAGTAAATAGTCTGAAAAAGATTCTTCGGAACTAGAGAAAAATGAATCAGTAATAGGTTCTTGTTCCGTTTCTGTAACTGGAGATGATGGTGTTTGCAGATCAGAATTAAGGAAGAAAGTGTCTCTCTCATGTCCTATTTCCACTGTTTCTCGTTCTACATCTATGCTGGGAATCTGAAAATCATATTCAGGTTCTTGTTCTGTCTCTACGCTATGAATCTGAAAATCATATTCAGGTTCTTGTTCTGTCTCTATGCTGGGAATCTGAAAACCATATTCAGGTTCTTGTTCTGTATCTATGCTGGGAATCTGAAAACCATATTCAGGTTCTTGTTCTGTCTCTATGCTGGGAATCTGAAAACCATATTCAGGTTCTTGTTCTGTATCTATGCTGGGAATCTGAAAACCATATTCAGGTTCTTGTTCTGTCTCTATGCTGGGAATCTGAAAACCATATTCAGGTTCTCGTTCTGTCTCTACGCTATGAATCTGAAAACCATATTCAGGTTCTTGTTCTGTCTCTACGCTATGAATCTGAAAATCTAGGAAGTGTTGAGTATAGGGACGCTTTTCTCCAGAAATTCTCAAGAAAAATCGTACCCGTTGGCTTTGGTAGCTAAATTGCCATTGTAGTGCTTGTTCTAACACCTCAAAAACTTGCTGTGTATTAACCGTGACCTCAGCAGGGTGCTGAGTTAAAATCATCAATTCATCATTTTGGACGGCGCATTTGATCTGGAAATCTTTACCGTCAAGCACTTCGGCAACTAATCTTTCTTGTAAGATATCGCCTAAAACTTTGAGATCCTCTTGTTGAACTGTTGCTTTCATAAAGCGTTACCGCCACTCTTTCTATATAGTTTTGATTATCGAAGGTACTGGGGACTGGGGGATGGGATGCAAATCCTAGTTTTACATCTAATAGAATCAGTTTCTAGCAGAAGGTTAAATTTGTCACGAAGAACACAGTCCAGGGTGATGATTTAGACTTCTATTTTTTTATACAGCTAGATTATAAATTAGACAATCCAATGTCAAAATAAATTTTCAGTTAAGTGAAACCAAATTTTATAATTTTCGGTATTGGGTAAAATATTAGATAGCATCAGAGAAAGCGCGTTGGACTTGTTAATACAAGGTGTGTCTCAATGGATTTATTGGAGTACCAAGTTAAAGAGTGGTTTGGTAAAATTGGGATTCCGGTTTTACCATCTCAAAGAATAGACCATCCTACAGATTTAAAACGGTTAAAAATTCGTTACCCGATTGTGCTGAAATCTCAGGTGCAAGCGGGGGAAAGGGAAAAGGCTGGTGGAGTTAGGATTGTAGAAACCACAATTGATGCGATCGCTACAGCACAGAATATATTTAATCTACCAATTTGGGGGCAACTTCCAGAAGTTTTATTGGCAGAATCAAAATATGATGCCCAGGAAGAATTTTATCTAGCTGTAGTTTTAGATACTGCGCTGTGTCGTCCTGTTTTATTGGGTTGCACAGAAGCAAATATTGACTGGGAGACAGCGGGAGAAAAATTTCAGCACGTTGTCGTAGAACAAGAGTTTTCTCCATTCTATGCCAGACGGCTGGCTTTAAAAATGGGCTTACAGGGGGCGTTAATGCAGACTGTGAGTGATATTGTGGAGAAAATGTACCAGCTATTTGTCCAAAAGGATTTGGATTTGGTGGAGATTCATCCACTGGGTGTGAACTCTGCGGGTCAAGTGATGGCTCTTAATGGTAAGGTCAGGGTGAATAAACAAGCTATTAACCGTCATCCTGAAATAGCCGATATGGCTGCCAAAATGGTTGGTCTTCTTCATGGTAACAAAAAAAGCAAAGGCAACGGTTTGTTGAGTAGGTGGGATGGGATAGAAATGCAGGGTAAAATCTGCATCATAGGCAATGGTAAAGGTTCTGTTTTAACAACACTGGATGAGGTTGTTAATGCTCATGGTCATCCTGGTAAATGTGTCAATTTGCGCCATACTTTCATGAGTGATACGGCACAGACTACTTTTAGCGATCGCCTCATTAGCAGTTTGACAAATTTGGTCAATGATCAGAATACTCAAGTTATTTTAGTCAACTTTTTGGGAACTATTCCGCAAGTTGATCAACTCCCAGAAATTATTACCCAATTTCTCCATTCAGACAGAAGCCAAATCACATCCCAGGTGTCAGCCACCAATGGCAATAAAAGTCAGCAATCCTGGAATTTGCCCTGGTTAATTCTCCGTTTAGCTGGTTCAGAATTCAATCATGTCAGAGAAGAGTTAGCCGCACTGAAAACTTCTAATCAATTGCTAATAGTTGTAGAAAATTTAGATGAAGCCGTCAAGGAAGCAGTTCGTTTAGCAAAGACTCCGGTAGTAAAAAAAAGGTAAGAGGCAGGAGTCCATATTTTTACCAATTACCAATTACCAATTACCAATTACCAATTACTACTGACAACTAACAACTGACAAACTATGAATTTAACACCAGAAAGTAAAGTTTTAATCCAGGGATTTTGTGAATTTATTTCCGCAACCCATATTGCTCAAATGCAAGCTTATGGCACAAATTTAGTAGCTGGTGTCAGTCCTGGTGATGGTGGACAAAAAATATATAATCTACCAGTATTTGATTTAGTAGAGGAAGTTGTGGCCAAATTTGGACAGATTGACACCACAATTATTTGTGTTCAACCTTATCAAGTTTTAGATGCAGCATTAGAAGCGATCGCCTCTAACATCCCTCAAATTATCATTACTACCGCCGGTGTTCCACCACTGGACATGGTACAACTCCTTCGCAAAACAGAAGCTTGCGAGACCTTAATTATTGGCCCAAATAGTCCAGGAATTATCGTTCCGGGGAAAATTCTCTTGGGTACTCAACCTAGCGAATTTTATATCCCTGGTTCTGTGGGCATTGTTAGTCGTAGCAGTACCCTCACTTATGAAGTCGCGTGGGAATTAACAAAAGCGAGTTTAGGGCAATCAATTAGTATTAGTATTGGCAGTGATGCTATTGTTGGTTCTTCATTCATCCAATGGTTACAAATCCTGGATGAAGACGACACCACAGAAGCGATTGTTTTAATCGGACAACCTGGTGGGGGAAGCGAAGAAGCAGCAGCACAATACATTACAGAGGCAATTGATAAACCTGTAATTGCCTATATTGCCGGTAGACACGCACCACCGGCGCGAAATTGGCAACAAACAGGGACATTAGCAACTGTAATTGGACGTTCTGCAACTTTTGGGACAGTAGAAAGTAAATTAGCTGCTTTTGAGTCCGCAAAAATTCCCGTTGCTAACAGTCCCGCTCAAATTCCCGAACTACTCAAAAAAATGATGAAATCTTAGTTCTCACAAAAAAACCGTCAACGCTAAGTAGAAAGGCGTAAAAAAATCGCAGTATGTAACTAAAAGTAAAGTTGCCCCAAACCCTCTTCCCTCCTGCCTCCTGCCTTCTGCCTCCTGCCTTGCCCTAACGATAAATATTCATGCCCACCTACTTATCTCCTGACGGTCTAACAGCTTACAAGTAGTCCGACAAAATAAATTTCATATTGAGGAGAGGGAACAGGAAAGCAATATAGAGATTTCTGGTAGTTTTTCACTCTCCCCCCACTTTCGAGAGTTTGTAGGGTATGTACAAGTAGGGATATGCGTGATATAGTAATGCAAAAAAATTACTTACTCCGCACGGTACTAGAAGTACAACCAGCAGCTTTAAATTGTTGAGAAATTTGATTTTTATCTGATGCTTCAAATATATTTCCAAGTAATCCACTTAGTGATTCAACAGGTGTGGGACTATGTAAAGGAACTTCACCATTATTGCTTACAAATCTGCCATTTTTGAGCAATGCTGATCCTAAATAATAATTTCCTTCTTTGAATAGCACTTCTCCAATATTGGTTTTGATAACTCCATTAGAGAAAACACCAGTAGTTAAACGACCAGAACCTTCACCTGTTTCAACAACACAAACACGACCCTTACTATTTGATGGATAAATATGACTAATATTTTCGTATCCCACCCACTGACCAAAGAAAGGTGCTAATTCTGGTTCTGTCTTTGACCAAGCACGTACAAAGGATTCTCTTGTGTTCTTTTCTACTTGAGTACGGCTATCTTGAAGATGTCCAGTGCCTACAGTATTGTTTTTAGTTAATCTAATAATATGTTGCTGAAGTTCTTGACGTAATTTTCTTAGTTCTGTATTTGTGGGCTGTCGAGTCTGGGCTAATACTGATAATTCATTAGCAGTCAAAGTTATTAAACTGAATCCTAAGATAAATAGTCGTAGCTTGGCTTGTCGTAAGCATCTCTTATTCATTAATTTTTCCTATTTTTATTTACGAGGGAACGTAGTTATTCACTCCCGTCCTCTAAAATTATCGAAACCCTTGATCTCTCGTTAAAGATAGGGGGGAGTGTGAACAGTTACGATTAAACCATACCATACAGCTCATCTTTGGGAAAAATTTTAGTGAGGAAATAGCATCTTTGAGCAATATCCATCCCTTTTGCCAAATTATTAAGTCTTTAAAGTCATTAATATCTGACATTCCTTCTCTTAAGAGTTCCCTTCTCTCAACTTCTCGGTTTAGCATAACAAGTACCGAAGAACCTTTTATTTTCTTTGACATAGGTTCTTATTTATGCAGGTACTAAACTCTAGTTTTTTGTTGACTCCGTTTAATAGTTAAAATGTATTGTATTAACTGTTGTTAGTACCATTTTTTAAAGGTTAAAACAGACACTGCCTTATTAGGGAGCGATCGCTCTGGTATTGTTTTCATTCAGTTAGAGACTTCCAAGAAATAAATTATCCCAAGAAACGAACCACAGAGTACACAGAGAGAGAATTTTTGCATCAGTTTTGGGACATTTTTTTATTTGGAAGTCTCTTAATATTCCTAGTGAGTGGGAATTGCCAATGTTACGGTGATGAGTGACAACTATCAATTACCAATTAGCGATCGCTGTGTTAGATTGGGCATACTTGATATATATTTTTTCCCCTGACACGGCCGCCATTATGGTAATTACAAAAAGTAAACTGGTTTTAAGTGCTACAGTGGTAACGCTTTCTACAATTGCTGTTACTGGTTTGGGTATTCACTCAATTGGTAAAGCTTCATTTAAAGATAGTCACAAGGATTTGATAGATGAAGTCTGGCAAATTATTTACTACCGATATGTAGATGGTACTTTTAATCAGGTAGATTGGCAAGCTATACGCAAGGAATATTTAAGCAAGTCCTATACTGATGATAAATCAGCCTATAAGTCTGTCCGGGAAATGCTGAAAAAGCTAGAAGACCCCTACACCCGGTTCATGGACCCAGAAGAATTTAAGAATATGCAAGTTGATACCTCTGGAGAACTTACAGGTATTGGTATCACCATCAGTCAAGATGCAAAAACAAAACAACTGATTGTTATCGCCCCCATTGAGGATACACCCGCATTTAAAGCCGGTATTTTAGCTAAAGATATCATTCTTGAGATTGATGGCAAAAGCACCAAAGGCATGGATACTAACGACGCTGTATCCCTCATTCGGGGAGAACCAGGTAGTAGAGTAAAACTCACAATTTTGCGGAATGGTCAGAAAAAACGATTCAACATTCAACGAGCGCGAATTGAAATTCATCCCGTCCGCTTTTCAGAAAAGAAAACCTCAGCGGGGAATCTTGGCTATATTCGCTTGAATCAATTCAGCGCCAATGCCACCAAAGAAATGAAAAATGCTATTGAAAAGTTAGAAGCTAAAAATGTTTCTGGTTATATTCTAGATTTACGTGGTAATCCTGGTGGACTATTATACGCGAGTATAGAAATTGCTCAAATGTGGATAAATAAAGGCACAATTGTTTTTACTATTGACCGTCAAGGTACACAGGATAAACAAGTCGCCAATGGCAAGGCTTTGACTGATAAACCTTTGATGATATTAGTAGATAAAGGTTCAGCTAGTGCTAGTGAAATTCTTTCTGGGGCATTACAAGATAATAAACGAGCGACTTTAGTAGGAAATAAAACTTTTGGTAAAGGTTTAGTCCAATCTGTACAACCTTTAAAATCTGGCGCTGGTTTGGCTGTAACTATTGCTAAATATCATACTCCCAGTGGGAAAGATATTAATAAACATGGTATTGATCCAGACGTGAAGGTAGAATTGACTGATGCCCAACGTCAAGAGTTATGGTTAGCTGGAAAGGATAAATTAGCGACTCCTGAAGATCCTCAATTTGCTAAAGCTGTGGAATTATTAGGTAAACAAGCTGCTGGAAATACCAACATAATTAAGAAAAATTAATTGATTGATTGAGGGTGGGAAAACCCCACTCCTACAGGTTTTGCCTGTATTGGCATATAAATTTCATTGGCAGCAATCAGATATTTTTCCACTTTTTACTCATTATTCATAAACTTAGCTTTTAATTCCTCTAATTCTTTATCTATAGGATCATTACTAGAAGATTGTGGTTGAGAATTAACGTTTTTGGGTTGGGGTTTACCACCTGTAAATTGAGTTTTTAGTTCTTGTAATTCTTTCTCAATTTGGGTGGAAGTTTTCACCACAGCAGGAGGTGGAGATATTGGTGGAGTTACTTGTTTGGGAAGTGAAGATGATGGTTGAAAATTCAAATCTTTGATCACTTCATCAACTGTTTGGTAGCGGTGACTGGGGATGGTTTCTACCATTTTGTTAATGATTTTACTCAATTCTGGACTCACAGGAGTTTTGAGATATTGTCCCCAAATCCAAGCTGCGTTATGGGTATCGTAGGAGTCAAAAGGCGATCGCTCTGTTAACAGATTAATACAAGTTACCCCTAAACTATAGATATCACTGGCGAAAAGTGCCTTCCCGCGCATTTGTTCCGGGGCGACATATTCAGCACTACCGATAATTGTTCCTGTACGGTTTAGGGCTGTTTCAGTGGCGGATTTAGCTGCCCCAAAATCAACTATAACTAATTTGTGATCGCTATGGCGACGAATAATATTTTCTGGTTTAATATCTCGATGTATGACTTGTTTACTATGACAAAATTGCAGCACTAGTAATAAATCATTCAATAATTGCCGAATCTGTGTTTCATTGAAAGCGCCATTTTGTTCTAACTCTTGGTATAAATTTAGTCCATCAATAAATTCCTGAACTAAATATTGTCTGTCATCTTGGTTACAATATGCTAGAAGTGCTGGAATTTGGGAATGTTGTCCCAATTCATCCAACTGTATAGCCTCTTGGTTAAATAAATCTACTGCCTTTTGTACCGTATTTGTCCCTTGGGGGAGAAATTGCTTAATTACACAGGGTGGCTTTGAGGGTTTATCCTCATCTACAGCCAAAAAGGTTCTCCCAAAACCACCTTGTCCAATGGGTTTAATAGCACGGTATCGTTCTTTTAAGAGTAATTTTGTGCCACAGGTTTGACAAAACTGAACATCATCAGTGTTTTCTGGCTGAGAACAATGGGGATTAAGACAATAACTCATAATTAGGGTTTGCTGACAAAGTCTTTTCGTGAGGGCTAGGAGTCAGGAGTCAGGAGTCAGGATTCAGGAGGAAGAAGGAAGAAGGAATAGTCTCAAATCTGGGAAAGTGATAGGTAAATGAACGGTTTCAACGCTTATTCCTTGCAAGTGATTCACCTTTTTCAACCCGGAAACTCTTCATATATCTAGGTTTTTGGTTTATATGGCGATCGCCACGCTATCAGCAAGCCATAATTAAAATAACTGATACTTATCCTTATTGTGCCTTGTGCTTTGCAAAAAAGTGGTTATCAACTTCAATACCTTAACTCTGAATGGGCGCAGGCCCTGCGCCCCTACTTTCTAGCCCTACCCTTAATATCAACACAAAACCGCTAAAATAGTACCAAATCAGAAAAACCGTAAAATTTGGATATGACCACAGCCACACCCGTAAAAACTGAATATGAAGCGATTATTGGTTTAGAAACCCATTGTCAACTCAGTACCAATACCAAAATTTTCTCCAACAGTTCTACCGCTTTTGGTGCTGACCCCAATACTAACATTGATCCTGTCTGTATGGGTTTACCAGGGGTTTTACCCGTACTTAACGCCAAAGTTCTTGAATACGCCGTGAAAACGGGTTTGGCTCTAAATTGTCAAATCGCTCGGTATAGTAAATTTGACCGCAAACAATATTTTTATCCTGATTTACCCAAAAATTACCAAATTTCTCAATATGATTTACCCATAGCCGAACATGGTTGGATAGAAATTGAATTGGTAGATGATGCAGGAAACCCCAGCCGCAAACGTATTGGGATTACTCGTTTACACATGGAAGAGGACGCGGGAAAACTTGTCCACGCAGGGAGTGAAAGGCTTTCTGGTTCTACCTATTCTCTGGTAGATTATAACCGCGCTGGTATTCCCTTGGTGGAAATTGTTTCTGAACCGGATTTGCGGACAGGACAAGAAGCGGCGGAATATGCCCAAGAACTGCGGCGGATTGTGCGCTATCTTGGTGTCAGTGATGGAAATATGCAAGAAGGTTCTCTGCGTTGTGATGTGAATATTTCTGTCCGTCCGGTGGGACGAGAGCAATTTGGCACTAAGGTGGAAATTAAGAACATGAACTCCTTTAGTGCGATTCAAAAAGCGATTGATTATGAAATTGAACGCCAAATCGCTGCGATTGAATCAGGAGAAAAGATTATTCAAGAAACTCGGCTTTGGGAAGAAGGTTCGCAACGTACCAGTAGTATGCGGGTGAAAGAGGGTTCTAGTGATTATCGTTATTTTCCTGAACCTGATTTAGCACCAATTGAAGTCACCCAAGCAGAATTGGATTCATGGTTAAGTGAATTACCCCAACTACCTGCGATAAAACGCCATCATTATGAAAATGAGTTGGGACTTTCTGCTTATGATGCGCGGGTCTTAACTGAGGATAAACCAGTTGCGGACTATTTTGAAAGTGCGATCGCTAAAGGAGCAAATCCCAAATCTGCGGCTAACTGGATTACTCAAGATATCGCTGGGTACTTAAACAAACAAAAACTCACCATTTCGGAAATTAAACTGACTGCTACTAACCTAGCGGACGTGATTACCCGCATTGAAAATGGGAAAATCAGCAACGCTCAAGCTAAGGAAAAACTCACAGATTTACTCAATGGAGTTTCTCCAGAAGAGGCTTTTGCCGGTCAAGAACTCATTTCAGATCGTACCATTCTTGAACCCATCATTGATGAGATCATCGCCGCTAATGCTCAACAAGTCGAAAAATACCGCAAGGGTAACACCAACCTCAAAGGCTTTTTCGTGGGACAAGTCCTGAAAAAAACCGATAAACGCGCAGAACCCAAACTCACCAATCAATTGGTAGAAGAGAAACTCAATGCACCAATGTAGGGTGACACCCCTCACCCCAATCATGGTATAGTGTGATAATAAGACGCAACTTGATTATCGGGAGAGCTAGTTTAGATTGGCTCTCTTTCTTTTTATAGGGACTGGGGACTGGGGATTGGGGATTGGGGATTGGGGACTGGGTAATGGGTAATAGGTAATAGGGAACAACTGACAACTGACAACTGACCACTGACCAAAATAAAAAATAGGGGGTTTGACCCCTTGGTGCTAGAATCATATAATGTGCTAAGTAGATGCACCCTGATGATTTTAGAGAGCTATCCAAGTGGCTCTCTTTTATTTATTGTGGGTTTAATTTTTATGATTCAAAAAAGATTGTCGTCAACAGATAAACTCACTTATAGACATAAATACTGGACGCTGAGATCAAACCAGAGGCGGAAAGTAATTAAACAGCAAACGTGATATAGATAATTGTGAGTAAAATTATGGCAGATTGGCAAATAATTACTGGTGGTGTGACAGCAGCGCGGGGGTATAAAGCAGCGGGAATTACAGCAGGACTGAAAGCTTCAGGATTACCGGATTTAGCCTTAATTGTATCAGATGTGGAAGCGATCGCTGCTGGTGTATTTACCACTAGCCAAGTTAAAGCAGCCTGTGTAGATTACTGTCGTCAAGTATTACAAGGGAAACATAGCGCGAGAGCCATCCTTTGCAATGCAGGACAAGCTAACGCCGCAACAGGTGAACAAGGCATTAAAGACGCTCAAGAATGTGCAGACTTGTTAGGTAAAGAATTGGGTATTAACCCAGAATCCATTTTATTAGCTTCCACCGGCGTAATTGGTCAACGGATTAAAATGGATATATTGCGGGGTGGTATCCCCAAAGTAGTCGCAGAACTATCAGAAACAGGCTCAGACAAAGCCGCAGGAGCAATAGTCACCACAGATTTAGTTACCAAATCCATCGCCTTAGAAACCATTATCCATGACCGTCCAGTGCGAATTGGTGGAATTGCGAAAGGTTCAGGAATGATTCACCCCAACATGGCGACAATGTTAGCCTTTGTTACCTGTGATGCGGCGGTCTCTTCGACGCTATGGCAACAAATGTTAACCAGAGCAGCAGATAGAAGCTTCAATTCTATCACCGTTGATGGTGACACAAGTACAAATGATTGTTTAATTGCCTTAGCAAACGGTCAATCTCGCACCCCAGCAATTACCGAAATGGGAGCAGAGGCACAGAAGCTAGAAGCCATGTTAACATTCGTATGTCAGCATTTAGCGAAAGCGATCGCTCGTGATGGTGAAGGAGCAACTTGTTTAATAGAAGTCCAAGTCACTGGCGCTCAAGATGAATTATCCGCCCGACAAATCGCCAAAACCATTACCGGGTCATCTTTAGTCAAAGCCGCCATTTTTGGTCATGATCCCAATTGGGGACGGATAGCTGCGGCTGCTGGTCGCGCTGGAGTCCGGTTTGAACAGGAAAACCTCTCTGTTAAATTAGGAGATATTTTACTATTTGAAAATGGTCAACCTTTACCTTTTGATAAAGCCGCAGCTAGTGCATATTTGAAAGCAGCAGCTAATGGTGAATATCTGCAATCAGACACAGTGTTAATTTCCGTCAGTGTTGGTAATGGTCATGGCACAGGTCAGGCTTGGGGTTGTGACTTGAGTTATGATTATGTGAAAATTAACGCTGAGTATACGACCTAGAAAAATCGACTTTGCTGATATCGCGGTATGTAAAACCCGTAGGGGCGGGGTTTCCCCGCCCTTAATTGTATTGTATCCGAACAATTCAAGTTGGATTCACCTGAGTTCGACGTAAAAAAATAACCTGCAAGTGTTGATTAAAAAGAGTTTCAGGATTAAATTACGTTTTTATTAATTGCCAATAATCTCAATTTATTGACAATTATTAAAGAATAGACAATATAATACGAATTTTTCAGCAACCCCTATTTAAGCTGCATATTATTAACCTTGAAATTATTTTCCAAATCATAGATAATACAATGTAACAACCAAATAAACTCTAGCACTCACAGGGGTTGAGTGCTAATTTCTAGCTTAATCTTGAAACTGATGTAGTAGGCAAAAATTCTCCTTTTTCTAGATAGAGTTAGCGGACTTTTCCGTAATAGATTCTTGCCCAAAATTCAAGTTTCTCGGCAATTGATGAATTCATTCGGAGGACTAGAATGATTAAATACAGCTTCAATCTGGTAGTAACTGTTCACACTCCCCCACTAAAAAGGAATTAGGAAGTAACAGGGATAGGA
>NZ_VIKX01000071.1 GCF_009711935.1 Dolichospermum sp. UHCC 0259 | reverse complement strand
CCTACTTCTACCTACCCTATAAACTCTCGAAAGTGGGGGGAGAGTGAAAAACTACAACTTAATTGGTTTTTGATCATAATAACCTAAGTCACGGGCTAGATATAAGGTTTCGTATCCTGTCCAAAGATTAGTACCTATCCGTAGTAGTGGGGATGCGGTTGGGGAGGTACAATTCGTGAGAGCAATGACTAAACTCACTGTCATAATGCTGAAAGTCAAATATTTTAGGAATTTAAAAACTACCATTCCTAATTTTCTTTCTGCTAGGTTAATTTGGGTGTTTATACTTACATTCAATGATTTCATGTGGTTTTCATCATGAGATTGATAATTAAATATTTTAATCTAGAGTGTCAAATTTGAACAATCTACTTAGATTGACCTTTGTTAAATATTGTGTGAATTTTTTAATAGCTATGGATTTAGAAAAAATCTTTTTATCTCTCATCTGTATTTAGAGTCTATTGAAAATTTACGGTTTCAACTATTAAATATAAATACTTAAGTATGTACTGATAGAATCTAAAAATGTCTAACATTAAAAATTGTCATTATGAGAAGGGAATAGGTAACTCCAGAAGAGGTTTTGGACAGCTTTACTTCTCGTTACACAGTTCGGTTTTTTCTGTTCATCTACTTATTTTTAGGTATTGTAGCTACGTATAACTACTTAAGTGGAGACTATAGGATGAAATCTGTCACAGAATCTTGTATACTCAACACGGCTTATTCATTTAATTCGGTGGTAAGGCTTTAGCTCATGCTTTACCCCTACAAATCTAGGTTTTTCGTAATTTCGTAAAAGTCCATGTCCCAACCGTGTTTAGTATATTATTAGCGGGCAAGATTTTTTAATTGAAAGTCTCTTACATATTCTGGTTTTTCTGTTAACTTAGTTACACAATACCTACGTAGAAAATAATTATTTATTTTTGGTCTCAGCATAAGCCGCATAAATACTCTTCACATTATACCAATTCAAGAAAATCCGGGCAATTTCCAAAGCCAATTGCGATTTACCGATATTAATCAACCATTGTAAGAACGGAGACATAGTTCTTTCATTCAATAATCCATTTGCAGAAAGAATACCCCATAATAAACGATGAAACCATGTCATTTGAATCATCATTTTGACTTCCCAAGTGGGATGTTTTTGATAAAACAAAACTCCCATACGTCCTCGTTGAATTTCTTGATCAATTAACTTAGGAATTTGCTGTAAACTAAATGGTGGATGCCAGTGATAGCCAACGGCTTCAGGACATTTAATCAATTTTAAACCCAAGTTTTTTAACCTAACACCCAATTCTAAATCTTCCCAACCATAAAGTTGAAAACCATTATCAAATAATCCAGCTTTTTCTAACCAATGTTTGGGAATAGCCACGTTACCCGTAGCAAAGAAAGCAGCGGAAAAATCTGTGATTTTATAAGGTTCAGCCGTAGGATTGGTGAAATTACAAGTATTAATTACAGCACCGTAAGTAAAAAAGCGATCGCTCCCTAATTTCTCTCTTCCTTGTACCAAAGCATTTGTATGAGCTTCTAAAAAATTAGATAAAACTACTAAATCACTATCAATAAAAATAATTGTGTCACCTTGGGATTTTTCTACCCCTAAATTTCGCGCTGCTGCTGGACCTGCATGATCTTGTTCAAAACAGCGAACGTGGGGGAACTCATCTTGATGTAATGCTAACCAATTCAATGTACCATCAGTAGAACCATCATCTACTAACACAACTTCATAGCCTTCTATATAAGTTTTATTGCTGAACTCCTGACTCTCCAAGGCGCGGAGGCACTTTTCCAAAATCGGTAAGCGATTATATGTAGGAATGACAATACTAAAAAACACAGTTTCACCTAAAAAACTACTGACCATATTGAGAATAAGATAAATATAACAAAGTTACTGTTGCACAAGAAAATATACGCTAGGCAAGTCAGATATAATAATGACTCATTCTTTGTTTTTCTAAGTGGAGAAATTCATGGGTCGCGCCAAAAAGGTTGTTCTAGCATATTCTGGTGGAGTTGATACTTCTGTTTGCATTCCTTATCTCAAGCAAGAGTGGGGAGTAGAAGAGATAATTACCCTAGCAGCAGATTTAGGTCAGGGAGATGAATTAGAACCAGTTCGAGAAAAAGCCCTCAAATCCGGTGCAAGTGAATCCTTGGTAGCGGACGTTAAGGATATCTTTGTTAAAGACTACGCATTTCCGGCTATTCAAGCCAATGCCCTGTATGAAAATCGCTATCCTTTAGGAACAGCCCTGGCTCGACCTTTGATTGCTAAGATTCTAGTAGAAGCCGCTGCAAAATATGGTGCGGATGCGATCGCTCATGGTTGTACAGGTAAAGGTAACGACCAAGTACGCTTTGATGTTTCCTGTACAGCCCTTAACCCTAACCTGAAAATTCTAGCACCAGCCAGAGAATGGGGCATGAGTCGGGAAGAAACCATTGCTTATGGTGAGAAATTTGGAATCCCTGCACCCGTAAAAAAATCCTCTCCTTTCAGTATAGATAAAAACTTGCTAGGTCGCAGTATTGAAGCTGGTACATTGGAAGATCCAGCAAACGAGCCACCAGAAGAAATCTATGAAATGACCAAAGCCATAGCTGATACTCCCAACGAACCGGAATATCTAGAAATTGGCTTCCAAAAAGGGCTTCCTACCACCATCAATGGCACATCAAAAGAGCCTGTTGAGTTAATTGAACAACTCAATAAAATCGTGGGAAATCATGGTATTGGGCGGATTGACATGATTGAAAATCGCTTAGTAGGCATCAAATCACGGGAAATCTACGAATCACCAGCCATGATAGTTCTGATTAACGCCCACCGTGACTTAGAAAGCCTCACTTTAACGGCAGATGTCAGTCAGTACAAACGAGGCATAGAAGAAACATATACCAAAATCGTATACAACGGACTTTGGTATAGTCCACTCAAAGCAGCCTTAGATGCCTTTATTCAACAAACACAAGAAAGAGTTTCCGGTGTAGTCCGGTTAAAACTTTTCAAAGGTAACGCCACTATAGTTGGGCGTTGGAGTGACAATACTCTTTACACCCCCGATTTAGCCACCTACGGCGCAGAAGATCAATTTGATCACAAAGCCGCAGAAGGCTTCATCTACGTTTGGGGACTACCTACCCGGATTTGGGCGCAGAATAACAAATAAAAGGCAGGGGAGCAGAGGGGCAGGGGAGCAGGGGGTAGGGGGAAATCATTATTCTCATTACTAATTACCAATCCCCAGTCCCCAGTTCCCAGTCCCCAGTCCCCAATACCTACTCTTCCGTTTGTTGCTTAACTTCGCGGGACTCTAACCAAATTGGTACAGCAATCACAGCCACTAAAATAAGTAACGCCAAAATTGCAAATTTACTTACCCAGGCTACCAATTGTTCTAGGGAAATAATTCTTCCCGCGAAAAAAGCTAAAGTCACCATAACGCTACCCCAAGTAGTCGCCCCAGCTACGTTATAAATCAGGAATTTGCCAAAGGGCATTTCCGCTATACCTGCAAGTGGTGAAGCAAAAATCCGCAATAAGGCAAAAAAGCGACCAAAAAAGACAGCCTTAGCAGCGTTTTCTGTAAATTGCTCTTTAATACTCAGCAGTCGGACTTCGGAAATGCGGAAAATCTTGCCAACTTGCAGCAGAAAAGGCCAACCACCAACTCTACCAATCCAATAGCCGCAATTGCCGCCAATTACAGCACCTCCAACGGCATTAGCAAGAACCAGCCAGTAATTTAATTCATTACTACCGGCAAGAAAACCACCAACAATGGTTACGGTTTCGCCAGGAAGAGGAATGCCCAAATTTTCTAGCAATATTCCCAAAAAAATTGCTAAATAACCATAATTATGAGCAATTTCTTGGATGTTTTCTAGTGAAAGTAGTTCAAAAGACATCCAGCACCACCGAGTTTACAAATTTTTACCTTTACCATATCTTTGCTTGCTTTTGGCTAGGGTGTCAATCAAACCGCAATAGGGGGAGTCAGGAGTAGAGGAAGTAGAGGAAGTGGGGGAAGTGGGGGAAGTGGGGGAAGTGGGGGAAGTTGAGGAAATATCTATTACCCATTACCCATTACCTATTACCTATTACTTATTACTTATTACAAGTTGCGTTGGCAACACGATTTTTGATAACTTTTGCTGGTACACCCACCGCAATGGAGTATGGAGGAATATCTTTACTGACAACCGCACCTGCACCGATAATGCTACCTCTACCAATAGTAATTCCATCTAAGACAGTCACACCATGTCCTAACCAACAGTCATCTTCAATAATAATTCCCTCACGAGTCACACCTTGCTGTCTTATAGGTAATAACAAGTCTGTGAAAACATGATTATTAGCATAAATTCCACAGTGTGATGCTATCATGCAGTTTTTACCAATGTGGATATCTCCTTGACCAGCAATACACACACCAGGAGCTATATAAGTATTTTCATCAATATATATAGAGGTATTATCCATACATCCAATATCTACATTCCGCTCAATTGTGACTTGATTGCTAATATACATTCTATTGTTTTGATGTCCTTTGGCATCTAAACGCACACCCTTGAAGATATTAACTCCATTCCCAATTTCAATAAATGAACTTCCAGTTATCTCTACTCCATGTTGAATAAAAACTTCATTACCCATGCTACCAAAAATATTTTTATATACCAATCTTCTTAGCTGTGGTCCCATTGCAATTGTTGGTAAATCTCCCAATAAAGTAGTTATTAATAGTTCTTGAAATCTTTGAATTTTTGCAGAATATTTTTGGTCAATCATGATACATTTCTCGTAAATAAATTATTTGTAGGCAAGAAGGAATTTAGGAAGATCAAAAATGATTTTCCTCGATACTAGAAGCAAGCAAATTTATCCCTAAAAATCCCCAAATATCTACAAAATTACCAATTATGGCAATATATAAGTTTGCCTACAGTTGTCAATTGTTTACTAAATTACTAAAAAAATCTGGATTTAAACAGTTTTGCAATGATGTCTAAATAAGTTATTTCATCTAAATTTAGACTCATTTTTATATGCACCCTTAATCACCTTTTCTGGGTTGCATAAATTCACTGGCTAATATCAGTGCATAGTAGTAGTTAATCTCTCGGCAAGTAATTGGACAGAATTAATTACACACACTGTTTTTTGTTCTCTGATAACCTAATTGAATTTAATTTTGTCAAACTACTGATGAGATTGATTTAGTAAACATATCAACTTTTACTGTATCGGGAAAGTTGAGACAGTTGGTAATGCAACTACGAATACAGAAATGTTCATGCAGATTAATTACCAGCGGATTTTCGCCGTATTTTTTCACAAATGGCCTTAAATATTTGTGTTTTCACAACAATGAATTTCCGTAGGTATTTATATTGCTAGAATCACTTCTTTTGTGTCACAATTTGATTTTTATGCAATTGGGATAATTATTTTTAAATAAAAACTACTATGGTGGAGTGTCTCCCACATCTGCCATGATGTTAAAATTCACCATTGGTGCAAACAAGAAGGCACTACCGCGACTGCTGTGGCGGCTTTCTTGTAAATAACTTGTAGAGTATATGGCTCTAATCATGTTGCACTCAAATGATTTATAGGCTAACTAAATTACATTTTTAATTACATAATTGTTGCTTGAGAACAATTGCTTTAAGCATAACATATTTTTGATTGAGTGAACAAGTTTTATCAAAAAAGATTAAGGTAATAAATAATATAAAGTTATCTGTGATGGCTAGGAGTCAGGAGTCAGAAGTCAGAATTGGAAGGAGATAAGAATAGTCTGGAATCTGAAAAGTGATAGGTAAATAACAGTTTCAACGCTTATTCCTTGCACCTAATTCACTTTTTTAACCCGGAGACTCTTAATATATCTAGGTTTTCGGTTTATCCAGCAAGCCCTATTTAGATACCTGATTTCTGAGAGAAGTTGGAGATCTTTGATTTAAATTTACTCAATAAATAAAATTTAATTTGTTTTAATTAAGTTTGGACTGCACTGCGGAGTGATCTACTAGTAGCAGTGCGTCACTACCAATATTGGTCCTACACAGACAGCAGATAGTTAAATTTTACTAAAACTTTGGCTATAAATCAGGAAACCCCGTAGACTCAGGACACCTTTTAGTTTCATGTTGATCTCTAGAAATTAAATAGTTGCCAATTCTTAACAAAGTCATCAAAAGTTGACAAATCCGGTATAAAGAGTTGGCAATATTAGGTAAAAACAGTAAACAATATCCATAGCTGAACTTAAAGTTTTTCTAAACTATGCAGCCAATTCGTACTTTTAATGTATCTCCTTCACTCCCATCCAGACTAGAACCCTTGCGGAAACTAGCCTACAATCTCCATTTTGATTGGAATGTAGAGAGCAAAGACCTATTTCGGCGTTTAGATCCTGATTTATGGGAATCCAGCCACCATAATCCAGTATTGATGCTGGGAACTATCAGCCAAAGCCGACTATTAGAAGTTGTTGAAGATGAAGGCTTTTTAGCGCAAGTAGACCGAGCCGCGCGGCAGTTAGAAGATTATTTGCAAGAACACACTTGGTATAAGAAACAAAGAAGTCAGCACCAGAAGGAATGTTACGCCTATTTTTCTGCTGAATTTGGGTTAGTAGATTGCTTACCTATCTATTCAGGTGGTTTGGGTGTACTCGCAGGAGATCACCTTAAATCTGCGAGTGATTTGGGATTACCTTTGGTGGGTGTGGGCTTATTGTATCAACAAGGCTACTTTGCCCAGTATCTTAATGCTGATGGTTGGCAGCAGGAACGCTACCTGATCAATGATTTCTATAATATGCCCTTGCATTTGGAACGCAACCCCGATGGTACAGAATTACGGATTGCGGTAGATTATCCCGGACGCAAGGTATATGCACGAGTGTGGCGTGTTCAGGTGGGAACTGTACCTCTGTATATGCTCGATACTAATATTGAGCCGAATAAGGCTTATGACCACGATATCACCGATCAGTTGTATGGTGGTGATATAGATATGCGTATCCACCAGGAAATTATGCTGGGGATAGGTGGGGTGCAAATGCTTAAAGCCTTGGGCTATGAAGTTACTGCTTACCACATGAATGAAGGTCATGCGGCTTTCTCTGCGTTAGAACGGATTCGCATTCTGATTCAGGAAAAAGGACTGAATTACAGACAAGCTAAACAGGTAGTGTCTTCTAGCAATATCTTCACTACCCACACTCCAGTTCCTGCGGGAATTGACTTGTTTGCTCCTGATAAGATTTTGCATTATTTGGGTTACTATGCAGATATCTTTGGTTTACCGAAAGAGCAGTTTTTAGGTTTGGGACGAGAAAATACTGGTGATTTGTCTGCACCTTTCAGTATGGCAGTTTTGGCGCTGAAGATGGCGACATTCTCCAATGGTGTGGCACAATTGCATGGTGTTGTTTCTCGGCAGATGTTCCAAGGTTTGTGGCAGAAAGTTCCTGTGGAAGAAGTGCCAATTGCTGCTATTACTAACGGTGTCCATGCCCGCAGTTGTGTAAGTAAATCTACGCAGGAGTTATACGATCGCTATCTGGGTCCAAACTGGTCATCAGCGCCACCAGATAGCCAATTATGGGAACGCATGGATGCAATTCCCGATGAGGAGTTATGGCGGAATCACGAGCGCTGTCGTTTGGATATGGTGTTGTATGTTCGAGAACATTTAGTCAAACATTTGCGCGATCGCGGTGCTTCTGCTTCCGATATTGCTCAGGCACAGGAAGTGCTTGATCCTAACGTTTTCACCATTGGTTTTGCCCGTCGTTTTGCTACTTACAAACGCGCTACTCTTTGGATGCGTGATTTGGAAAGAATTAAAAAGATTCTACTCGCTAATAAAAACCGCAAAGTCCAATTTGTGATTGCTGGGAAGGCACATCCTAAAGACATCCCCGGTAAAGAATTAATTCGGGATATTAACCGCTTTATCCGCGAACACCATTTAGAAAAACAGGTCGTATTTGTTCCTAATTACGATATTCACATTGCCCGGTTAATGGTAGCAGGTTGTGATATCTGGTTAAATACTCCCCGTCGTCCCCGTGAAGCTTCGGGGACAAGTGGTATGAAAGCTGCTATGAATGGCTTACCAAATCTCAGTGTTCTTGATGGTTGGTGGGATGAAGCGGACTATGTTCGCACCGGTTGGGCGATAGGACATGGCGAAAACTATGATGATCCTAATTACCAAGATGAGATAGAAGCTAACGCCCTCTACGAGTTGTTAGAGAAGGAAGTTGTTCCCCTATTCTATGATCATCGTGATGGTGATGGTTTGCCTCGTCCTTGGGTAGCAAAAATGAAAGATGCGATTCGGTTGAATTGTCCTTTCTTTAACACAGCCCGGATGGTGCGAGAATATGCCATGAGAGCTTATTTCCCGGCGAGCGATCGCTATCATACCCTCACCGTTGATAATTATAGCCCAGCCAAGGAATTAGCCGCTTGGAGAGCAAAATTAGGTGAACAATGGTTTAACATCAAAATTAAAGATGTTGACGTATCCGCAGCATCAGACATTGAAGTTAATCAAACTGTAGCAGTCAAAGCCAAAGTAGACTTAGCAACATTAAGTAACGATGACGTGCAAGTAGAACTATATCAAGGTTCTATTGATGCCAACGGTAATATTGTCAATGCTGTACCTGTAATCATGGATTATCAAGGACAAGATCCAGAAAATTCCAGTCTTTATACCGCAAATATCACCTACACCACCTCTGGTTTGCAAGGTTTATCTTTGCGTGTCCTACCTCGAAATCAATACCTTTCTAGTCCTTATGAACCCAGATTAATCGCTTGGGCTGAATAATCTGTCCTAATAATAAGCCCCCTCCTTGCTTGCGGGGAGGGGGTTGGGGGTGGGGTTCTTGTATTCACTTAGCCAAAAACCGCCATAACAATTTTAGGGTATAGCTTGGAGTAAACGATTTAAAACAACTTTACCTCTATTAATTACCTGAACACGAATATAATTAGGATCATTTGGTCGGTAAGTAACTTGATATTTTGTCCCATTATTATTCCAAGTGTAAACTTGACGTTCGTGAGAACCAGAAGCAACAGCACCAGATAAATTAATAGAATTATTTTTGGGAATATGCTTTCCATAATAGTGATAGGAATTATTGGTAAACTTTAGAGTCACCGTCCACTCTTGATCACTAAATGTATTATTGGGATAATTAAACTTTTGTACAGCCATAGCTTGGTGAGGAATAGCCATATCCATAATTGCAGGTGTGGAAATTCCTAAAACTGCCGATAAAATGATAGCTTTGTAGTTCATAATCTTCTTCTTTGTAAACCTAATCTTATCTTGTTGTGTGTTTAGTCGTGAATCAAATTATTGACGTTATGCTGTAGTTTCTTCTTTTCCAGAAATCTTGGAATTAAATAACTTAGGAAACAACAAACCAGAATTTTCTTTGTATTCCTCAAAGTCAGGATATCGAGATAAAGATTGATCCTTTTTCCGCATATTGGGAAC
The DNA here is from genome assembly GCF_009711935.1 of Dolichospermum sp. UHCC 0259. Classification (GTDB taxonomy): domain Bacteria; phylum Cyanobacteriota; class Cyanobacteriia; order Cyanobacteriales; family Nostocaceae; genus Dolichospermum. The sequence goes on along the minus strand of NZ_VIKX01000071.1, from coordinate 14,076 downwards.
AAATATCATAGCTATAAATAACCCCAGAATTAGGAAAGGTAGCCAATGTTGAGTTAACATAGCAAACGCCAGATAAATCAACACTTCTCCTAAATAATTAGGATTACGACATTTAGCAAAAAAACCTTCTGTAATTAATCCAGTTTTGTACTTGAGTGTATAGTATTTTTGAGCATCACTACCAAAATGTAAAAACACCCCTGCAATATTCAAAAAAATAGCAGCAGCGACTAAAGGTAAAGGGGGAACAGTACCACTACTAATGAGAATAAATGGTGCTACCCAGTACAAACAAAGGAGAACAAAAGTAATAATTCCTTGGGAAATGGGAATTTCTTGCTCCCATTGCTTATCTGGAAATATGCGATCTTTTATTAACCAAAGAAAACCATAAGTACCATGAAGGGAAAGATAAACCCAAACTCCAATAGTAAAATTATGGTATACAAACATTAGTCCTAAAACGATAAGGAATGTTAGACCTTTGTGAAAATTAATGGGATACTTGATTTTCATATGCGGGTTTTTCTTTAAAGATGTGAAAGTGAGGGAAAGAAATAGAGAGATAGTCCAGTTTTATCTACCTCTCTGACATCATTACTTCTTCGCAATTATCCATACTGCGTGAACAATACCCAAAATATAAAAACCAAAGATAGTCAAAAGCAAATTAATCCAAAAATCCTTACCAAAACCTACCTGCAAAAATACTCCTAAAGGTGGGAGAAAAATCGCAACTATAATTCTGACTACATCCATATCCATGTTATTCTCCTGTAGATGTTCAATGTTTCTAGAGTTAACATCACCTAATGTGGTGACGATTCCTGAAAAATTTGGTAAACCACACCTTTTAACCACCGCTGATTTTAGCTTTATAACCCAATTTCACCAAAATCTCCAAAATCTTCTGTTTGTGGTCTCCCTGAACCTCAATTTCATTATCTTTCACCGTTCCACCTGTACCACATTGGGCTTTTAACTGTTTTAATAAAGTAGCTAAGGTTTCCGGTGTAGTTTGAAACCCAGTAATCACAGTCACAGTTTTCCCCTTCCGTCCCGCACGAGTAGCTTGGATTCTCACATTTTGCTGATTGGGGGGTAAATCTTGGATTCCCCGTTCTACAGCGCGTTCCAGTGCGGGTGAACTACAGTTACCAAATTCTTGGTAGACAAAGCCTTTATCAGATTTGGGATTAGCCATAATATTTAATGCAGAAAAAATAGATTTTCATTGTAAACAATTTTAGCCTAAGCGGGGGTAATCGGATATATAATTGCTACATGATAGAGTATAAGAAGGTAAGAGAAAATGAACCACGAAGGAGCGAAGTTCACGAAGGAAGAGGAAGAAGGAAGGATGAGGAGGTTGAGTGATGAGGTGGAGAGGTTGGCTTATGCTGTGATTGGGGCGGGTATTGAGGTGCATAGGATGTTGGGTGCGGGGTTTTTGGAGAGGGTATATCAAGAGGCTTTGGGTTTGGAGTTTCGTTTGCGCGGAATACCTCATAAACCTAAACATTTAGTAGCTGTAAAATACAAAGGTTATCCCATTGGTGAGGGGGAATTAGATTTTCTGGTTGGTGATTCTTTAGTTGTTGAATTGAAGGCTGTGGAAAAGTTAGCCCCTATTCATGAAGCGCAAGTTATTTCTTATTTAAAAATGACTAATTGTCCCCTTGGTCTTCTCATCAATTTTAACGTCCTCGTCCTCAAAGAAGGCATTAAACGCATCATTCTCTCCTCTTAACTCTTCTTCTTCTTTCTCTTCCTTCGTGTTCTTCGTGCCTTCGTGGTTCGTTAATTCTTGTCTAACTTTTGCAAAAGTAACATAATCTACCCTAAGAATTAAAAAATGATATAATCACATTAAAGATACAAAATTAATTATTATAAATTATGAAAAAACAAGAGAATTCAAATTCATCATTTTCGGAATATACTTTTGAGTTGCTAGAACTATGGAATGTGAATAATAAAAAATATGATAATTATTTCTTTAGCCAAGAGGAAAATTTTAATTTTCTGTTATATGTTCAGGAACCGTTCGTCAATTTTTGCAATTTAATATATAGCCTAATACCACTTGAAATAGCAAATAAAGATTTTTACAGTCAGGATTATTCAGGGACAAAAAAATTAATTGTTGAATACTTATTTAATCCTCATCACGAGTTTGGATTACAAAAGTATTTAGATATTTTTTCACAACTATATATAAATATAAACAAGAATGGTATAAGTATAGGTATAAGCGAAGAAGGATATCATTATCTTGCTGAAAAAATAGCTGATAAAAATCCGATATTAATGGCTAAAATAGTGGCTAAAGAGCCTGATATATTTGTAAGAGAAGAAACAGATATTTTGTTTTATAGCAAAGAATTTATCTTGAAATCATCTCTTGATGATTTATTATATAAATTTGACAAGTGGTTTCAATGGTATACCCCATTATTTATACTTGCAGTTTCTGATAATATTCAACCTGCTATTAGTAAATATCTAACTAAGCGGAATCCAAGTTTTATTTTAGATCAATGTGCTAAACAAATTGGAATATCAAATCTAAATTTAGAACGTTGGATACGCGCAATTAATCGCAAAAAACAAGCCATATTCTACGGTTCACCCGGAACAGGTAAAACTTTTATAGCTAAAAAACTCGCAAAACACCTAATCAGTGAAGGTGACGGTTTCTCTGAATTAGTCCAATTTCATCCAGCATATTCCTATGAAGACTTCATTCAAGGTATTCGTCCTCAAAGTGAAGATGGTAAATTAATATATCCACTTGTTCCCGGCAGATTTTTAGAATTTTGTCAAAAAGCTGAGTCATTTCAAGATACTTGTGTTCTGATTATTGATGAAATTAACCGCGCTAATTTAGCACAGGTTTTTGGTGAATTAATGTATTTACTAGAATATCGTGATCAAGAAATTCCTCTCGCTGGTGGTAATAGATTTCGTATTCCCGAAAATGTCCGTATTATTGGGACAATGAACACAGCAGATAGGTCTATTGCACAAATAGATCATGCTTTACGTCGTCGTTTTGCATTTATTGAACTTCGTCCTAATTATGTTGTGTTAATCAAATATCACTTAAATACAAATTTTGCAGTTATGGATTTAATTAATGTTTTAAAACAATTAAATCAAGCGATTAATGATAAAAACTATGAAATTGGTATTTCTTTCTTTTTGACTCCTAATCTCCGAGAAGATATTGAAGATATTTGGAAGATGGAAATTGAGCCTTATTTAGAAGAATACTTTTTTAATAACCTAGAAAAAGTAGATGAGTTTCGCTGGGATAAAATCGAGAAACAGATAACAATATGAACCCAGCAAATTTAAAAATTATTGAAATAACCGAATATCAATCTAAATCTTTTTCTCGTGAGGAGATTTCTGAAGAGGTTGGAATTATTTTATATGAGAAATACAACAGCCAAGTAAATGTAGAATTTCCCAGTCCTAAAACTCGTAATCAATGGAAACTAACTGCTAAAGGATATGTCGGGTATATTCCTTTAAATGCTGATTTGGCTTTAAAAATAAATCCCAAAGTACCAATTAAGAATTTATTTGGAATGTTGGAATATGCTTATAACTTAAAAAGTTTTAAATTTCCTGAAGGTTTAATGAATTGTGAATCTCTAGAAGATTTTTACAATCATCTAGCTTATGTTTTAGCAGATAAAATTATAGAAAGATGTCGTAAAGGATTATATCGGACTTATGTACCCAAAACTGAGCAATTGGCTTATGTACGCGGAAGATTAAATGTACAGCAAATAATTAAAAAACCTTGGAATGTAAAATTACAATGTGCATATCAAGAACACACGGCTGATATTATAGATAACCAAATTCTGTTATGGACACTTTTTCATATTGGACATAGTGGTTTTTGTAAAGAAAAAGTATCATTGATAGTGAGAAAAGCTTATCATGCAATGCAAGGAATGGTATCTTTACAACCTTATAATTCAGAAGATTGTATTGATAGAATTTATCACCGTTTAAATGAAGATTATCATCTTCTACATCAATTTTGCCGATTCTTTTTAGATAACACTAGCCCAAATCATGAAAAGGGTAAAAATACAACTTTACCTTTTTTAATAGATATGGCACGTCTTTATGAAATGTTTGTTGCAGAATGGTTAAGGGAAAATTTACCTCACCAGGATTTCACTTTAGAAACTCAAGAGAGAATCAATATAGGAGAAAATATATATTTTCAAACTGACTTAATTTTATATGACAAAACAGATTCAAAACCTAAATATATTCTCGATACTAAATATAAAAACCACAAAAAACCTTCCTCTGAAGATATAGCCCAAGTAGTAACTTATGCAGTTTCTAAAAGTTGTCCAGAAACAGTGTTAGTCTATCCAACAGAATTAAATCATTCCCTTGATGAATATATTGGAGAAATCAGAGTTCGTAACCTCACCTTTTCTCTTGATGATAAAATTGAAGATGCAGGAAATACATTTTTGACAAAACTGTTTTCTTAAATTCTCTCTGTGTCCTCTGTGGTTCGTTTGACAAAACTAGAGGAGATTGAAGCTATGTTAGGTTTAAGTGAGTTGAAACAAACAAGGGTTTACCAAGAAGCTTTAGAAGAAGGTAAACAGGAAGGTAAGGCTGAAACAACTAGAAAATTAGCTTTAAAATTGTTACGAATTGGGATGAGTTTGGAACAAATTGCTGAAGTTACCGAATTATCTCTTCAGCAAATTCAGGCTTTACAATGAGAGTGTCAATGGACAGTTAATTTTACAATCACCGGAAAATGATCAGAAGACCACACCCCTTCCCACTGTTGACGATCAATAATTACTTTTTCTATTTGCAAAGAGCGATACCTTCGGTCAGCGCAGCGATCGCAATATATAGTATCAATAGCATCCCAGGCTTGACCTGTAAAATCGTGAAAGGTTTTCTGTTGTTCTAGAGGCAGAGTCGCTAAAGGATCTTGTAATTGTTTACCATTGGCTAAAGGAGATAGAAAAATTTGCCGTTCTGGAGTATCAGGATTGGCGTTAAAATCCCCCATTAGCAGTAGGTAGTTTTCTGGAGGAAATTCTGCCAACCGTTGACTAATTAAAGCTGCGCTTAACTCCCTAGATTTGGCATTTTCGTGATCTAGATGGGTATTTAATATAGTTAAGAAAACACCAGGATTAATAAGTTCAAAATTAGCCCAAGTAGCCATACGTGGTAAACGAGTTCCCCAAGTAATGCTACCAGGAATATCGGGAGTATCACTGAGATAAAAATCCTGTGTTTCCTGAAGTTTCAGACATTGTGGGTTATAGAAAATTGCACAATGTTCACCCGTTCCTGTCCCAGTGCGATCGCCCCCAATAATGTTATATTCCGGTAAGAGTGCCTGTAAATCTGCCAATTGATGAGATTTACCCTCCTGTGTCCCCAGCAAATCCGGTTTGTAGTATTGAATTAAAGAAGCGATCGCTCCCACACGCTTTTGCCACTGACGCACCCCAGGATCTGGTTTGTCATAGCGGAGATTAAAAGTCATTACAGTAATTTGCATATATATTTTCTCAAGCTAAAAATGCAGTTTGTTCTCAACCAGAGAATATCCTATAGAAGTAAAAAATTAAAGGTTTTATCCGAGGCTTGAGTAGATACGACTCCCTGACAGACTTTAGCTACCATATCTACCGATTAATCATCCGAATCATCTAATCAAGCCCCAATATAATCACTTAGGTAATAGACAGATTTGAGTAAATGGTTAAGCCATCACAACTATCATATTTTGCCAAATTTAAATCGTGGTATTTTCAGGTGGATCAAACTTATAGCCATAACCCCGTACCGTCTTAATAAACTCCGGCATACTAGAATCAGCCTCCATTTTCTTGCGTAGTTGACCAATATGCACATCAACAACGCGCCCATCTCCCACATAATCACACCCCCAAATCTTTTGAATTAATTGAGTGCGACTCCATGCTTGTCCAGGATGGGTAGCTAGAAAATGTAAAATATTAAACTCCAAAGCAGTCAAAGGCAAAGCCTTATTATTAAGTGTAACCTCCCGTGCTTCCGAATTAATAGACAACTGATTAAAAGTGAGGCGTTGTGCAACACCGGGCTGAATATAGCGAACACGCCTTAATAGTGCTTCCACCCTAACTTCCACCTCAGCCAGACTAAATGGTTTAGTTAAAAAATCATCCGCACCAGCAGCCAAAACCTTAATTTTATCAGCTTCATCATTGCGACTAGTAAGCATCATTACCAAAACATTAGTCCGACTCTGCATCTCTTGACACAGTTTATAGCCATTTGCATCTGGTAAATTCCAGTCAAGAATCACTAAAGCCGGATTTAATTTTTCAAAAGAAACAAGAGCCGTTTTACCGTCCGCGGCTGATTCGATTTCATATTTACGACTCAAGAAACGCTGAATCAAGTTGCGGACACTGGCATCATCATCTACAATCAGAATCTTAGACTTAGTTGTGGAAAGCGTATCCATAATGCAATATATTGTTGTTTCGGCAAGTTGCTGTGACGATAGGTACTGCTCAAGTTGAGTTTTTGAAAGTAAATTTACCCTCAATCCCTGGTTATTGATAGCAGGAAAGCGAAAAGTCTTTTAGTATCTAAATCAAGCAGCAGGGTATGGCTAATACCACATTCTGCTCAAACCATGTTTTATGATTACGGGATGTCCTCTCCTAGCTGGAAACTGCCATAGCTAAATTTTTCATAAAACCTCGCGGTATGCGGGAAACTCAGTGGCTTGGTTCCCTGAGAGGGAAGCGACACGAGTGAATTTATTCACTGTGGTATTTAAATGCTGATTTTTGAATGGATATAATCCCGGGAACCAGCAAACCCGTTCAAGTCCCCTCGCCCAACTAATCCAAAATGTCTTGTCTTTAACCAACGACTTAACAAACAGTCTTGCAGATAATCCAAACTGGGGAAGTATTCGGAAGTGCGTATCAGGATTAGTCTCAATGGGCTAGTCGCTGCTTGCGTCGTAAAGTTTGTTCTTTACAAGCTCAATCCCTTTAGGGTTGAGTCAGTGACGAAGTTTATGCAAACTTTAGACATCTTACTCTTTAAAAGAAGTATAAGTAATGGACAATTTTGGTATTTTTTAAAGATTTTTTTGTATAAATTATATCAATAACTAAAATAGATGCCTCTACATTCATCATCACAAGATACCCAACCATCTAAAATATCGGGTATCTTGCTGTTAATATCGGACTAGAGATAGTTATAGGTTTTCCCTAAACATAATCAACAATCCTGAAAAAAATGATTAATACTGAGGAACAGAAGCATCTACTTCTTGACTCCAAGCATTAATTCCTCCCTTAACATTTGTCCCAGTAATCCCCGCTTCCTTCAAGATAGCCAAGGCTTTCGCGGAACGTCCACCCAGTTTACAATGAGCAATTAAACGGTGTCCATTAAGTAATTCCTTTACCTTAGCTACACCACTACCATTTTCAATATCTGGTAAAGGGACTAACACAGAACCGGGAATTTTCGCAATTTCATACTCATGAGGATTACGCACGTCTAACAGCACAAAATCCTTTGTACCACCATCTAATAACGCCTTCAATTCCTTCACAGTCATTTCTTGAATTTCCATTTGCTGTTTCGCTTCTTCAGCTTGGGCTTGGGGAATACCACAGAATTGTTCGTAATCTATTAGCTTGTCAATAACTGGACGGATGGGGTTAGGACGCAGTTTTAACTCCCGGAATTTCATATCCAAGGCATTATAAAGCACCAGTCTACCACTCAAGGTAGTACCATTGCCCAGAATAATTTTCACTGTTTCCGTAGCTTGAATAATCCCAATCATCCCCGGTAAAATTCCCAAAACTCCACCTTCAGCACAGGAGGGAACCATTCCTGGTGGTGGTGGTTCGGGGTACAAATCACGATAGTTAGGACCACCCTCATAGTTAAAGACGGTTGCTTGTCCTTCAAACCGGAAAATAGAACCGTAAACGTTGGGTTTATCTAACAATACACAAGCATCGTTGACTAAATATCGGGTTGGGAAGTTATCAGTGCCATCAACAACGATATCGTAAGGACGAATAATATCGAGGGCGTTTTCTGCACTCAACCGAGTTTCATACAAATCAACCTGACAATGGGGGTTAATTTCATGAATCCGGTTTTTTGCTGATTCTATTTTGGGTTTACCTACCCAGGATGTCCCGTGAATAACTTGACGTTGCAGGTTAGAGGTATCCACAACATCAAAATCAACAATACCAATTCTGCCTATACCTGCGGCTGCAAGATATAACAGCAATGGTGAACCTAGTCCACCAGTACCAATACACAATACACTGGCGGCTTTTAGGCGTTTTTGCCCTTCCATGCCCACTTCTGGCAAAATGAGGTGGCGGGAATAGCGTTCGTAGTCGTCTTTCGTCAACTGGATTTCATCCAGATTGGGATTTAGCATAGCAGTTGTAGGAATCGGCGCGGAGTATTAATGTTAACTTAAATTTGCTAATTTTATGAGTTCAATTGTCTCGGCTGGAAACTGGTAGCGCTTAACTTGTCACCAATGACCTTGCGATAATAGTAATTTTCCCATAAAAAAGGTGAGCCTATTCAGCCCACCTAACAAAATTAGAAAATATTTTGTGAAGATTAACCTAACAATGCTTTGGCTTTAGCTAAAACATTATCAACAGTGAAGCCAAACTTCTCCAAACAAATACCACCAGGAGCAGAAGCACCAAAGGTATCAATACTTACGGTGTCGCCTTCAGAACCAATATATTTGTGCCAACCGAAGCTACTAGCAGCTTCTACAGAAAGACGCTTAGTAACAGCTTTTGGTAGAACAGACTCTTTGTAAGCTGCATCTTGTGTATCAAATAAGGTAGAAGAAGGCATAGAAACAACACGAACTTTCTTACCGACCGCAGTTAATTTTTCCGCTGCACTGACACAGAGGCTGACTTCTGAACCAGTACCAATTAAGATGATATCTGGTGTACCTTGGCAATCAACAATTGTATACCCACCCTTAGCTACACCTGCAATGGATGTACCTGCCAAGTTAGGAACGTTTTGACGAGTGAACGCCAATAAGGTAGAAGCGTGTGCTTTGGACTTCTCAATTGCAACTTTGTAACCACCGGAGGTTTCATTTCCGTCAGCGGGACGAATAACTGTTAAGTCAGGAATAGCTCGCAAGGAAGCAAGGGTTTCAATGGGTTGGTGAGTAGGACCATCTTCACCTTGACCAATGGAGTCGTGTGTCATGACCCAAATTGAACCAGCTTCAGAGAGCGCAGCCAAACGGATAGCAGCCCGCATATAATCTGTAAAGATTAAGAAGGTCGCACCGTAAGGAATCAAGCCTGAGTTATGCAATGCCATACCATTACAAATCGCACCCATAGCGTGTTCGCGCACACCAAAGTGGATATTGCGGTTGGCGAAATGTCCTTTTTGGAAGTCTCCAGCACCTTTGAGTTCGGTGAGGTTGGAGTGGGTTAAGTCAGCAGAACCACCAATTAATTCTGGTAAAACAGCCCCTAGTTTGTTGAGGCAGTTTTCTGAGTGTTTACGGGTGGGTAATGCTTTGTCTTCGGTGGTGTAGGTAGGTAATACTTGATCCCAACCGTCTGGTAATTTGCCAGTAATGAACCGCTCAAATTCCGCCGCTTCTTGGGGGTATTTAGCCTTGTAATCCGCATAAACTTTGTTCCACTCGGATTCGTAACTAGCACCGCGTTCAACAGCCTTGCGGGTATGGTTAAGGGCATCTTCAGGAACTACAAAAGCATCGTATTCCCAACCTAAGTTTTTGCGGGTAGCGATGGTTTCTTCTGGACCCAAAGCCGCACCGTGAATACCAGCGGTATCTTGTTTGTTGGGAGAACCATAACCAATGGTGGTTGTCACCTTAATCATGGTGGGTTTGTCTGTTACGGCTTTTGCGTCGGCGATCGCTTTGGCAATTCCGGCTAAGTCGGTGTTACCGTCTTTAACGTGGATAACGTGCCAGCCGTAAGATTCAAAGCGTTTGGAAACGTCTTCGGTGAAAGCTACATCTGTAGAACCATCAATGGAGATGTGGTTGTCGTCATAAAGAGCAATGAGTTTACCTAATCCCCAGTGTCCAGCAATGGAAGCTGCTTCACCGGAAATCCCTTCCATGTTGCAACCATCACCCAGAAGTACGTAAGTATAATGATCAACTATTTTGGCATCTGGTTTGTTGAATTTAGCAGCTAGGTGTGCTTCTGCTACTGCTAAACCCACCGCATTGGCAATTCCTTGACCCAATGGTCCTGTTGTCACTTCTACACCGGGTGTAACAAAGTTTTCGGGGTGGCCTGGGGTCTTAGCACCCCATTGACGAAATTGCTTGATGTCGTCTATGGTAACGCTATCGTAGCCGGTCAAGTACAGTAGGGCATACTGCAACATTGAACCATGACCAGCGGACAAAACAAAGCGATCGCGGTTGAACCACTGCGGGTTTTTGGGGTTATAGCGCATGAAGCTATCCCAAAGCACAAAAGCCATTGGAGCCGCACCCATCGGTAGTCCAGGGTGTCCCGATTTAGATTTTTCTATGGCATCTACAGCCAAAAAGCGGATCGAATTAATACAAAGTTCTTGGATGGATTGGGTTGCAACAGCCATAATCTCTTATTGTTAACGACGGGTTAGGACTCTTTTTAGCTTTTTCTTGCTGGGTTCATTATCAATCGATCCCACTTTCCCCATCATCCCATTCTTAATTGTCAATGGACAAGAGGGATGTTCTGAGTTTTTGGTGATGAATACAGCCGATAATTTGGTCTTGCTGTTCCCAAAGTGTGGCATAAGCCATACTAACGGTTCAGCCAAGAATTATCTCTATCATACTTGCCACAGGTTCACTTCTAAAAAGCCAACCAATAACAAAATTACGGCAAGAGGTCATTAGTCATTGGTCATTGGTCATTGGTCATTGGATAATTTTCTCCTCTGCCCCTCTGCTCCTCTGCTCCCCTGCCCCCTGCCCTCTGCCAATCACTAGGAAGTAAACTTCTTGAATGCCAGAGTGACATTATGACCACCAAATCCGAAAGAATTAGATAAAGCCACCTCAACTACCTGATCACGACTTTGATGGGGGACATAATCTAGGTCACATTCAGGATCAAGATTTTCGATGTTGATGGTGGGAGGAACTTTATCATGAGCGATCGCCAAAATTGTTGCTACAGCTTCAATCCCACCAGAACCACCTAACAAATGTCCCGTCATGGATTTAGTAGAACTAATTGCCACCTTATAAGCATACTCTCCCAAAGCTTTCTTAATAGCAGCAGTTTCATTCACATCATTAGCTGGTGTGCTAGTTCCATGAGCATTGATGTAACTAACCATTTCTGGCGTTAATCCCCCATCTTTTAAAGCTAATGCGATCGCTCTAGCCGCACCTAAACCACCAGGCACAGGCGCAGTCATGTGATAAGCATCACAGGTCATCCCATAACCCACCATTTCCCCATAAATCCTCGCACCACGACTAATGGCGTGTTCCAATTCTTCAAGAATTAAAATTCCTGCCCCCTCACCCATCACAAAGCCATCCCGATCCCGATCAAAAGGACGACAAGCATGGGCTGGATCATCATTGCGAGTTGATAAAGCGCGAGCAGCCGCAAACCCCGCCACCGACAAAGGCGTAACCGCCGCCTCACAACCACCGCAAATCATCGCCTTAGCATATCCCCCTTGAATCTGACGAAAAGCATCGCCGATAGAATTAGAACCAGCCGCACAAGCCGTGACAGAACAGGAATTTGGACCCTTCGCACCCGTATGAATTGCTGTTAATCCTGCTGCCATATTGGCAATCATCATAGGAATCATGAACGGACTACAACGACTAGGACCCCGCTTAGGATCTAAGTAAACAGTTTGCTGGTCTTCTAATACCTTAATCCCACCAATGCCCGAACCAATGATCACACCAACTTGTTCGGCATTGAGATCATTAATTACCAAACCTGAATCTGCAACAGCTTGAATAGCCGCCGATACACCCAATTGGGCAAACCGATCCATCCGCTTGGCTTCTTTGCGCTCTAAATAACTCTCTGGATCAAAGTTTTTGACTTCACCCGCAATGCGGCAACTATGTTTAGACGCATCAAAAGCGGTGATATAGTCAATTCCATTAAGTCCGCTTAATAATCCTTCCCAATATTCAGCAGATGTGTTACCAATAGGTGTAATCGCACCCACACCTGTTACAACAACGCGATTACGTTTATAGTCTGTCATGATTACATTAAATATGGCGAAAAAGCAGCAGGGGAAACAATTAAGAGTGCTGAGTTCCGAGTTAAGTATCCTTAGCTAAGAGTATACTATTTGCTCAATATTATGACTTTTGGGGTTTTTCTCGCAGTCAAACTTACAGTTTAGACACTCAATACTCATGTACCGGCGGGTTTATCCAGTTAATCTGTGTACCTTCAAAATTTCTCTTTAAACCCGCCATACCGATTCATAGCTTGTTTATGATGAAGCAGCAACTTGCTTGTCAATGTAATCTACTGCGTCTTGAACAGATACAATCTTTTCAGCAGCTTCATCAGGAATTTCAATCTCAAATTCTTCTTCCAAAGCCATCACTAGTTCAACAGTATCCAAGGAATCAGCGCCTAGATCCTCCATGAAAATAGATTGCGGTGTAATCGTGTCAAATCCTACGCTGAGTTGGTCAGCGACAATTCTTTTAACTTTTTCAAAAATTTCTGTTTGGCTCATAAATAAAAGTCCTTAACAAGTTGCTATGATTTGCTCTAAATGAACAAAGTTTTTTTGGGCATATACATCTTATCGGAAAGGGTGAACCTGAGCATAGGTTCTATCATTAAAACTGGGGATTGAATATTTAGGGAGATCCTAAAAATGAGAAATCTGGGTTTAATAACCCAACTACCAATCAATAAATCTCAATCACCTCTAAACAATAAACCTAATATAATTTTATGCTATCTAAAACGCTAAAATACGCTTATTATCCTGGCTGTGTAGCTCAAGGGGCTTGTCGAGAACTGTACCTATCCACCCAATCTCTCACCCAAGCCTTGGGAATTGAACTGGTTGAACTGAAAAAAGCCTCTTGCTGTGGTTCAGGCACATTTAAAGAAGATTCTCAACTATTAGAAGACACAGTTAACGCCAGAAATATCGCCCTAGCAGAATCATTAAATCTCCCCTTACTCACCCATTGCAGCACTTGTCAGGGTGTCATCGGTCATGTTGATGAACGGTTAAAAGAATGCCAGTCAACAAATCCTGATTACGTGAATAAAGTTAATGGCTTATTACAAAAAGAAGGTTGTTCACCCTATCAGGGAAGTACAGAAGTGAAACATCTTCTTTATGCTTTAGTTGCAGATTATGGTTTAGAAGAAATTACCCAGCGCGTCACCAAGAAATTGAGTGGATTAAAATGTGCAGCTTTCTATGGCTGTTATCTACTCCGCGCTCAAAAATCCATGCCTTATGATGATCCTTTTCAACCCGAAGCAATGGAAAATGTATTTCGGGCAGTAGGGGCAACACCTGTATATTATCGTGGCAGAACTCAATGCTGTGGCTGGCCTTTGTCCAGCTACGCAACCACAGAATCTTTCCAAATGGCGGGAAATCATATTCAAGAAGCCTTAGCTAATGGTGCTGATTGTATCGTCACACCATGTCCTCTGTGTCATTTGAACTTAGATTCTCGTCAACCAGAAGTGGAAAAAGTAATTGGTCAAAAATTAGGTTTACCAATCTTACACCTGCCCCAATTAATTGCTTTAGCTTTAGGCGTAAGTCCCAAAGAACTTGGTTTAGAACGACATATAGTATCCACAAAACCTGTGTTGGAAAAATTAGGATGGTGATAGAAGTAGGGGTGGGGTTTCCCCGCCCAAAATTCAGAACTGTAGGGGCGCAGGGCCTGCGCCCGTAGTTTTTCACTCTCCCCCCACTTTCGAGAGTTTATAGGGTAGGTAGAAGTAG
>NZ_VIKX01000070.1 GCF_009711935.1 Dolichospermum sp. UHCC 0259 | reverse complement strand
CTCCTATCCCTGTTACTTCCTAATTCCTTTTTAGTGGGGGAGTGTGAACAGTTACAAATCACAAGCTAAATTATTAATAGGTGATTTATCCGCCCTCATTCTTTCCCGCATTTGTATTAAAGCGTTTTGATGCTGAATATTGGTTAAATCACGTTGAAAATTTTGCTGTAATTGTAAAATATCATATTCAATTATTTTTCTCTGTTCAAAACTCCACTTTTGAAAGTCTAAATTTTTTTGATTAATCGCAAAATTAACTTCTGCCCGATAAGCCTCAATTTCCTTTAATCTTTCGTGACTAAGTTCGGCTAATTCTCTTTGAAAATCTTGATTTTCTCTTTGTTGCAATACTGAAAATTTAATTTGATTATATTGTAATTCGGCAGAATGTTTTCTACTTAACCGTGCCACCTCTTCCGACGAATCCCGACTTAAAGCACTAATCCTTTCCGACGATTGACGGTTTTTATGAGATGACCAAGCATTTACACCACTTGATACTAAAGAAGACACACTACTTATAACGCTACTTAGAATATACATTCCAGCCATAGATTCTACTACAGGCATAGTTTTAATTTCTCCACAATAATTTTTGGTAAATTTAATTTGATCTCAATTAATTTCAATTAAACCGCACCTACTAAAAGATGCAAGCCTTGCGCCCCTACTAATCCCCAAGATTTTATGTAGGGGCAAATTGCGTTCGCCCTTAAACTTAAAAGCAGAAAATCTAATTATTGGTTAAGATTTTCAGCCGCTTTTTGATGATGATAATCAGCGTCTTTTTGCAAAGAAGCAGCCATATCATAAGACCCACCATTTGCCCAACTTGAGGCTAAACCTTCATAATGCTTTGCCCAGCCTTCATTATTAGCTGCCGCCGCATAATCTGGTGTCGCTTCACGAGGCATCACTTCAGCATGAAAATTACTGGTAGATAGATGATGATCAAAACTTGGGGTTTCGATCTGAATAGAATTGTGTAGATGATCAAGACTAGAATTAAAATCAGTCCCAGAGAAGGCAATACAGTCAGAATGTATTATTGTACCAGGATTGAAGTCGTGAGAAAAATCGTTTGAGAAATTATGAGAATGTTGGTCAAGTCCCTGAGAGATTGATTCAACATGACTGGAATAACTTGAGTTTAAATCGTGATTAATATCACTGAAGTTTTGCGCCGCATGATCAGTAACCGCATCGAAGAAATGATGAGTACCGACGATTTCCCCATGATTTAATGCGTCCATCTTATTGACCCTTTAGTTACTAAATTACAGTATAATCTGCCAAATTTAGAAAATCTGGTAAACCCTAAATACTGCTGATTATACACAAAAACAACGCTTCAGTCCACTCCACCACAGCCCCATAAGTATCTCCCGTATGTCCACCTAACTTATAATTAAACCAAGCTGCGGTAACAACAGAAATCACACTCCCAGCCAAAACCATCCCCACAGATAAAACTAACTTCTGGGGATAAATTACCCAAACAACAACACTCAAACCCAACAATAAAAATAAGCTTGGTAACAAATCCAAATAAGAACGAATTGCTAGTTTATGAAACGCACCTTTACCAGTAGGTTTTAGATATGGATATTGACAAATAGCTATTTGTTGTCCCCAACGTCCCCACCCACAAGCGGCCATTAATACAAAATAATGGTTTTCACCTATCTCTGCTAAAGCTGTTATTTTCAAAATAATAATGATAATAGCGGACATTGCCCCAAACGCACCAGTGGCACTATCCATCATTACCTGTAACCTGCGTTCAGGATCACCTACCGCTAAACCATCAGCCGTATCCATCGCACCATCTAAATGTAACCCTCCCGTAATTGCTATCCACGCAGCCACTACCAAAGCATTACGAGTTAGCACGGGGACACCTAAATAATTCATCCCCGTATCTAATCCACCTAAGATTCCGCCAATTATCAACCCAATTACCGGCGCAAAACAAGCAACCTTTTGGAAGTCCAAATTTTGCAGATAGGGTAAGGGAATAGCAGTATAGAAAATTACAGCCGCAACTAAATTTAGGAATTGCTGTTGCCACCAGCGCAAAACGTTAGCCATACTTGAGAAAGAGTTTAATTAGCCAAATACTTCTAGTATTCATGAATATAAATGTTCCCACCATAAATTACTCCCAGACTGGCAATCTAGCTCAAAAGATGAGGCGATCGCCTCCTACCTGATATTTTGGAACTATGGGAAATTAACAATCCATCTCTTCGATTGTCTGGCTGCGTTGTCACTCACCTTCCATAACCCGCTATTTCTCTATGAGTCATCATCTACCCCACACAAGAATACCAGCCCCGTGCATAGTCAACATGGGCATAGTTGTCAATAAACTCGATATCCGCAGATTACTGCATGATTTAGGTAGAGTCCACTACATCTACACCCAAGAAAATCAGCTACTGAGTGAGGGTGAAGGGGATGTAATGGAAGTATTCGCTGATTCTCATCGCTCTACCTTGGTTACTAATAATGCACTATATGTGAATGTGGATAGTTTTGATTATCTGGAATTAAAACAATCTCCACAAAAAGAAACCTACTTCGACTTAATCCAAGAGCAAATGTGTTTACGCCTGATTCCTCTTTCTACACCTTTGCAAACACGACGCGATCGCCAATTTAATGTCACTGTGATCGAAGCAATGATGGATCAAGTCCTAGCAGCTAGATGGGATGCAGAAATTGATGACGACTGTTATGATTCCTTTTAAAGGAGTCAGGAGTCAGGAGGAAGAAGAATAAAGGATGAGTAGTGAATTGTAGATTGCCCTACGCTATCACAAAACCTTAACTAAAGAAATCATATCTTCTCTGGGGTCATAGTGGATTGCAGGGTGTCACCCTCACAACACAAAAACCCCTACAAACTGCCTGAAGTAGCCCCAAAAATGTTAAGTTGGTGGATAAATTTAGCTAAATAGTATTTTTGCCTTGAGTGCCAATTTTTCCTTTGAAAGTCTCGCTACCTGTAGCCAGACCAAAGCCAGAGCCGGAATATTTTCTACCCCTCACGGAATTGTAGAAACTCCCAGATTTATGCCTGTGGGAACATTAGCTAACGTCAAAACTATCACCCCTGCCCAACTGGGAGCAACAGGAGCGCAGATGGTTTTAGCTAATACCTATCATCTACATCTCCAACCGGGAGAAGCCATCGTTGCTGGTGGTGGTGGGTTACATAAATTCATGGGTTGGTCTGGACCAATGCTCACAGACTCCGGTGGATTTCAGGTTTTCAGCCTGAGCGAAATGCGGAAAATTACTGAAGAAGGTGTAACTTTCCGTTCGCCCCATGATGGGCAAATCATTAAATTAACTCCAGAACGCTCTATTGAAATTCAGAATGTTTTAGGGGCGGATGTGATCATGGCTTTTGATGAATGTCCTCCCTATCCAGCCACTCGTCAAGAAGTAGAAGCTGCTACTGACAGGACGTATCGCTGGTTAAAACGCTCTATATCCGCCCATCAACGCTCAGATCAGGCATTGTTTCCCATTGTTCAGGGAGGAGTATATTTAGATTTACGCGCCCGTGCTGCTCAAGAATTGGCGCAGTTGGATATGCCGGGATATGCCATTGGTGGTGTGAGTGTGGGTGAACCAACGGATTTAATGGCGCAAATTGTGCAAACGACAGCCCCGTTGTTACCGGTGAATAAACCCCGTTATTTGATGGGTGTGGGGACTTATCGAGAAATGGCCATAGCGATCGCTTCTGGTGTAGATTTATTTGATTGCGTCATTCCTACCCGTTGGGCTAGACATGGAACAGCTATTGTCTCCGGTGAGCGCTGGAATATCAAAAATGCTAAGTTTCGTGAAGATTTTACGCCATTGGATACAACTTGCCCTTGTTACACCTGTGAAAATTTCAGTCGGGCTTATTTATCTCATTTAGTGCGATCGCAGGAAATATTAGCATATACTTTGTTGACTATTCATAACATCACCGAACTGATTCGCTTTACCCAAAAGATTCGCGCATCTATTTTGAGCGATCGCTTTGTCACCGATTTTGGTCATTGGCTCGAACCCTCAACAGTTGATCTCGAAAAAACTGACGACTGATCATTTCCCCAATCATGTTAAAATAGATATCGCATATAAAAGATATTTGATTATTAGGTGGATTTAAACAAACATGGAAGCAGCACTATTACTAGCAAAATTGCCTGAAGCTTACCAAATCTTCGACCCCTTGGTAGATGTATTACCAGTTATTCCCGTCTTCTTCTTGTTACTTGCATTTGTGTGGCAAGCAGCAGTGGGTTTCAGATAAATTACCCATCTCCAATTTTTTGGACAGGCAACACAAACCTGTCCTATTTTTTTATAAAATTAATAATTCTTAATATTTTGCAATAAATCAATATAATTAATCCAGTCACATCCTCCATTACCAGGAATCTATTATGGGAAATATCAAATTTATCAAAGAGAATCGAGAAATAGTCGTCGCCAAAGGTGCTAACCTTCGACTTAAAGCCGTAGAAAATGGCATTGATATTTATACATTTTTCAGCAAAATAACCAATTGCGGAGGTGCTGGACAATGTACCACTTGTGTTGTCCAAATTGTCGAAGGACTAGAAAACCTATCTCCCCGCACAGACCTAGAAAACCGCAAATTCAAAAACAAACCTGAAAATTACCGTTTAGCTTGTCAAACTTTAGTTAATGGCCCCGTTAGCGTTATTACCAAACCTTAAAAGCCGATAAAAAATTTGGCTTCACTCTGTCATCTATGATGCTATTCTGGAATAGTTGACTCGAAATTACACAAAAGGCTATCTTGCTATGCAAGTTAATGATTTGGGTTTCGTAGCGAGCATTTTGTTCGTACTAGTACCCGCCGTGTTTTTAATCATGCTTTACATCCAAACCTCCAAGACTGAAGGTTAATTGACAGCTTTGCGAACAGCTATTAGCTTTTGTGAGCAACTTAAAATCGGTGGAAAAGACAGTTAATATCTGGTCTATAAAATAAAAACCCCCCTAAACTAAATATAGTGCAGGGGTTTTTATTTATTAATTGCTAATACAAAGACATTACCCAGTAGTACGTGCCAAAAGCACAGGGCAGGTAGCATTAACACGAACATAATCAGATAAAGACGAGCCAATTAGCCGATCTATATCAACAAAACTCTTAGCAATAGATGGGCGACGGTCTGGAGAACCAATCAATAATAAGTCTATATTTAACTCATTAGTTAAACGACAAATTTCTTCTCCTGGTTTACCACTGCTAGTAACACAACGCACCGCTACAGATTGTCTCTCGGCTTCTGCTAAAGCCATTCCTAAAACAGAATTCTTCTCTGGTTTAAGGTCAGTAATACCTGATAACTTACCACCTAAGTCTGCATTAACATTAGCTAAAACCAATTGTCCACCCGTAACACCCCGGAGTAAGAACAAAGCTAAATTCAAGCAATTTTTAGCAGCCTCAGAATTATCCATAGCCACCATAACGCGCTTAATGTTCTTGACATAAATGTCATCTTTCACCAGCAACATGGGACGGGAAGACAATTGGAAAACGTACTGACTGACGGAATTGGAGAAAATTGATTGTAGTCGCTTCATTCCCCGTGAACCCATAATAATCAAATCAGCTTCCATTTCGTCAGCGACTTGACAAACCACATCCTTGGGATCACCTTGACGTAAAATCGAAGAAACTTGGCTGGGATCTAAGTTTAAATACTGAATAGCCTTAGCCAGAATTTTGCCCCCTTCCTCCCATTTGTCAGTCATTACAGACGCGGTGCTTTGTGGAGTAACAACGTGGAGAACGGTGACTTTTGCTCCTCGAAATGAAGGGAGTTCTTTCAAGTTCTTGAGCATTTCTTCCGCGTGTCCCAAACCGGAGACAGCCAACAAAATTTTTTGGATCATTTTTCCGTCTTTGTCGTGAAGGTTTTTGTGGTTTTTGCTGCTAGTATTGAGCTATGGCTGCGTCAGGCAAGCTATCAGAATGTTCTTCCTGATGTGCTAAATAACCAAGTTGAGCATTTAGGCATAAATTAACTGATTAGCAGTAAAACTAATACCAACAAGCAAAAGAGTTATTAATGTTAAGTTTTTTTATGCCTAATTACGTGAAGTGACAACTAGGTTGCCTATCATTAAGCATACAGCTAATTGTGTCCGATAAAATTAATAAAATCTGATGTTGGTTATTATTTGTAATCTATATTACAGGAGGAGTCAGGAGTCAGGAGGAAGAAGGAGGAATAAGAAGGAATAAGAAGGAGTAAGAAGGAATAAGAAGGAATAAGAAGGAGTAAAACTAGCTTTGTGTATAGATTTCAATTTAGACACTTTATGTCCCCAAATTATAATTCTATAAAAATAATTAGCATTGCCACAATAGTATTATCTCTAAATGCTTGTAGCAGCAACCCAAATGCACCCCAATTAAAAATCAATAGTGAGTCTTTAAAAGTTGCCATTCCTCACAATCAAGTCAATCTCAAATCACAATCACCAGCTAAAGTTGAAACCCTAAATTTTACCGTTCCTCCTAAATATCAGGCAAAAACCGTTTATCAAGTCGCACTCAGCAACAAAGAGAAAGTCATTGCTTTAACAATTGATGATGGTCCTTGGCCAAAAACCACCGCAGAAATGTTAGATATCCTCAAACAAAATCAGGTAAAAGCTACATTCTTTTGGGTAGGCAGTGCTTTAAAAGAAAACCCCGAAATTGGTAAACGAGTTGTCGCTGAAGGTCACGCTATTGGTAATCATACTTGGCATCATTGGTATCGAAAAATGGATGAAGCTACAGCTAAAAGTGAAATTGAAAAAACAAATGAATTAATTTATCAAACTACAGGTGTAAAAACATCTTTTTTCCGTCCCCCAGGAGGCTATTTAAACAACGGATTAGCTGCTTACGCTAAAAGCCAACAAAACTCCGTTGTCATGTGGTCTGTGACTTCAGCAGACACAGATCCGCGAGCAAAATATCAAGTATTTGTGAAAAATGTGATCAGAGATGCTAAACCAGGAGCTATTGTTTTAATGCACGATGGTGGTGGAAATCGGGAAAGAACCGTGAAAGCCTTGCCAGCAATCATCAGCGGACTCAAACAGCAAGGCTACCGATTTGTTACAGTTCCTGAACTTTTAGAAATGCCGTAATGACAGTGAATTTTGGGCAATTTTGGGCGCAGGCCCTGCGCCCCTACGGGTGGATTTTACTCACTAACAACGGAAGCACAGACTTGAGACTCTTGCCAAAGTTTATACAAAAAAAACTCTGCACTATAGCTCATAGTCGTGACAAATACACCTACAGCATCATTATTACCATCAGATAACCAAGAACCATCTAGGGTAACTTCTAAGTATTCAGCATCGCAGTTAGATAAACCCATAATTTTACTATCATGGCGATTTACTTCGGCTTTCAGTCTTTCTACTCCTGGCAAGTCAAGAGGTAGCAAAAAGGAAGCTGTGGTGGGTTCAACACGCAAAGCTTGACTGACACGCAGTGCCAAAATCACTCTTTGGGCGACCCATTCTTCGAGGGATTGAGTGAGACACTCTAAATAAAAACTGTTATCGGTGTAAGTTAATTTCAGCATTCCTTTTGCTCTCCTGTTATTCCAGGTTTGCTTGCATATCATTCCAAAACTTCTCAGCAAATGTCACAGTCGGGTGAACAGGTGCTTTAGGTAATTTCCGTAGCAGCATACCAGCTTCAGCGGGTGTTTTATCGCCCTTGCGAGAATTACATTTTTCGCAAGCTATGACTACGTTATCCCAAGTATGTCGGCCGCCTTTGGATCGGGGAATGACATGATCTAGGGTGAGATGTTTGTTAGTACCGCAATATTGACAACTGCTATGATCTCGTCGTAAAACCTCCCGACGATTCACTGGGGGAATTTTCCACATCCGTTCCGTAGCAGTAATTTTTAAGCGAATGTGTTTGGGGACAGAGAGGACGAATCTAGGTGAATTAATTAACCAACCGCCTTCTGTAGAAAATTCCAATGGTTCGGCTTTATTGCTGACTAGCAACACTATCGCCCGCTTGATATTTACCCGACACAGTGGCAAGTAATTCTGGGAAAACACGACCACAGATTGCTCTAATACTTGGATTGCGCTTGTCACAGCCTGACTCCTTATAAAAAAACCCCCGCTTGTTGTCTGAGACTCTGCGGGGGTTAACAATTGACCTGATGGTTTTTCGTCTTATTTTGGTACAGCATTTTTTTGCTTGTACCTCCCGCGTTTGATCTCTATTTGTGGTTTTGTATTCAGCAAATTCATGCTGGGATATTTAAAATCATAATTGCCTTTTGTTCTTTGCCCTTGATGTTGGCTATCCTCGCCCATAAATATATTCTCCACGTCTGCCGCAGCAAATTCCCAACTGCCGAGGCATTTGGTTGGTTGTGAAGAGTTGGAGATGGGATAAATGGATTTCACAAAAAATTTCACCTATTGAAGATTCCTTTAAACATACTACACTTGTATTACTATCCTGTCTATACCTATAAGGAGAAAAAATCATGCAGACCATTACACGCACCCCAACAACTGATATGGAAGTTACCAGTATCCGTCTAGAACGGGAACTGAAGGAAAAACTCAAAGATATTGCTGGCAATCAGGGATATCAGTCTTTAATTCGAGATATTCTCTGGAATTATATTCAGCAAAAGTCAGGTGAATGGAAACCCCGTTTTTCTAAATCTGATATTCGCGCTAGTATTGCTGCTGTGGCACAACAAGATGAGCGCTGTGTACTTACAGGTAAATTAATTGCATCGCAACAGTCAATGTTATTAGGATTGACTAGGAATGGTGATATGGTTCCTCTGAGTCTGGAGAGTTTGGTTGATTAGTCGGCAGTTTTAGTTAATTTTACCCAGCCGCTACCTTAGTAACTGGGTAAAATCCTAATTTTTAGATTTATTTAAGACAATAGTACGGATCAGGTCAGGTTTCCCGTGTTAATTCGGATGTAAAAGTTGATATTTCTAGGTTAATTATAGAGGAATTACGGTTTGTATCTAGTTCAAGACAGGATATCCTAAATGCCAGATTCACACAAGATCAAATTTTCCAATATTATTTTCACTATCACTATAGCAGGGAACAGGGAATAGGGAACAGTGAACAGGGAACAGTGAATAAATTGGTGTGTACTTCATTAAACTGGGAAACGCTATATTTACAAGTGGATAAATAATGAAAAAACCTTTATTGTCAGGACACAAATATATAAATGATGGAGAAAAACTACATACAATTCCTAGTAATCTAATGCAGCAACCAGAAGAAATTGCCCATGTTTTGCAAGAAAAAATCAATACAATTATTACTAATAGTTTATTTGTAGATTCTATTTTGCCAGATATTGCTCATGCAATAGGTACAGCGTTTTCTATAGATTGTTGCTTGGTGACAGTAGTATGTGATCCATCTGGTGAAACGACTACTGCTCATTGGTGTAGTGAACAATTTCTCAATTTATTACCAAGTCAAGAGAGATTAGCTTATAAAGAATTGCTGTTTGAGTTACCAGTGGTACAATGTGCCAATAAAAAATTGACTATTGAGGATATTTCTATTATTCAAAAAACTTTAGCCAATGGTTGGCAGGATATCCCATTACAAATGAAATCGGTTTTGGCGATTTCTACTCGCTTTGGTGATCAAAGTAATGGCGTAATTAGTTTGATTAAATTCCGTCCTTATCAATGGCAAGAATCAGAAATTAGACAATTACAATCAATAAATTCATGTTGTGCGATCGCTTTTGCCCAAATAGCACAATCACAGGTTTTAGCTACTCAAAAACAACATATACAAAAAGCTAATCAGCATCAAAATTTAATTCAACAATTAACTATCCTCAATCGGAGTAAATTAGAGTTGAATCAAATGCTCCAGTTGGTGATTAGTTCCACTGCTGAAGCTCTAGAAGCAGATCGGGGATTACTAATCTTATTTAAATATGCAGATCCATTATTTAGAAAACTTCCCCAGCAGCAAATACCCAAGGTTAAAGCAACTTTAGTAGGAGCATGGACACAAAAAATACATACTCCTACTATTGGTGAATTAGATAATTTAGATCAGTCTTTCTGGGTGTCTGATTGCAGTTTATGTCAGCTTCTATTTACAGATCCAGGAAAACCAATCATGACTAATAATTGTGAAGATGAAAATACTAGCAATTCTGCTTCTTTGCTTGCCATTAAAGAGTTTCCTCATACAATATTAATGCCATTGGAAAGTCAAGGTAAGGTTTTAGGATTTGTAGTTTTACAGCAAGCAACTACTCGGAGTTGGGAAACAATAGACTTAAATTTAATAGAAATGCTTTGCGCTCAATTAAGTGATGCTGTTATTCAATCCCAAACATTGCGACAAGTACAAACTTTAGTAGATGAACGGACTGAACAACTTAAGCGCAGTTTGGAAGTTCAAGCAAAATTGTATGAAAGAACTAGGCAATATGTAGAACAACTACAACAATTAAATGAACTTAAAGATGAATTTGTGAGCAATATTAGCGATCGCTTGCGCTATCCTCTAACAAATATGCTGATGTCTATCCGTAATTTACGTTTACCAGGAATCTCTCCAGAGCGTCAAGACCGATATTTAAATATCTTAGAGTCAGAATGTACTAAGGAAATTAACTTAATTAATGATCTGTTAACCCTGCAAAAACTAGAATCTCATCAAGAATCACCGCAATTTGAAAGTCTAGACTTAAATGCTAAAATTCAAACCCTCCTCACCTCATTTGATCAACAACTTACAGATAAGGAATTAAGTATTGCCGTAGAATTACCGAGTCAGCCTTTAAAGTTGCAAACAGAGGTCGAGAGTTTTGACCGAATTATGCAAGAATTATTAACCAATGTCTGTAAATACTCGGAACATGATACAACTGTCCGCGTACAAGTTACTCCCCAAGTTACAGGGAAGCTTGATCAAGTTATTATTAAGGTAACAAATACCGGACAGGGAATCTCTGAAGAAGAAGCGGCTTATATCTTCGATAAATTTCGGCGTGGTAAAGGGCGCTGGATTCCTGGAACTGGTTTAGGACTGGCTTTGGTGAAGTCTTTAGTGCAACATCTCAATGGTGTAATTACTGTTGAGAGCATTCCTATCCTCAATTCTCAACTCAGTGAAATTAGTTTTACACTCACGCTTCCTTTATCCTTCCCCCAGTTAACTGATATGGGAGGAGCGTAGGGGCGCAGGGCCTGCGCCCATCAGTCACTACTTTTTGCCTATTTTCTCGATAATGGTTAATTTTATCAGGGATGTAATTAATAAATATAGACAAAAAGCACATACACAAAAAATGGCGATCGCCCAATTATGATATTTGGCGATGATTAAGATTAACCCCGTTAATAGACTAAAACCTGTTAAACAAGCATAAATCAAGGTTTTGATGGCTAGATAAATTCGTCCTAATAGGCGATCGCTTTCAACATTTTTAACTCTTAATTGTAACTCTCCCCTTTCAACTCTTTCCTCTAATTTTTTCACTAAAACTTCAGTTTTATTCGGTTTTGTCAATTGATATTGAATAAAATCCCTAGCTTGATGGCTTAATTGAGCGAGAGTATTTCCTTTACTTTTTGTGACTGCCAGACTTTTGATAAATGTTTGGGATAATACTGTAGGATTATATTGAGGCTCTAAAGTTCTGGCAATACCATCTAATGTGGTTATGGCTTTTAAAATAAATGTCATTTGAGCAGGTAAGCGAAATGGTTGCTGTTCAAACATTTCATAAAGTTCGACTTTCACCTCACCCAATGCTTTAACATCTAAAGGTTTGTCGGTGAATTTATCTAATAAAAATGTGACTAATCTTTTTACTGGAGTCATATCGGGGACAGGTTCAAGTAATCCCATCCTCATTAAAGTATTTACTACCTCATTACTATCCTTTTTTAAAATAGCAAAAAAAGTTTTAATCATCTCCTCCTTATTCAAAGTTCCGATTTCTGCCATCATGCCAAAATCATAGAAGATAATACTCCCATCTGGATTGACTGCCATATTTCCTGGATGGGGATCAACTTGAAAAAAACCATCTTGTAATAGTTGCTTTAAATAACAACAAATCCCCGTTTCATTTACCTTATGAATATTAATTCCACAAGCTTCCAAAGCCGCCTTATCATTGATTTTAATTCCCGGTTTATATTCTAAAGTTAATATCTTCGTTGTTGTATATTGCCAATAGACTTTAGGGACAATAACTCGCGGATATCCATGAAAATTTTCTCTAAATTTATCAGAATTTTTTCCCTCTTGAATATAATCAATTTCTTGAAACAACAAATCAAAGAACTCATTGTAAATTGATTGTAAATTATACTTTCTTACTCCAGCCAAATATTTATTGCAAAACTTAATTAACTGTAATAATATCTTAAAATCTAAATTAAATAAAGTCTCTAAACCTGGACGTTGGACTTTAACAACCACTTCTTCATTAGAATATAATGTCGCTTTATGAACTTGACCTAAACTTGCAGCAGCCAAAGGATTAAATTCAAATTCTTTATAGATAAATTGGATAGGTTTACCTAATTCTAATTCAATCATATTAATTGCTTCTTGACTACTAAAAGCCGGAACTTGATCCTGTAAAGTTCCCAAAGCTTCTATATATTCTAAAGGCAATAAATCGGCACGAGTTGACAAAGTTTGACCAATTTTAATAAAAGTAGGACCTAAATCAATTAAAGTATCAACTAACCAAGTAGCGCGGTTTTTCTTATGTTCTAAAGAATCTTGAGGAAAAATACTATCCCACCACAGAAATAACATAAATTTAGCCGCAGCCCTGAAAATGTCTATTTTTCGGGCTAAAGTAGAATATTTAGTTTTTTGCCAACGAAACTTTTTAGACTTTGCCATCATAAATATAAACAAAATTTGATGTCTGCATCATTGATTTTTTATAATAACTGTTTTTAAACCGTACGGACTTCTGTTAGTTCTTAATTTATCAGGTTTCGAGGGTAATTTTTGGCTATTTCTTTTATACCCCCTGAATGGTACTCTATCATCATTCATCTTCAACTTTTTCTAAAAAAGAGGTCTTGACATTTATTGAGATTGATTATTCTGCAAAACATTCTCAAGCATAGATGCTAATTGTTTATTTAAGCGCCCAGATTTGACAAATTCTGCATAAGTATCTGCCTCAATTGCCAACAGTTCTCCTCGAAATTGTTCAGTCATAAAGCTCTGAAGATTCGGATATTCACCTTGTAATTTGTCAATCTCCATCCGTAAATCTACAAGTTCGCCTTTGATGAGTGTCTCTTGGTAACGGCGAAACTCTGGGTCAATACCGGGGCGTTGATCTGCCTGGAGGTGTTCTAAAACGCGTTCTAAGGCAACATGACGGGCAACGAATTCTAAATATTGCTCACGTAAGGGTGCATCACCTAGCAAATTGAGTTTTTCCAGCAAAGGTTTGATAGTCAATCCCTGAACAAGTAGAGTAAATAAAACTACTCCAAATACCGTTGCAATGATTTTTTCCCGCTCTGGTAGTATCGTCGATACACTCAATGCCAGGGCAATGGAGACGGAACCACGTAACCCACCCCACCAGAGGATAGTTTGGTCTGGTAAAGAAATTTCTGATTTGGTGATGCTAACGCTCAATTTGCTGAGAATGTAAATACCAACTGCCCGCATCACAATCATTGCTGCTACTGTAACCATAATGATTTGCAGGTTTTCGCCTAAACTGGCAAAGCGTATTTGGTCGCCAATTAGCAAGAAGACAATGGAGTTTACAAAGAACGCCAAAAATTCCCAAAATTCGGAGACAATAACCCGAGTGCGGGGATTCATGCCGATACGAGAGCCAAAGTTACCCAAAATCAAACCTGTGGTGACAACTCCAATTACCCCAGAACCACCCAAGTCTTCAATAATCAGGTAAGTACCATAAGCGGAAACTAAAGTTAAGGATTGTTCCACCAAGGGCAAATCGAAGCGCTGGGTGAGATAGGAAATACCAAACCCAATGAAAGCTCCCACCGCTACACCGATGCCAACAACTGTAAACAACTGCACTAAAATTGGCTGGAATTCCAATTCCACAGTTCCCAAAGATAAGGCCACTAAAAAACCAAAGGCAACTACAGCCATGCCATCATTGAACAAGCTTTCGCCTTCCATTAAGGTGACAAGACGACTATCTACGCCCAGTGTACGAAACAAAGCGGTTACAGAAACAGGGTCAGTGGCAGATAGACTGGCTGCGATGAGTAAAGCTGTAGTTAGAGAAATACCAGCAAGTTGATTGAGAGCGATCGCTACCCCTGTGATCGCAATTAACACCCCAAACACCGCATACAAGCAAATTGGGACTAAATCCCGCTTCAAGTCTGACCATTTCAAATTCCATGCGGCTTCAAATAACAAGGGTGGTAAAAAAATGAACAAAATTAATTCCGGGGAAAGGGTTACTAAACGGACATCGACCAACGCCAAACCTAACCCGACAATCACCAGTAGCAAGGTGTAAGGTATATGGCGAAACCAGCTAAATATCTGCGGTAGTGTTGCCACACCTAGAGACACCGAAAGCACCAACAGAAACTGCTTCAGATTGTTTGTAATCACTTCCTCGGCGATCGCTGATTCAAGTAGCATAGGGAAATTCCTAGTATAATTTTGCTTTTATCTTCATCTGACTATTTTCAGATGGCATCAGATTAATTTGACACTTCTCCCTCTAAAGAGACATTGGGGTTACTACGTTATCTTAAACACGGTTGGGACATGGACTTTTACGAAATTACGCAAAACCTAGATGTGTAGGGGTAAAGCATGAGCTAAACCCCTACCTACAGAATCAAATGAATAAGCCATGTTGAGTATATGCAACGCCAAAATGCCTATCCCTAAATTGTTTACCAAGATTTAAAATATTTATTCCTGCATTTGTATCACTATACAAAAAATACAGAAATGTTAAAAGGGATAGAAAAAGACTGTTATCTTTCTCCATCCCTTTGATAATACCCCCAAGGGAATTCGAATCCCTGTTACCTCCGTGAAAGGGAGGTGTCCTAGGCCTCTAGACGATGGGGGCTTGTTGTTTCGTCACTTTTAGTAATATAGCGGGTTTTTTTGAGAATGTCAATAGGTTTCGGAAAATTTTTTTTAGCCGTAGGATCAAGGGGTACAGTACAAAACAGGTAGGACAAACATCTAGTAGTTCGTCAAATTTATTTTGACGGGTAATGATCGGAAAAAACTTCTGTTCTTCCCTCCCCCACTTCCCCCACCTCCTCCACCTCCCTTCACCCCTTGCCTTTTGCCAAAAAAAATAATCAGACTACAATTTTTGTAAACTTAATGTTTATGATTCTTTAGAGAGGATTTTGAAATCAATGGCTCAAAATCTACAACATGGAAACACCTTTTGAAATCACCCTCCAGATGGTGATCACTGTTTTTGCAGGCATTAGCGCCCAGGTAATGGCTGCATATTTCAAATTACCTAGTATCGTGTTACTACTCCTATTAGGCATCCTTTTAGGTAAAGACGGGCTGGGAATATTACAACCGCATTTACTGGGAACAGGATTAGAAGTGATTGTTTCCCTAGCAACGGCAATCATTTTATTTGAAGGCGGACTCAAATTAGATCGGCAGGAGTTGGGCAAAGTTTCCCTGAGTCTCCAGTTACTCGTCACCCTGGGAACTCTGATCACCCTACTAGGGGGAAGTCTGGCCGCACACTGGCTAGGGGAGTTTCCCTGGAATATAGCAGTGCTTTATGCGTCTATTGTTGTTGTCACCGGACCGACCGTAATTGGTCCTTTAATTCAACAAATTAACGTAGATCGACAAGTAGCAACGCTATTAGAAGGCGAAGGAGTTTTAATAGATCCAGTGGGAGCTATCCTGGCTTACGTTGTCCTAGATACAATTTTAAACGGTGATACAGACCCAGTTAATGCCATTATTGGTCTAATTTTACGTTTCGCTGTGGGTGCGTCCATTGGCGGCGTTGGTGGGTATTTAATGAGTTGGATGTTCAAACGCGCCAATTTTATCTCCTTTGAACTGAAAAATCTGGTTGTACTGGCAGTTTTATGGGTGTTGTTTGCCCTAGCGCAAATGATTCGCTCTGAATCGGGAATTATGACCACAGTAGTAGCGGGTGCGGTATTTGCTAACTCTTCAGTTCCCGAAGAGCGGTTATTGCGAAGCTTTAAAAATCAACTGACAATTCTCAGCGTTTCTGTATTATTCATCCTCCTAGCGGCTGATTTATCCATTGCCAGTGTCTTGGCTTTAGGTTGGGGGAGTTTATTCACGGTTTTGGTGTTAATGTTTGTGGTTCGCCCCATTAACATTATTTTGTGTACTTGGAATAGTGATCTAAATTGGCGACAGAAACTATTTTTAAGTTGGGTTGCACCCAGAGGCATAGTTTCCGCATCTGTAGCGTCTTTATTTGCGATTTTACTGACGCAGCGGGGCGTTAATGGTGGTGATTCGATTAAAGCTTTGGTGTTTTTGACAATTATTATGACGGTTTTTTGTCAAGGTTTAACCGCTGGCTGGTTGGTTAAATGTTTGCGAATTACTTCTAAAGATGCTACTGGGGCGGTAATTGTCGGCTGTAATCCCCTGGGTTTATTAATTGCCCGCTTTTTTCAAGAACGGGGAGAAAGTGTGGTGATGATTGATACTGACCCGGAACGGTTAGCCCAAGC
The DNA here is from genome assembly GCF_009711935.1 of Dolichospermum sp. UHCC 0259. Classification (GTDB taxonomy): domain Bacteria; phylum Cyanobacteriota; class Cyanobacteriia; order Cyanobacteriales; family Nostocaceae; genus Dolichospermum. The sequence goes on along the minus strand of NZ_VIKX01000070.1, from coordinate 69,732 downwards.
TGAAGCCCAAAATCTCCGAGTGATTGCTAGTAGTGCTTTAGATGGGGAAATATTGGAAGAAGCTGGTATTGGTTCGATGGGGACTTTTTTAGCGATTACAAGTAATGGTGAGGTGAATTTTGTCTTAGCTCAACGGGCTGCTGAGGAATTTAATCCTCCCAGGGTTTTAGCTATATTTCCCCATCATCCCCAAGGTTCTCCTTTGGTTAATAGTAAGGTTGATCAAGCCTTTGTCTCTGATTTCCCGGTTAAAACTTGGAATGAATATTTGATGAATGGACAGGTGAAATTAGGAACAACGACATTAAATGCGGCAGAATTTGACTCTCAACAAGAACATATACAAGAAAAAATTCGAGAGGGGATTTTAGTACCACTATTGTTAGAACGAGAAGAACGGTTACAGGTGATGTCTGCAAGTCAACAGTGGGAAATAGGCGATCGCATTATCTATCTATTATATGATTCTCGTCCTAATTTGTTAAAACTTCTCTCTGGTGCTAGTCAATCTACACCGTTAACTATGGAAACATTGGCAGAAGTTGAAGAAGTAAAAGTTAAAGAATCTTAGATTTTGGATTTACCCCCATAATCTTCTTCCTGCTTTCCCCTGTAATCTTTCATGAGTATCTTTTAGCAAAGTAGGAATATCTAAATTTTCTGGACATTTGGGCAAACAATCACCACATTCTGTACAACGGTTGGCTTTCATTCCGGGAAACCAATGTCCGGCATTTTCAAACATTCCATAACGATATTTACCATAATCTGTCATGTCATAAGCTACGGCTAAATTTCGTAATCTTAAAACTTCGGGAATGTGAATATTTTCTGGGCAAGGTAAACAGGCATAACATTGACTACATTTATCGGTTAATAAAACATGATTTTGCTGATTTTCTAATTTTTCAAAAATATCAATTTCGGCTTTTGTTAATTCATTTTCATGATCGAAAAGTTCTGGAGATATTACTAACTCTTCTGGTTTTGCTGGTCCGATACTCAAAGTATGAATGCGGTTATCACTCAGCAAAAACCGATAATTTAAATCTAATGGTGTCAAGGGGTGACAGAGTTCCTTTAAAGTTTGGGATGGAGTATATAATTTTCCACCTTTATCAGCAGGAGAAATAATAAAAACACCCATATCTTTCTCTTTCGCTAACTGAATAGCAGGGGCATTATGTTGAAAAAAATAGTAATAATGGAGATTAACAAATTCAAAAAGATTTGTATTTATTGCTGCTAAAATTACATCTAATGAACCGTGAGTAGAAAAACCAATATGTCGCACTCTTCCATCATTAATAGCTTCCTCAACAGCTTGCATACAGCCATTTTGAGCTTGCACCCATTCTAAATGTTGCCAAGTATTTAATCCATGAATTCCTAAACAATCCAGATAATCTAAATTCAAGCGATTTAAAGATTCATCAATATACCGACGCATAGAATCAGCATCAGGTGTCGGGGGAATTTTGGTGGTAATGTGAATTTGACTACGAGGTACTGATAAACCAGCTTTTATCGCTTTACCTAAATATGCTTCACTGTCACCGTAACCTCTAGCAGTTTCTAAATGATTAATTCCTAAAGATAAAGCTTTTTCTAGAAGTTGTTGGACATTTTCGCTATCAGTTAAACAGCGCATTGTTCCCAAAGAAAAAACAGAAAGATATAAATTAGTTTTACCAAAACGACGATATTGCATATAGTAATTAACAAAGCAACAATTATTTGTATTTTTAATCCGTAAAAATAGCACAGAAAACAGATTTCTGTGCATAACCGGGAAACGCTATAATTAACCTGGAGGCCAGGACATAGGACGACGACCAAGGATGTGTATATGCAGGTGATATACTGTTTGACCACCATCAGCACCAGTATTCATAACGACGCGATAACCGTTTTCTAGTCCCGCTGCTGCTGCAACTTTCTGGACTGTTAATAATAGATGTCCTAAAAGTGCTGCGTCTTCTGGTTCTGCGGTAGCTAGGTTGACTATGGGTTTTTTGGGAATAACGAGGATATGAACTGGTGCTTGAGGGTTAACATCTGTAAAGGCTAGGGCTAAATCGTCTTCATAAACAATATTCGCGGGAATTTCTTTACGAATGATTTTGCTGAAAATGGTTTCTGTGTTTGGACTCATGCAGTTTTACTTACTCATCTGTTAAAGATTTTAAGCGATCGCTGGAACACGCGATAAAAAGTTAAGGTGGTGAAGATGAATCTATAATTCGGGAAGCATTGCGTTTATTGCAAGCTGATGAACAATTAAATCAATTAGAAACGGTTCTTGCTTTTTTTGCTACGTTTGTATTAGATAGTTCCTTAGTTCAAGAAATTATGAGGTGGGATATGACAGTTTTACGCGAATCACCTTGGTATGAAGAAATATTGCAACAAGGAATGCAACAAGGAATGCAACAAGGAATGCAACAAGGTGAACAACAAGGAGAAAGAAAAGACAGACTCTCTAGCATTGAGTTATGTTTAGAAGTAAAATTTGGTAATGAAGGATTAAAATTCATCCCGAAAATATCACAAATATCTGATCTTGAGACACTAAAAACAATTCAACGTTCAATTCTTACGGTTGACAGGTTAGAGGAATTAAGACTTGTGATGGAAAATTTATAACCATTAATTACTCAAAAAGTGAATAAGCTAGGACGCATCTAAATTTGATTTAGTGAAGTTAGAAAATAAGCCATCAAACTCTTCCCTGTTCCTTCATCTCAACCAGCACTTTAAATGCGTGACAGCTTAGAGAATCAAGTGATGTGCAAAGATTAATATTTATCAAATATTGCCAGCTTTAAAAACCTGTTGAGCAGTCAAATTTAAATCTGGAAAAGTTGATGATATTATCCTTGCATCATCTTGAAACTGCTTAACTTGATACTCACCTTCAATTAATAAGTGAATAGATATAGTAGGTTGTTTAGGACTACCTATATAGCGAATACCACCTAAAGCTAAATAATCAATAATCCAATATTCAAGAATGCCAATCTCTTCATAATCTCGTAATTTTGTCAAGTAGTCATCACGCCAATTAGTGCTAACAACTTCAACTACTAATTTGATTGATTTTCCTAACGCAATCACTGGTTCATGTTCCCAAAAAGGCTCATGATGCAGCACAGTTTCATCTAATACTACAATATCAGGACGGCGGGCTGTGGCTGTTTCTGCAAAAGGACGGATTAGACAGGTGCGAGGAATAACCCAGGGAAGTTCAGCATGAGTAATAGCAATACCCAGTTTAGTTGCCAGTTTACCACCGACGACTGCATGGGGTCCAGTTACTTCGACATCAATCAATTCTCCGTCTGCAAGTTCATAGCGGGGGTTGTTACTGTATTCAAGGATAAATTCTGCAAAGGTTAATAGTTTTGTGAATGCTTGAACCATAAGTCACCTGCATCTTTAGCTGCTATTATTATATTAACAATCCTCTTGGGTGATTTCACTCATTGTTAATGCACCCAAAAATCTGCTTTGATATTCTCAAAGTTTATTGATATGTAAAAAATGCTGGCTAGAGTTTGGAGTGCATCTATCATCGGGATTGACGCTGTAAAAGTGGGTGTGGAAGTTGATGTTTCTGGTGGTTTACCAGGAATTGTTATTTTAGGCTTACCAGATTCCGCAATTCAAGAATCTAAAGAACGGGTAAAAGCCACTTTGAAAAATGCGGGTTTTGCTTTTCCCATACGGAAAATTGTCATTAACCTAACTCCCGCAGATTTGAGGAAAGAGGGACCAGCTTTTGATTTACCAATTAGTATAGGAATTTTAGCAGCTTCTGAACAAGTTAACGCCGATTTGTTAGGAGATTTTTTATTTTTAGGTGAAGTTTCTCTAGATGGTAGTTTGCGTCCGGTTGCTGGGGTTTTACCAATTGCTGCAACTGCGAAAAAAATGGGAATTACGGGTTTAGTTGTTCCCGTTGATAATGCCCAAGAAGCGGCTGTTGTTGAGGGTTTAGAAGTTTATGGTTGCAAAGATGTTGCTGATGTGGTGGACTTATTAAATAATCCTCAAAAATACCAACCTGTCCAGTTAAATCAAACAATAGAAACTTCTCAGTTAACATCTTTAACTTTAGCAGATTTGCAAGATGTTAAAGGACAAGCACACGCACGCAGGGCGTTAGAAATTGCGGCTGCGGGAGGACACAATTTGATTTTCGTTGGACCACCAGGCAGTGGAAAAACGATGTTAGCAAGGCGATTATCGGGAATTTTACCACCTTTAAGTTTTCCTGAATCTTTGGAAGTAACACGGATTCATTCTGTGGCTGGATTGTTAAAAAATCGGGGTTCATTAGTTAGAGAAAGACCTTTTCGGAGTCCCCACCATTCCGCATCTGGTCCATCTTTGGTTGGTGGTGGCACTTTTCCCCGTCCTGGTGAAATTTCATTATCTCACAGAGGTGTACTTTTTTTAGATGAATTAACGGAATTTAAAAGAGATGTTTTGGAGTTTTTGCGTCAACCTTTAGAAGATGGTTTTGTGACTATTTCTCGAACTAAACAATCTGTCACTTTTCCCGCACAATTTACATTAGTAGCCAGTACAAATCCCTGTCCTTGCGGTTATTATGGTGATACAATTCAAGGCTGTACTTGTTCACCTCGACAACGGGAACAATATTGGGCAAAATTGTCTGGACCATTAATGGATAGAATTGATTTGCAAGTAGCAGTAAATCGTTTGAAACCAGAGGAAATTACCCAACAACCAACGGGAGAAGCGTCGAAATCTGTAGCCGAACGAGTAGAAAAAGCTAGAGAAAAAGCTGTAATTCGGTTTCAAAAAGAAGAAAATTTACAATGTAATGCCCAAATGCAAAGTCGTCATTTACAAAAATGGTGTCAATTAGATGATGCTAGTCGGAGTTTATTAGAAGCAGCAATTAGGAAATTAGGGTTATCTGCAAGGGCGAGCGATCGCATTCTCAAAGTATCACGAACTATCGCCGATTTAGCAGGAGATGACAACCTCAAACCCCAGCACGTAGCCGAAGCAATTCAATATCGGACAATTGATAGAATGCAATAAAAATCCAGAATTGTCAATTATCTGTTGGCTTCCACACCCGCCAGGGAATTAATTCCCTGTCTCATAGCTCAAGTCCGTTTTAACGGACTAGTAAATACTCCTAATATTTAGTCATCAAAAGATAACTTTTCCTATTAGCAAGGAACTTGAGTTCCTTGTTGGATAGAGGTTTTACGTTAAGTTGACATCTATGATCACTGCTTTACCCCTACCCATAGAATCAAATGATTAAGCCGTGTTGAATATAAAGAAAAAACAGTCGGTTTTAACCGACTTTAGCTATCAGACAGGGAATTTATTCCCTGGATTCTGGATTCTAAAAGCTTTTTAACCATTTTAACCATTTATCCGAAATCCAGAGTTGACACTTGTAAGTATTTATGTCACAGTTGCATTTATGCGAGTCTTGGCAATATAGCCACGAATGTGACATACGTATCATCCCTAAAAATCATTTTAATACCATGAATACTGTCCTCACCCTGACTTACAACCAACTCAGCACCTTTGCAGGTTCAGACAACTTCTGGAATCTATTCGATACTACATTTGGTACACAATACAACCGTAGCGCAGCCGAAATTCTGCGTTTACAATGGCTATCTGGTGATTTTAGTCAACTTCCACAAATTGAGATTCTTGATAATAGCAATTTGGGCAATGCTAACGGTGCTTATGCTGGCAGCACCAATAAGATTTATCTATCAGATAGCTTTTTAGCAAATGCCACACCAGAAGCCATTAGCGCGGTTCTATTAGAAGAAATTGGGCATTTTATTGATGCTCAAATTAATCAAATAGACACCCCCGGAGATGAAGGAGAAAAATTCTCAGCCTTGGTGCGTGGACAGAATTTAACAACTCAGGAATTAGACAGAATTAACACAGAAAATGATTCGGCAAATATTACTGTAGGAGGTGAACAAGTTGCTGTAGAGCAAAATACACCAATTGTTTTAACAGTGACAACAACCGCAGATCAAAATGATGGTAGTGCTACGGGTGGGTTATCTTTGCGGGATGCGATTTTAATAGCCAATGCTAATACAACCAATAATTACATTATCAATTTAACGGGAGGAACAATCTATAAACTCACAGCTTTTTCTCTCGCTGATACCACAGGAGGAGATTTAGATGTTCTCGGTAAAGTCACAATTCAATCAACGGGAACTCAACCTGCCACAATTGATGCTAGTGGTTTGACAAATGCAGATCGTGTTTTTGAGGTGTCTAATTACTTAAACTTGAGCAATATTGTAGTCACAGGGGGATCAACTAACGATGGTGGTGGGATTTATATTAACCCCAATGCTATAGCTTTATTATTCAACACGACTGTAAGAAACAATTATAGTTCATATCAAGGAGGAGGAATATACAATGATGGTGTATTAACTTTAGTCAACTCAACTGTTGCTGATAATAAAGTGGATGGTTTTTATCATGGTGGTGGTGGGATCTATAATGGTGGTCAGGCCATTCTGTTGGGAACAACGATTAAAAATAACACTGCAGACTCAGGTGGTGGTATCCAAAGTAGTGGAACCTTAACTATCAGCAATAGCACGATTTATAACAACACCTCTCAAGGTTTCGGTGGGGGAATATACCATTCGGGTACAACTAGTTTAATTAACAGTACCGTGAGCGGTAATCAAGCTGATTATAGCGGTGGAATTTATGCATCTGATGGAATACTTAACATATTTAATAGCACAATAACTCAAAATGCTGCTGATGAAACATACAGCTTTTATGTTGGAGGAATTGACAATCGGCGTGCTAGTTTTAACCTAAAAAATTCAATTGTTGCTGGAAATATTGGTGGATCTCCTGATCTTGAGGGCAACATTAATGGCAATAATAACAACCTAATCGGCAATCTTTCAGGAGCAAGTGGTACTGTTGGCACTGGAACAGATATCGTTAACGTCAATCCTAAACTTGGACCATTACAAGATAATGGTAATGGCATTTTTACCCATGCACTACTTAGCGGTAGCCCAGCAATTAATAAAGGCAATAACGCCTTAGTTTTAACAGACGTTTTCGATATTGATTTTGATGGCAATAATACCGAAACTATCCCCTTTGATAACCGAGGCAGTGGACATACACGAATTTCCGGTGGTACAGTTGATATCGGGGCATTTGAATTTCAACCCGCCCCTGTTTTTACCCCAATTGAATCAGCAGGTAATACCAAATTAGTCAAAGATTCAACAAACAAATACTTTACCCAAATCGGAACAAATACCCCAACTGCCATCAAAAACGGTGGACAACAAATCTACCAAGATATCTACACAGGATGGCAAACTATAGCCGCAGAAACCGTCAATGGAGATAATCAAGTTCTCTGGAAAAATATTTCTGGAAACTATCTCCACATCTGGCATTTAGATAATAACTGGAATTGGGTTTCTTCTGAGGGACAATGGGCATTAAATTCAGTTGATGCTTTAACTCAAGAAACTAATTTTGGCATAGATACCAATGGTGATGGTGTTATTGGCAATCCTTACACCGCAATTGAATCAGCAGGTAATACCAAATTAGTCAAAGATCCCACAAACAAATACTTTACCCAAATCGGAACAAATACCCCGAATACCATTAAAAACGGTGGACAACAAATCTACCAAGATATCTACTCAGGATGGCAAACTCTAGCCTGATGCTTTAACTCAAGAAACTAATTTTGGCATAGATGCTAATAGTGATAGTGTTATTGGTTACACCCCAATTGAATTAGCAGGTAATACCAAATTCATCAAAGATGCAGCCAATAAATACTTTACCCAAATCGGAACAAATACCCCAAATACCATTAAAAACGGTGGACAACAAATCTACCAAGATATCTACTCAGGATGGCAAACTCTAGCCGCAGAAACTGTCAATGGCGTTAATCAAGTTCTCTGGAAAAACGTTTCTGGAAACTTCCTGCATATCTGGAGTTTAGATAGTAACTGGAATTGGGTTTCTTCTGAGGGACAATGGGCATTAAATTCGGCTGATGCTTTAACTCAAGAAACTAATTTTGGCATAGATGCTAATGCTGACGGAAAGATTGGTAATCCTTTTAGTCTGACTGTGACAGGTACTAGTGGTAATGATTTCCTCGTTGGTGGTGCAAATAATGATGTTCTCACTGGCGCAGGCGGTAAAGATACTTTAACTGGTGGTTTAGGGAGTGATAAATTTGTTTACCAAAATCTCACTGATTCTCTCTTAGCTAACTTTGATGTAATTACAGACTTCAACGCCACAACAGGTAATGATTTGTTCCGTGTTTCTACGACACGAGCCGGATTTGTAGATGTGGGAGGAGTTAATACTCTAAATGCCGCAGATATCGGGGCAAAATTAACAGCCGCAGCTTTTGGGTCAAATTTCGCTGCTCAATTCAGTTTTGGACAAAAAACCTTTGTAGCTATTAATGATGCAACCGCAGGATTTAATAGTTCTACCGATGCCATTATTGAAATCACAGGATTAACAGGAACATTGAACATCAATAATTTCGTGATTGTTTGATTATTCCGTAGGGTGGGCAATGCCCACCAGCCCTTAATATATATAGCGCAATATCTAATTTATAGGCAAATTATCGGGGTCAATTCCTTGCGATCGCAAATAAGCTATGAGCCGTTCTTTTTCCCCACGTTCCTGTTCCGCCCGTTGGCGTTCCTGTTCAATTTTTTCCACAGCCCAAGGTAACAAATTACCCGTTTGATCCCACCATCTTAACCAATAGCCAGAACGACCTTCCTTTTCCCCTCGCCAAGTTCCTAAAAACAGTCCCACTGAGTCAATCCAATGACGACCATTCTCATCTGGTTGTTGTAATTCATAACGTCCATTTTCCAGTTGATAATATTCTAATAAACCCCCATCTGGCTCAAAAATGATGTAAATAGCAACTTGTAAAATGTGTTCGTAAAAAAACCATTTTCCCGGCGGATAAATACGTTTAACTGAATATTCTCCCCCATCTTTATCTGATAAAAACTCCATCACTACAGCCGGTACATCCCCTTCTAAATTGGGTGTATAGCTTTTACGTTCTGGTAATATCTCTTTAACAGAAGGCACATATACCCAATCAGGTGCTTTAGCCACAAATTGCTCATTTAATGTGGCACACAGCCCAAAATTGGCAGCAATTAACATTTGTGGTTGAATAAATCCACTGATTTCTAAACTTTCCCGCAAAGCCCCCGCTAAAAGTGGCTGTCCTGTATTTTCCACTGGTTCATCCTCTAACTGAAAATCATCGGGTAAGGCTTCCCAAGAGATGACCAGTCCAGTCTGTGATTTGGTTTCACTGAGTAGGGTTGCCATAAAAGTTACCTTTGGTTGATTTATTTTTATTGTATCCTAATATATTTTTATTGTAAATCTCAGAAAATATATTGTATAATCTTCTCAACCAAAAAACATCTTTCTATAGTTTAAATTAAAAAATATGAATCAACCAATTCTTAAATTTATTTTTACCCAAAACTATAAAAATCTTTCGTTATCTCAAGCCATAGAGTTAAAAAATCTCAATATTTTTATAGGTGCAAATGGTTCTGGAAAAAGTAATTTTATCAGTACATTAAAATTTTTAAAGGATTGTTTAACCAATGTTCCTGATGAAAGTCGTGGTATTACTAGTTTTGAAGAAGCAATTAGTAGGTTTGGTAATGATAGAATTTTAGATAATAGTGTTGATAGTCCTGCTGTAATTAAATTATTATATGGGTTTTCAGAAAAATTACAATATACGAGTCAAATTAAAAATCCAATTCTCGATATTGATTTATTTGTAGATAGAAAAGGACAGAAATTAACTATTCATCAAGAATCTTTATATAGTGGAGATGATTTACCTCATCCTAATTCATCACCTTTTTATTATTATAAATTTCATGATCCAAAACCAATAAACATAGGTAAAGGTATTATATCAGTTCATAATAATAGTGAAGTTAGTTCTGAATTAATAAGTAAGATTCCTACAAATTCTTTAGGTTTAGCCATAATACCAAAATTGCTAGAGAATAGTAAACATACACTAAGTAGCATATATGCCTATAGAATCAGAACAGAACTAATTAATTTTATTTCTCAATGGCAATTTTATAATGCTAATAACATGGATTTGCATCAAATTAGAAATTCAGAACCAAAAATAGGAGGAAATGATATTTATTTATCTACATCAGGAAATAATTTACCTTTAGTATTTGAGAATTTAACCCAGGAAAATATTGACTTTGAAGACAGCATTAATAATGCCATGAAGTCTATTTTGCCTAAAACTCGTCGGTTGCGTTCTATTCGTTCTGGGCGCTTATCATTAACACTAGAATGGCATTTTGAAGATATTAAAGAACCATTTTATCTTACAGAAATGTCAGATGGAACAGTAAGAATGTTATGCTGGGCGACTATATTACATTCTCCTGTTTTACCTTCCTTATTAGTTATTGATGAACCAGAATTAGGTTTGCACGTATCTTGGATGCCAATTTTAGCAGAATGGATTAAACAAGCTGCTAGAAAAACTCAAATTATTATCACTACTCATAGTCCTGATCTTTTAGATCATTTTACAGATTCCTTAGAAAATGTTTATTGTTTTTATTCTCAAGATAAAACGCATTTTTCCATGAAAACACTCTCTCATGAAATTTTAGATCAAAAACTAGAAGAAGGATGGCAATTAGGTGATTTATACCGTGTAGGAGATCCTACTGTGGGAGGATGGCCGTGGTAGTTTGGGTATTTGCAGGTGGTGGAGAAGCGGAAGTTAGAGGATTAATTCCTTTTTTACAAAAGAATTTTCCTGGTTGTCAATTTGAACGGAAAACACCAGCAAGAATAAAACCAGGACCAAAACCTGGGAAGGTAACTGGTTATGGTAAAACAGGTAAAAGTTTAATTGAACAAATTACCCAAGAATTACCTATTGCTTTGCAATGTGAACCTAAAAAATGTGATTTAGTTTTAGTTTTTGATGATTTAGATTGTCGAGATGTTAATTCTCAAAAGGAGAAGTTTATATCAGCAATATCTAAAATCACTGAATGTCATGATATTCCTCAATATATCGCTTTTGCTGCTCCAGAAATCGAATCATGGATTATTGGAGATTGGGATAATACAATTGCTAAACATCCAGATTTTCGCGGTAGACATGAAAAAATGCGTTGGTGGTTAAGCACCCAGAAAAATATCCCATTTAATGATCCTGAATCTTTTAGTAAATATGATGAAGATAGAGATTGTTGTCAAGACAAATTATCTCAGCTAATAGTTGATAGTAGTATTTCACTAGAACTAAACTTTGATATCCAATCTACACGCTTTTCTAAAGGGTTACATACACCTTTGCTATTACTAAAAATAGTCCCAGAAAATTTACAAAAAAGATGTCCTTTATTTTGTGAACTTTATAATTATCTACATGATTTCTGTAGTAATTACTAGTCATCATCATTTACCTAATCTAAAAACTCTCCCAAATTTGGCACATTTACCCAACTTGCTGTTTCATGAGATTCATGGGATAAATCCATTAACAATTGCGAATAAACACCTTCCCGCAAAGAAGGTATAGTTTGTTGATGATTAGTAATTCCTTTTACCCATTCATCCACAACCCGCAGAAATGCACAAATCCTTCCATCATTATAATGTTGAGGAAAGAGAAATTGCTGGGGAACTGCTATTTCTTTTAAAGGTTCACCCGGTTGAGAACCCCAAATTTGAAAACCATGAATATAGTCTTTTTGATTCTTGCTACCTAAAACCAAAGTTCCCTTATCTCCATACACTTCTATCCAATGAGTTCTTGCTGCATGAACAACCGCACTAATAGAAACTTGGCAAGGTGTACCATTTGCTAATTCTAGAGATAATAAACAAGTATCATCAGTATCAACTGTTTGTAATTCTCCAGTTGCGGGGTTAACTCTTTCCGAAATAGCCGTTATTAAATGAGCGTTTAATTTGTGAACTGAACCGAATAACCAGTTAATATAATCAAAAGCATGAGAACCTAAAGAACCTAAAGCACCTCCACCTTTTTCTTGACTAGAATACCAATTCCAAGGACGAGAAGTATCAGCGCGAGAAGAACCCAACCAATCAATTTTAATTAATCGGATTTTTCCTACATAATTCTCAGCCAGAAGTTGAGCGAAAAATTGCCATTCTGGAACAAAGCGAAATTCAAAATCTACAGTGGCAATTACACCTTGATTCGTTGCTAACTGATATAATTCTTTAGCTTCAGTGACATTTAAAGTAACGGGTTTTTCTAACAAAAGATGTTTACCAGCTTGCAAAACCTGTTTAGCCATTTCATAGTGTAAAAATGGCGGTGTGGAAATACTAACAGCTTCAACTGTAGGTAAAGCTAGAATTTCTGCTAGATTGTTGCTTGCATAGGAAATATTATGAGTTTCCGCAATGGTTTTGGCTTTATTGATATCTCGATGATAAACGGCGACAATCTGAGTATTATGATGCGCTTGAAATGCCGGAATATGAACTTTTTGACCAAATCCTGTACCAACAACTGCTACCCCAATCATGTTTAGTTTTTATGAAATTTACTTAATAATAATTGTACAGATTAATTGGATTTTCAGAAAGTTAATGGCGAAAATTATCAAGAGATAGAAATAATCGCCATTAAGTTTACAAAAACAAAATTCTCAAATCCTAGATAGAAACTGAGGCTGAAGTAATAGTGTTATTTGCAAGTAAATCTACATCTTTAGATGCTTCATTGACGCGCAGAATTTTTGCTCCTAATTGCTGCAATTTGAGATCAAGACGATCATAGCCTCGATCTAAGTGGTGTAGTCCTTGAACAGTGGTTGTTCCCGTCGCTGCTAATCCGGCTATCACTAAAGCTGCGGAAGCTCTTAAATCCGTGCCTATGACTGGTGCGCCCGATAATACTGGTACTCCCCGAACAAAAGCAGTATTACCTTTAACCCGGATATCTGCGCCTAAACGATTTAACTCAGAAGCATGACGCAAGCGATTTTCAAAGACTGATTCGTTAATGATACTGTCACCTTCGGCCACTGTTAGTAAAGCCATGAAAGGTGCTTGCATATCCGTAGGAAATCCCGGATGGGGCAAGGTATCAATATTTATAGCTTTAAGTGCTTTAGCTGGCAAAATCCGTAAGCAATCTTTCCCTTCTTCGATAATTGATACACCAATCTCCTGTAACTTGGCAATAACGGGGATTAAATGATCTGGTACAACTGGGGATAGAAGTATTTCAGAGCGAGTAATTGCACCAGCAATCAACAATGTTCCTGCTTCAATGCGATCAGGAATAATAGTATAATCCGTAGAGTGTAATTTAGGTACACCAACTATCGTAATTGTACTTGTTCCTGCCCCTTGAATTTTTGCTCCCATAGAGTTACAGAAGTTAGCTAAATCAACTACTTCTGGCTCTCTGGCAGCGTTGTCAATGATGGTTTCTCCATCTGCTAGGGTAGCAGCCATCATCAAGGTTTCTGTCGCACCGACGCTGGGAGTATCTAAGTAGATTTTTGCTCCTGTTAATCTGCCATTATTTCCAGGAACATGAGCATTACAAATACCATGTTCAATTAACACTTCTGCGCCCATTGCTTGCAGTCCCCTGACGTGCAAATCTACAGGTCTAGCACCAATGGCACAACCCCCCGGTAAGGGCATTTGTGCTACTCCTAGCCGAGCTAAAATGGGACCAATGGCAAAGAAACTGGCTCGCAGTTGGGTAACTAGTTCATAGGGAGCTTTAGATGTGGTAATTTCCCGTGCATCAACATCTAAGATGTCACCATCTCTATTTAAACGTAATCCTAAAGCTGATAAGACTTGTCCCATCCGCTCTACGTCCGCTAATAAGGGAACGTTGCGAATGCGACAATCACCGGAACAGAGGAATGTTCCAGCCATGATTACCAGGGCGGAATTTTTAGCTCCGCTAATTTTTACATGACCTCCCAAAGGATGCCCTCCACTGATTTGCAAGACTGAGGAGTCTGTTGCTAGTGAAGACTTGGCATCTGGTAAGCTGCTAGAAGAATTAATAAGCCTACCTCCAAAAGTACGTAATTATAAAGGTTTGATGTTGGTTTTGATTCTAAGTTGATTATCCTCTAGCTAAAAGCAAAGAAGAGTTTTCTCTAAGTTGTCAAATGCCATAAAGTCGTTAGATTCTATCATGCACTATGCCGGCTTGATTGCAAAAATGGGGATTGGCTAGATGTGAACAAAATTTTAAAGTTGTTCTGTCTCTATTCTGGCAAATCTTTATCTTGACAAATAAAAAAAATCGGGCAATAATGATAAACTGTTAATAAGATTAGATTTCTGCGGAACTGGCGGAATTGGTAGACGCGCTAGATTCAGGTTCTAGTGCCTTCACGGGCTTCCGGGTTCAAGTCCCGGGTTCCGCATATTAATTTTAGATGTAGTTTTTGACAAAATGCTATAGCTTTGGTCGCTAGTGGTGGGCTAGTTAATGAAAGACCAAGTATATAAAATAGCTTCAGAATTAGGGAAAATTATGTATAAAGATAATATATTCACCATGATGAAGTTGAAATAATCAATGGTTTTTGTCATGGAAGGCTAATTCAAATCCCAAAGAAAATAAAAGTGAGCGCGGAGGGATTCGAACCCCCGATCTACAGGACCGGAACCTGTTGCTCTATCCACTGAGCCACGCGCCCTTATACTTTTGATAGTATAACATACTTTTTGAATTTAAATAGAATTCAATTATAAGTAATTTGCTGGATCAACAGGTGTACCATCACGACGGACTTCAAAATGGAGGTGGGGTCCGGTGGATAGGCCTGTAGAACCAACAGCAGCGATCGCTTGTCCTTTCTGTACAGTTTGTCCTTCACTGACATATAATTCGCTGGTGTGTCCATAGAGGGTGGTTATCCCCTGACTATGGCTAATAATCACGGCTTTACCATAACCACCATACCAACCGGCAAAAATCACCGTCCCTGAATCTGCGGCACGAATTATACTCCCATAGCCGGCGGCAAAGTCTAAACCGGCATGAAACCGCCGATAACCCAGAATTGGGTGTATACGCCAACCAAAGGGGCTACTGGTGGGTGCATCACTAGGAAGTGCAAAGATACCTGTACCGGGAATAATCACATTTTTACTCGCGGTTTTCGCCCTGGCTGCTTCTAAGGCTTTTTGTTCGGCTATTTTCTGTTGAATTAAAATGGTGAGATTTTGGGAATCTTGTTCTAGTTGATTTTGGGCGGCTTCTAGTGCCAATCTATCATTATTTAAACGTTGGACTAATTCCGTTTGTGATTGTGCTTGATTTTGGTAATCGGCTTTTTGGGCTAATAATTGTTCTCTAATTAAAGCAATTTGATTTTTTTGTCCTGCTACTTCTGTTCTTTGTTTAATTAATAAATTTGCTTGTTGAGATAATTTGGCTAAAATTCCTTGATCTGCCTGATAAACTAATTTAAGGCGATAACGACGACTGATAAAATCACTAATATTTTGACTTTGTAATAAAACCGCCCACCCTTGAGAAGTTGGGGAACGTTGCAGAAACCGTAACCTGGCTACTGTAGACATTTGGCGGTTTTCATAATCACGTTCTGCAATAAACAAATTAGTTTCTAATTGCTGAAGAATTTGGTTAGCTTGTTGTAATTTTATTTCACTATCTTGGATATAATTATTAGTAATTTGCAAATTTTGATTCAAACCACCAAGGTGTTTTTGTGCCTCTGTTTGTAAGTTAGTTAAGCGATTCTGTTCCTGAATCACATTTTTACGTTGTTGCTGAACTTGTTGCTGTTGTTGTTGAAGGGTATTAATAGAATTTGCCCACACTGGTAATAGGATGATCATAGACCAAACAAGACCGCAAGATATTAAAAATAACCACCACAATCTAATTTTTTGCCAAAATATCCTTTTCATTTAGTTATATTCAGCGAAGAAGTGCAAACATAAACAGTATTATGCCTGACCTTTGGCAAAATTTAACACAGTAATTCAAACTAGAGTCCTATTCATGGCAGTAATTACGGATACTAAATGATATATTGATTATCATAAGCCGCAATAGTAGTTGTGTAGCAATACACTTTATTATTTTGGGTATCCTATTAATATGAAAACCATAAATAATTATTGATACTAGCAGTGCGAAACCGTCAACTCCCTTATTTTTTATTTTCTTTGACTTTAGTGATCATCATTGGCTTTGTGAAGTGCTTAGATAAATTACCAAACTTACCCTGTGAAAAAGAGGGATTTATGGTTAGCCAAATTACACAATCTTATATCCATCCTGAGAAAATAGTAGTCCGTCCTTGGTTGGGTCAACATCATGTATATGCTGTATTTATGCTGCCAAATAATTATGTATATGACGAGTTTATGAAAGTTAACTTACCAGTTAATAAAACCTTTTGTGGAATTGCAATTAAATTTACTCAAGCCATAGATGACATTAACCTTAAACCAGACCATTATTTAGTCAGAGGATATTTACAAACACGCACTGCACTTAAATATATCTTTGCAGGCAAAATGAATGACTTAAAGCAAATAAATAATTGGCAATTAGGTTATGGTAAACTTTACAATGATTGATTAATAGGGATTTCAATCGTAAATTCTGTACCTTGGTTAGGTGTGGACTTGCAAGACAACCTGCCATGATGTTTATCCACTATAATTTTGTAACTAATTGATAACCCCAGTCCTGTACCTTTACCTACTGGTTTGGTGGTAAAAAACGGATCAAACAGCTTAGAATTAATTTCTTCAGAAATGCCAAGACCATTATCAATAATCCGAACTAATATCCAATTTTCATCTGTAACTTCAGTTCTAACCCATATCTGATTGGGGTTATTTTTCATTTCATCTATTGTATAATGTAAATGGCGATCGCTCACAGCATCAATAGCATTAGCCAGAATATTCATAAAAACTTGATTAAGCTGACTAGGATAACAATTCACTAAAGGTAGAGAACCGTACTCTTTGATTAAAGTAATTTTAGCGTTATTATTTGTTTCTTTGAAGCGATGAGACAAAATCATCAATGTCCCATCAATACCTTCGTGAATATCAACTTCTTTGATTTCCGCTTCATCCAAACGAGAAAAATTACGAAGAGATTGAATAATTGCCTTAATTCTCTCTGCACCAATCTGCATAGATTGCAGCAATTTAGTGAAATCTTCCTTTAAGAAATCCACATCTATCGCCTCAAGTTCTTCCGCTATAATCTGCGGAGGGTCAGGATAATGTTGCTGATATAATTCTACTAATGTAAATAATTCTTGGCTATATTGCTGACTATGAATTATATTTCCGTAGATAAAATTAACAGGATTATTAATTTCATGGGCAATCCCCGCTATCATTTGCCCCAAGGAAGACATTTTTTCTGTTTGAATTAATTGTAATTGCGTTTGTTGTAATTCTTGGAGAGTTTGTTGCAATTCGCTATTTTTTTCCTGCAATTCCTGTGTTCGTTTTTCTACTGAATTTTCTAAATTTTGATTACTTTTCTCTAAGGCATCTTGGGCAATTTTTCTGCCTTTTACATATCCTTGTAATAATTGCAATACAAACATCCACGCTATCATCAGCATGAATAAACTCACCGCAGAAACAAAGATTGACCAAAATAATCCTTGCCGATATTCATTAATTTTAACCTGAAGTTGTTGAAAAATTTCTTGATTGCGACTAGCAACACCAGCAGCATATTTTTGTTTTTGAAGTTCATATTGGCGACTAGCTAAAAGTTTTTGTGCCAATTGGTTTTTACCCCTTTGAACTAAATTAAATGATTCATATTCCATTGCCACTAAATTCTGATTAGCAATGTCAGTCTCCTTAGCAGCTTCAGAGGCATAAGCTTGAGGTGCTAGTTTAATAGATTCCTTAATTACCGCATCTAACTGTGGTTCAAATGATTTATAACGTCGTTCCCAAAGAGAATTACCTGTAGCAGCATTCATTCTTGCTGACATGGTTAACACTTCATCTAAATAAGTAATTCTATCACTCAAATTTTGAAGTTTTAACTCATGTTTAATAATATTATTAAAATTTAGATATGCGTGCCAAGATATCCAAATTTGGGGAACAAATAAACATAACGTTAAAAATACACTTACACTGACAACTTGAGATGGGAGTAATGTCAGTTGATTCGGTAAATTCTTTAACCAATGATAGATTTTATATTGAGGAAAATTCAAGTCACTTTTTTTCATCATTAATTGCGATGTGTTGAAATTGCTTGTCCTTAAGCTTGTATTCCAAAACTATAGCGGTTATCCTTCAGATACAATACAATCGAGGCTGAGGAAACCCCGCCCCTACAGGTTTTGCAATTTAATCACTGTATCTCATCCAAGTGCATACCGCCATAATACTAATTTAAACTAACTACTGAATTTGATTGTGCTTAAAATTTATTTTTTGTTACATAGTTCTGTTTTGTCTGTTCACCTACTGAGATAAATCGCCAACCTTATACTTAATAAACAGCGTTGCTGATTTCCTGTTTTCACATTTACAAAATCAGCAACGCCTATTTTTTAGATAAACAGTATCAAATACTGACTACTTACACAGCTTCAGTATTCTTTTCTCCTGTTCTAATTCTCACAATTTGTTCAACAGGGGAGATAAAAATCTTACCATCGCCAATTTCACCAGTACGGGCAGCAGCGATAATTTTATCCACAACCATATCAACTTGGGCATCTTCAACCACAATTTCCACTTTCAGTTTTTGGAGAAACTCCACAGTATATTCCGAACCCCGATAGCGTTCAGTTTGCCCTTTTTGCCGTCCGAAACCCCGAACTTCAGAAACTGTCATCCCGACGATGCCCGCATTAACCAAGGCTATTTTCACTTCATCCAACTTAAATGGACGAATAATGGCTTCTACTTTTTTCATTTTTTTGATTCCTGACTTCTAATAACGTCGTTTATATATCTAAGCAGATTCATTGTCTCACGCTGTGAATATAGCCATAGTTATTTAATTTCAGCCTGATGGATGGGATTTCACACTTTTTTCACATTTCCCATTATGGACTATTTTTTGGCAAAAGTGATCATTTTGCCTGTCCCAGACCCTGCCAATCAGCGATCGCCTGTTCCGTCCATAGCCAATTTTGTGATAACCTCTCAATAGTAAAGTCTGCTGGTGCATTTTGAATCACCATCTGTCGCAGTTTAATCGCTTCCTGTAAATATTGCTGGCCTTTATCAGCAGGTTGATTCTTAGCTGATTTATATAAACCCAACGCTAACCCAGCATAAGCCGTCAAAGCCTCCGTTTCTCCCGCTATTTGGGGATATTTCACCGGACCTGAACCTTGATTCTGTTGAGGTTTTAAAGCTAAACTCAGAGACTTAAACCAAGCATCATTAGCATAATTGAGATTATTCTCCGCATAATAGGCAAATCCCAAAGAATTATTATACAAAAGAGAATCTGGCTGATTCTGTACAGCCCTAGCCCAATAACGACGGGCATCATCAATACTATACTTATTATTGTTCGTTTGCACTGACTGCCAAGCTAAACGTCCCCGAAAAAAGTTCACAGATGGATTTTCCGCATCCTCAACAGGAATCAAATTTAAAGCCGTTTCCGCAGCCGCAAAGGCCCCACGATTCAGTAACTCATTAACAGCATCCAACCCAGACTTTAAATTACCTTGACTCAACTGTGCCGTAGCCGTAGCCGTAACAATTCCCGTAGATGAACTAGCTAAATTAATGCGTGGATACTGATTACTTGTGAAATTTTCTCCAGGAATGGGTGGAACATCAGAAGACTTCTGTGCTTGTCGTTGATGCCACCACCAACCAATCCCAACCATAATAGTAATTACACCTGCGCCTAGCAAACCATACAACAATGGTGATTTTGTCCGGTGAAAGCGATTACCCTTGGGAGTTACAGGTGATGGTGATAACTGAGGATTTACCTCACGCTGCTCAAAATTCACAGGAGTTGGGGTAATCTGAGTCGGGACATTTCCCCAATCTAAATTTTGTTTCGGGGGGGCAACCTGCATTTCCGACTGATAATGATGATTCTCCTCGATTAATTCCGCCTTCATACTTGGTTCTTCAGCCTTAGTCACCGGCTTGCCAAGCTGACGAAACAAATCGGAAACTATTGCTGAGTCCTCATTATAACTAGGGTCATCATACTCAATTTCATCTACCAGATCACCCCAAGTATCCTCCCCTAGCCAGTCTACCTCCGTCGTTTCCTGCCCAAAATTAGGATTAAGAATATCATCTATAGCCATCATACTCTCAATATTACTGGCTACAGCAGCATAATTATAACTATTGGTCGGCTTAGGCGGCTGATATTCCTTCAGCAACTCAGAATAGCCAGATAAATTAACTTGTGGTGTCAAACAGCCATCAAATTCTCGCTGAAGATACAAAATCGGCAAAGCCCAGTACATCTGTTGAGAACCATAGGCAGAAATTAAACCTTGACGGACTCGACTTACACATAAATCTAAAGCATAGCCCTGACCCAAATTGTGGTAAAACAACTGCGTCAGCGTCAACGCCACCTCATCAGGGATGCGCTCTGACATCGCCAAAATACTTCTAATGCCTCGTTTGACCAAACTTTCAGTTAAGTTCCGTTCGCCTGAATCTTCAGCCACCTCAGACCTCGCCCGATATGCCCCCAAACAGGAATTAAACACTGCCATTTGAATATTATTATTTACCAGCAGCCCAGCTAAATCATCCCCACTGAGAGTTTCTGTTAAACCAGTTTTTTTACTCACTAAATAAATTTGTCCACCATTGCCACCCACATTGCTATGACCAGAATAATGGAGGATATGGTAATGTCCCTGTTCTAAAGCTTGGGTAAGTTCTTCCCGTCCCGGTTGATCTAAAACAGTCAATTCAATTTCTGGCAGATGATGATTACCATCAGCCACTTTTAATGTTTGCCGGTGCAGTTCTGCCTTGAGATTAATAGCTTCTTGTTTGAGTAAATCCAGCCGGACTAAATCAGTAGGTGCAGAAATGACCATTAACACTCTGATCCCCCGTGCTTCCGGCGACGTGGGCAGATGATGAGTTGGTAAACGCGATGGTGGGACAATCCCACTTTGGTAACGGGCAAAGGTAATATAAGGCCCAGTAGCTAAAGGGCGATCGCCCGCGTGCATAATTTCCCACGGCAACCGCGCCAACCGCGTATCCTTCAGTCCCAATCTTAGCCGCAGCACCTGTTGGTGATTTTGGGCAATACCTTGGGCAGTAATCCAACTATCTCGCAGCGTTCCCTGAAACAACGCATTATACAAATCTTGTCCCAAGGCCACCAAGTTAACAGAGTTTCTGGCTACCATATTCCCCTGCAACACCGACTGCAAAGGATCATCCATTAAATCCCCAGCCGCAGCCAACCACTCAGCCACAGGCCAATGCACCAGTTCTTCTGCCACCGGCACCCCAGGCGCAACTTGTTCCGTCCTCACCAGATAGTCATTTTTCCCCACCGGCGTTGCGGAAAGGTGAAATTCCTGGGTCACAATTTCTGCTCCATAAAACTTAGACAATGCTGATAGCACAACGTGGCGCAAGCCATACATTGCTGTTTATTTCCCGCCTCCACCAAGGTAGAATACTACTTCTTGTCCACGTGCGTAACTTTCGGATCAGCCAACCGTACAAATTCCTTTCGTACATTCAGTAGGTTATAACCCACATTTAAATCTCTATCCATTGTAATTATATGCCCTAAACATTAACTGTTCTGGCATCGGCAAACATGATCCCGTTCACCCCACAGAAAGAAATATAGAACAATTAGCAGTATTGCCTTTGAGAATAATGTCATAAGTGACTAACCCTGCCAATACCTTAGATGTATTTTGCCATGCTAATGTTTCAGATGTGTTTAACAAAGGTTTTATACCTATTGGGCTGCCATGACTTTATCCGGATTGCTTGATCCCCGGAAAGAACTGTTTATTGGTAGATGCACCTTGATCTTCAATCCCCCTAGTTGACCAAAATTCACTAGGGGTTTTCTTTTTTCATTTTGGTAAATAAAAAACGTTCCTGGGTGACAAGAACGTTTCTAAGCATTTGTAGATAAACTATTAAGTAGATAAGATCCCAACAACCAACTCCCCTACCCAACCACCAGCCACAGGAATTTTTTCGGTATGTGACAAACAGCAATTTTTGGGTAATTTTTTCCGGAGCATAAGTTAAAAACAATGAACAGTTAACAAGTAGATGCACCCTGATAACTAACTTCCCCTAGCTGGCTAACACCTCTGGGGGTTTTTTCTTGTCTGTAATTAGCACCACACAATTATTGCCCTATACCCATTTTTTTTCCGGAGCATCACATAGAAACCTAGAACAATTAACAAGTAGATGCACCCTGATAACTAACTTCCCCTAGCTGGCTAACACCTCTGGGGGTTTTTTCTTGTCTGTAATTAGCACCACACAATTATTGCCCTATACCCATTTTTTTTCCGGAGCATCACATAGAAACCTAGAACAATTAACAAGTAGATGCACCCTGATAACTAACTTCCCCTAGCTGGCTAACACCTCTGGGGGTTTTTTCTTTTCCTACCGTTGTCAAAAACCTCTGGTTAGTTGACCCCTGAACTCAAAACAAACTTGTTAAATATAAATTTATCCGGAATATCGTTATGCACTTGAGAACATTTAGTTGGTAGATGCACCCTGATAACTAAACTCCCCTAGCTGGCTAACATCCACTGGGGGTTTTTTCTTGAAAACTGAAACTCAACCTACCCTATCATCAAAACAAGTCTCTGGCAATATCCATACTCAATAAGTTTTTAGTAACTTTGGCTAGTCGCACTTACAGACTGTAATATTAGCTGACGCAATGGCGAGCATTGTTGTTTATCCTACAGCTTTACCACAGAATACAGTTCGTGATTGCCTAAATATCAGACTTGCGAATGAACCAATCTGACAACTTTTTCAGAATCACTTTCATTCCATTGTGATCCCTGGCTCTAATTTGAGAATGATCACCGCGATAGATAATAGGACTCTTAATTATTTCTTTATATATCTGTCCTTAGTATAGCCTATTGCAGATTCATAAGGTACAGTATCGGAATTTAAGGGAAATTATTACTTAGGAAATAATAGGCAATAGGTAATAAAATAATCTTACCAGTTACCTATTATCCATAGCCAACCTAGATTAGCAAACTTTAACTATCTAATTGCTTGTTTAGTTAAAAATCTGGTTTTTTTACCCCCAACTACCTCGTCGGTTATCCTCTCTTCGGTTATCCTCTCGTGGTTTTGCTTTGTTAACTCTCAATTGACGACCCATCCATTCTGCACCATCTAATTCTGTAACAGCTTTGTCTTCTTGACTATCGTCCATCATGTCAACAAAGGCAAAGCCCCGCAGTCTTCCGGTTTCACGGTCTGTAGGTAACACAACTCTTTTAACTTCGCCATAATCAGCAAATACGCTTTTTAGGTCTGCTTCGGTAGCTTGGTAGGAGAGATTTCCAACGTAAATAGTCATTATGTATCACGTAATTTTCAACAAGGGGCGATAGTTCAGGCATAAAACAGACACTTTGCAAGTCTGATTTCAGAGACAACAAAAATTATAGAGCGTAAACCTTGACGGATAACTGATCTACAATTGAAGATGCCACTAGCCTGGGCATACGCATATCTCTAATATCATAACTGATTATTGCATTGGTTCGATGTGTGGTATTTTACAATATCTGATTATCAACGTAAAAATTACACAAACAGCACTATTACACAGATGGCCCATTCCGCGAAAACTTAGAGGTAAAATCTTGAGATTCTATTACCTTGATAATGCACTGTCAGGTTTTTATACTTAAACAAAAAACAAAAATATAGTTATAATTGACACAAACTAAGCTATAGCGCAAAGTGGTAAATTTTTCAATCTTTAATCCTAAATCTACTTGGCGTATAGTCATAGTTTGTCCACAAGCAATCATACTTTATCATGGTTCGAGAACTTGAACGTCAACGTCAGGGTGCAACTTTTCCAGAATCAGCCCCAGCAGCCAATCCAGTGTTTTTTAGAACCTACAGCCGTCGGACAGAGGCAGGTTTAAGGGAAACATGGGAGCAGGTGTGCGATCGCACTTTACGCGGTTTAGTAGAACTGGGAAAACTCACCCGTGAAGAAGCTGCCATTTTAGACAAGATGCAGCGAAACATGAAATCCCTCCCCAGTGGGCGCTGGATGTGGGTTGGGGGTACAGATTGGTTAACCAAACCCAAAAACTTCTCCGGTGCTTATAACTGCACCTCTACCAACCTTGTAGACTGGAGTGCTTTTGGATTGATGATGGATCTAGCCATGATGGGCTGCGGTACAGGTGCTATCATTGAACCACAGTATATTAATCAACTTCCCCCTATCCGTAATCGCCTAACTATCACCATCAAAGGTGAAATTGGCAGCACTCCTAAAGAACAGCGTCGTGAATTTACACAAACCCATATAGAAGCAAACACCGCTATTATCCACGTTGGAGACAGCCGGGAAGGTTGGGTAAAATCCTATCAAACCCTGTTAGAACTTTCTACCGATGAACGCTTCACAGGTGACGTTCAGGTAATTGTTGATATTAGCGATGTCCGCCAATCTGGGGAAACCCTCAAAGGTTTTGGCGGCATGGCTAACCCTGTGAAGTTGCCTGGATTGTATCAGCGTTGCGCCTCTATTCTCAATAAGGCAATAGGCAGACAATTAAATTCAGTTGAATGCTGTTTATTAATTGATGAAGCCGCTGTAACAATTGTTGCTGGCAATATCCGTAGAAGCGCGGGCATGAGACAATTCGTTTCCGAAGATGAACAAGGCGCAACTGCCAAAGATAACCTCTGGCAACAAGACACAGAAGGAAACTGGCGCATAGATCCAGAACGCGATTCTTTGCGAATGGCCAACCATACCAGAGTCTTTCACCGCAAACCAACCCTAGAAGAGTCCATTGCTGCTGTACGTAAACAATATTACAGTGGTGAAGGGGCAATTCAATGGGCAGGTGAAGCTGTCGCTAGAGCTAATGCTGATTTATTAAATACACCAGAAATCAAAAAAGACTTTTTGCAGGCTTACGAGCAAGGAAAAGCCAAAGAATGGATACAAGAATACCATCCTGAAATTGATGCTGATGAGCTAGAACATAGAACAGGTAGATTTGGCTTAAATCCGTGTGGTATTTTGTAATACTTGCCTCACGTAAAAAACCCCGCAAATACGGGGAAAGCTGAGAAGCTAATCCCGTGGTAATCAATGGAACTAAAAAGCTGTTGACACCGTACAGCGTAGAGAGTGAAACTAGATTGCAATGAAAATTGTTTTCTAGAATATAAATCTCCAAGAGTGTGGGGGTACGTATGACAAGTAATTTTTATGGCTACTCGGGTTTTTACGGTGAGCATTGTCTCCGGTCTAGTCTTGAATACATTTACGCAAGATACTTGGACTATATGAACATTGGTTGGACATACGAACACAAAACTTATACACTCTCCAATGGAGTCAGGTATAAACCTGATTTCCTCTTGGAGACAGGTGAATATGTTGAAATCAAGGGTGCTTTCAACTTTACGTATGACCTGCCAAAAGTTCAGCTTTTTCAGTCTGAGTACAATGTAAAAGTTACCATTCTGCAAGAAAAAGACTTAAGACAACTTATCAAGCCCACTCCTTTTGTATTTGAACACTTGAAACAGGAATGGAAATCATTTGCTAAAGTCAGAGGCATGAATAGCTTTGGGAGTAAAAACCCAATGTATGGTGTTACTCAAACTGAGGAAACCAAAGATAAAATTAGTGCTAAGGCAAAAGCTAGATTTGCAGATCCTGAATTTAAGGAAAAGTTTCTCAATAGTCCAAAGCGAAAAGCTTATCACCAATCTCGAAAAGGACAGAAAACAGGACTTATAGCTCCTAGATATACTTTAATTTGTGAATTATGCCAACAAAACTTTGAGGTGATACAACATAAGGCATCTCAAAGGCGTTTTTGCTCAAAGCATTGTTCAATCCAAGCACAGCATGGCAAAACTTCATTCACAAATTCAGGTGTCCAAGCATTGGCCTATTCTTTCGCATTAGACAATTCGGATCAACTATTCTCTTTAAAACTAAACAAGCTCAAAAGCTTCTTTCAGCCTTTGTGGGATTCAATTCAAAAGGAACATAACATTTTGGACATTAGAACTATCTGCCAAATTGTTGTGGGAAAACCCTGTAGTCGAAAAGAATTTCTCTATCATTTACAGTCATACGTACAAAAGGTACGCGGAGCTACAGGGAATATAGAACCTGTAGAACTAGAGGATAAAAAGCCTCTAGGATAACAAAACTGGAGATTATTGGTGCTAACTTCCACTGTAATTTGGCTGAGGTACACTTAAACCAACTTGACCCCGACAACTATAAAGAACAAGAAGAAGCATTTACCGCTGGGGCGCTTTCTGTCGTCGCCCTGTTAAATCACCAATTTCTCGAACCCCGCTATCAATACAGCCGGGAATTAGATCCCATTGTCGGTGTATCCTTCACTGGTTTATTTGATTTCTTTGTTCATGCTTTTGGTACAGATTGGTTACGCTGGTGGGAAGCAGGAAGACCCGAAACTCCTGAAGGACTGATTTTTAAACGTGGTGAGCAAAAATATCTCAACTTCTGGAAAGATGTCGTCCATAAAGTAGTGTGGGAATATTGCGATCGCCACAATATCAAACGTCCCAACCGTTGTACCACAGTTCAGCCAGCCGGTTGTCTAGATCGCACAGCCTTACGGATATTTGATCAAGGGTTACTTTACGCTGATGAAATTATAGATGCCGGCAGTGGCGAAACAGAAGGATTAGACCTGAGTGTTCGTCAAGGGATAGCAGCAGATAAAGCGATCGCCAATCAGCCTCTAAACCTAGTCCGCATCACCTTAAATAATGGTCGAGTCTTACGCATGACTCCTAACCATCGTCTCAACGTAGATAATGCTTGGGTACGTGCTGACCAACTAACCATCGGAATGGAAATCACCTATTCTCTTGGAGAATACAGCAAACAAGAAGATGCTCTACTTTTGAGTATTAACCCGCGACCATACACTCGTGATTACCGTCAAGAAACAGAAGGACATAGCCGAGGTGTCTTAGTCAAAGATATTGTTACTCCCACCACCCTTAACCCGGAAATTGGCTACTTTTTGGGTTGCTTGTTTGGAGACGGTGCTTTCAGTGAAAACAAATATCGGATTCGTTTTGCCTTTAATGCTCAAGAATTTGATCTAGTAGAACGACTACAAACCATTTCCTCCAAATGGTTTGGACTAACTGGAACTGTTAGTTACGATCCTCGCAATGACAACTCACGAGGAGAACTAACTTTTGCTTGCAAACAACTGTTTGATTGGCTGAAACTCAATCAACTAGACAAATCTCATAGTATTGATCTTGACCGGATTCCCCAAGCAATCCGTCGTTCATCACGAGAAACAATCCTGTCATTTTTCTGTGGTCTCATTGATACAGATGGCTGTGTCCGTGAGAAAGGATCATTATCAATTGACTCCGCTAGTGAAGCATTCATCCGCAACTTGCAACAAGTAGGTGAAGCCGTCGGACTCTGCTTCTCAATTTTCCATAACACCCAGGGAGAGAACCTACAGAAAACTAAAAATATGTGGGGTTTATCCTTAAGCCGAATGTTGTCTCAACCAGAATCACTGGCTTATCTCAATATCCATAGTCGTAAGTGTAGTTTACGTCCTTTATTTGCACCAAAACGTCAATTTGCCTTTAGTCCCTATCGAGTGGCTGCTATTGAATTTGAAACCATACCTGATTACAGCTATGACTTTGCAGTGGCAGGTGTAAATGATGACGATTCTTGGTACTGGCAAGGAGCGCTGAAATCTCACAATACCAAATCCCTCTTAACAGGCGCTTCTCCCGGTTGGCATCCCCCCAAAGCCCAAAGATTCATCCGTCGCATTACCTTCCGTAAAAATGACCCTGTAGCCCTAGCTTGTATAGACTACGGTTACAACGTCATCCCCTCCCAATCAGACAAAGACGAAAACGGCAACCTCCTCAACGATCCTTTTGATCCTCGGTGTACAGAATGGTTAGTCGAAATCCCCGTCGCTGTATCTTGGGCTGACTTACCCGGTGCTGATGTTATTGATGTATCTCAGTTTTCCGTTTTGGCGCAATTAGACTTTGTGATGCAAGTCCAGAGCCATTACGTCACCCATAACACCTCAGCCACCCTAGAACTCCGTTCTGAGGAAGTTGAACTATTGGGAACACGCATCTATGAAGCTATCCAAAATGATGAAGGATATATTTCTGCTGCGTTGTTAGCCCGATTTGACGACTTGCAATCCTTCCCCCGTCTCCCCTTTGAACCCATAGACAAAGCCACTTACGAACGCTTATCTAAAGAAGTCAAAGCTAGACGCAGAACAGATGATTTCTGTGGAGTCCTAAGTCGTTACGATTTAGGAGAATTATCAGAAGCAGGCCCTAGCGGTTGTGACTCAGATAAATGTATGTTCCCAGAACAGCCACCCACATCATAAAATCCCTTTTCAAAGCCCCCTCCTCGCTTGCGGGGAGGGGGTTGGGGTTCTTCTAAATTTTATATTCAATCACATGAGTCGAATTAATCCATTCCCCCTTATCGCTATAACTACGAATCAACCTTTGGCGTTCATTCTCTCTAACCAACCAACCCGCTTCCACAAAAAAAGGTTTTCTCAATTTCAATTGCAAAGGCACATTACTAGAAGTTCCGTCAGGTAACAACAAAATCTGTCGAGGAATTCCTTCCGTCTCCGAGATGATTTTATTACCTTCTATTCTGGCTTTAGCCGTAATAATTTGAGATTGAAAAGATAACTTTTGCTCTAAATATCCATCACCTATTTTTTGAATTTCTAAATAAGTAGCATAAGTTTCCGATGGTCTCATATCTGAGTAAACTGTATGAGCTTGACCTTGCCAATTCCCAATTAACTGTTCTACCGTCAGTTGCGGACGTTCATAAGCATCTGTAAAACTGCGAAATTCCCGAATCAGAGTTAAATTAATAAAGTTGCCTTGTTGATCATATAATTGTACCAAGCGCGATCGCCGATCATCATCAACAAAACCGTATTCCGTTCCAAATTCCGAAAAAGGTGCTAATTGCAATGTTCCTTTAGAAAAAGCTCCCGTAGCAAAAAATATATTCCCTTTTCCTAAATAACGGTATTCCTGTTGATAATCCTGAAGAGGAGGACTATCATAATCATGAGAATCAAAACGACGTAATCTAAAAATTACAGCTTGATTATTATCATCAGCATCCAAATTTAAAATACTAGGAGTAGAATCTAATATCTCACCATTGGCAGAGATTTTAGTAAATGAACCACGCCATTCTCCTAAATTTTTGAGAAAGTTTTCCCAATTGCTTGCCATAATTTAATTATTAATTTAAATACCGTATTTTAGTTCAAAACTGACAGGAAATCAAGGTTAATGATATCAGTAGATAGTTCAACCAATGATAAATATCATACAGCCAAATATTATCCAATCAGTTGTTAGTTGCTTCTTAGCCGGCATCTGTTAAGATTAATCAAGAATTAATAATTTTTAAAACCAATACCTGGAGAGTCTAATGTTTATTACTGAATTGTCGCCCCTATTTCAAGAACTAGCCCAACATCCAGTTTCATTTTTAGGTGGGTTCGTCTCCGGTGTCCTCCGACTCAACCTGACTGAAGATCCTGTTAAAAGCTGGTTAAATAAAAAAGGTTGTTGCAATAGCTCTAGTAACCTGAGTACAGAAGTACAAAACAGCAAAACCAATGGACCACAACAAATTACAATTGACTAAATCACTTAAGTTGTTAGTTATCTAAAGTTTAGGCTTACAATAGAGAATAGGTAATTACTTCCTATTCCCTATTCCATAGTATAAAATTAACTTGTTTTAATTCCCCAGTCACCCAGCCCCAAAAATGCTAGTGTAGGAGGTGAAAATCAATTTGTGATTTCTTTGTGTTTTCCCGTAACTATCCTGCTATCTTCCTGAGTGTTGCTGTTTTACTATCCTTAACAGCCTGTGCCAACAGTCCAACCGCTAAAAATCTAGAACAATCATTAGCGGCTGACCCTCAGTTGCAAAATAATCCTGTTCCTTTTGGCAAACCTCAGAGTCAGCAAACAATACCAAACCCCAACACATCAACAATTAAATTACCGGCTGATTTTCCCGCAGATATACCCATTTACCCCAACGCCAAACTAGAGGAAGTCAAACCAGTTAATTCCGAAAATAAAATATCAATTCGTTGGCAAAGTGCAGATCCTAGTAATATAATCACCAGCTTTTACCGCCAGCAATTTCAGGCTAAAAACTGGCAAATTGTGCAACAGCCTCAAGATGATGCAGAGGGATATTTTTCTGCCAAACTCAATGATTTACTCATCAATGTCACAATTGTGCCACAAACTGTGACTCAAGCTGAACTCAATCAACCCCAAACAGCCACTAAATTAATAATTGAATATTCATCTAATTCTCAAGTTACAGCTACTAACCCAGTTACCCCTTCAGCTAATCCAGAATTTATTGGTCCAGTATTACCTAATATTAATAATCTTAACGTAGTCACCCAACCAACGAGCGAACCAACCAACCAAACGGAAACCTTAGCAACTCAAGAATTTACTGATATTCAAAAAGCACCACCAGAATGGCGAGCGCACATTCAAGACTTAGCTACATTAGGTGTTTTATCCATCGAACCCAAAACAAACGAATTTCTCCCTGATAAAATTATCACCCGTCGAGAATATGCTCGCTGGTTAGTTGCAGCTAATAATGCCATGTATGCGAACAATCCCGCTAAACAAATTCGGTTAGCAGCCACCAGCACTCAACCAGCTTTTAGGGATATTTTAACCAAAGATCCTGATTTTCCCGTCATTCAAGGATTAGCAGAAGCAGGTTTAATTCCCAGTGCTTTATCTGGAGATGCCACAGCGGTTTTATTTCGTCCTGACGCACCTTTAACACGAGAACAATTAATCCTATGGAAAGTTCCTTTAGATACCCGTCAAGCCTTACCTGCTGCTAATTTAGAAGCCGTTAAACAAACTTGGGGTTTTCAAGATGCAGGTAACATTGAACCAAAAGCATTAAGAGCAGTTTTAGCGGACTTTCAAAACGCCGAACAATCGAATATTCGCCGAGTTTTTGGTTATACAACCTTATTTCAACCCAAAAAACCTGTAACTCGTGCTGAAGCCAGTTCAGCTTTATGGTATTTCGGTACTCAAGGTGAAGGAATATCAGCAACAGAAGCTTTAAAATTGAAAACCTGAATTTTATTTGATCTTGAGTAAACATCTGACAGGCTATAGCAATAGTATTTGAATTTTGAAAAAATCTCAGTATTTGTAGGATGCGTTACGCTACCGCTAACACACCTTACATTTCAAAAATCAAATATTAGTTCTATATTCCGCCTGTCATTTTCCAAGATTTACACAACTGGCACGTTAGTAGGGTGTGGTTCGGCAAACTCACCAACCACGTCAGATATTAACAATCTGTTTATTTGCAGGATTTATGCCATCTGATACACCCGATAACAAATTTTTAGTGTGACACTTGCATAAGTCCTGATTTTCTACCGATTTCTAATTCTTGACTTTACTTTTCGGGTGTAGGTGTAGCTGTTGGTGTAGCCATTGGGTCAGTTGTAGGTGTTGCTGTAGGTGTGGCTGTAGGTGTGACTGTTGGCTTAGCCGTTGGTTTAGCCGTTGGTTTAGTCGTTGGTTTAGTCGTTGGTTTAGTCGTTGGTTTAGCTGTTGGTTTAGCTGTTGGTGTAGGTGTAGGTGTTGGTGTGGCTGTTGGTGTAGGTGTTGGTGTGGCTGTTGGTGTAGGTGTTGGTGTGGCTGTTGGTGTAGGTGTTGGTGTGGCTGTTGGTGTAGGTGTTGGTGTGGCTGTTGGTGTAGGTGTTGGTGTGGCTGTTGGTGTAGGTGTAGCTGTTGGTGTGGCTGTTGGTGTAGCTGTTGGTGTAGCTTTAGGTTCAGGTTTGGTTACTGGTTTACTAATGATAGTTTTAACTTCTTCATTTATTTTTTGGCGAAGTTTTAAATCAGCAATCCCAGTTTCTGGGAGTTGATGTTTTTTCTGGTACTCCTTTACCAACTCTTCTAACTGGGGACTGTAGAATTGATTACGAGGAAGTAGAGTTTTTGGTTTCAGTACAGCATTCAAATTAGCTTGCAAAATTTGGACAATGATAGCAGCTTGATCTTGGGTTTGGGGACCTACTTTCCCATCCACCGTTAACTTGTAGCCTGTTTGAAATTGAGTGATAGCCTTTTTAGTTTCCTCGTCAGTCAGAGGATCTTTTGTAACCTTAACGTTATAACCCAATCCACGTAATACAGATCGGAATTCATCGGGCTTATAGTTGCGCCCACGAGCGGCAAAAGTCATATCTGAAGACACAGCACTTGCTGCCACTATACAGGTTAAAGCTATAGTTACTCTAGACTTGTTTAAATCACACCACATCATAAAAACTCCTTGGGATTAAATCCTTGATAATAAGACACTAGCAGGTAATTTTGAAGTTTTTTTAACTTATGGCTTAATAATTAGTTATTAATTCTGATTAATTCGACTCTAATTGATTATTAATGGATATAACAAAAGTTAGTTTTCACCCTCCGTCTAATATTCGGAATTGCTAAACATACGTATTATCGTTAGTTTGTACAAAGAGAGTAAAGTTTCGATAGTATTAATTGCGTCACTGCGGTAGTATATGCTATTAAATAATACTAACGTTCATGACACTGGTTTTCAAACTGATGCTACTGTATTTCGTAAACCTACAATTTACTATAACTACAAATCATGAGTAAATTAAAAATTCCCCAACACAAAAACCTATGGTTTGAGAGAGTCATGGCAATTACAGCCACTGTCAATTTAGTATTAATTTTCTTTGATTTAAGTTATTTACCTTGGCGAGATTTTTACTTCCGTCGAGTTCCTGGAATAACTCAATTATACGATCCAATTAAAGGTATTGAACCTCATCGTGACACAAAAAAATACCTAGAATTAGTAGCTGAATTAGAAGAGCAAGTAACTCAAACAGGCTTAATCTCTCCGCAAGTCAACGCCAAGTTAGAAAACATTCGTCTTCTCAGCCAAGAAATGATTGAAACTAATCCATTTGCAGGTGCGGGTAAAAGTGGAACTCTGGAAAAAATCAAAAATCGGATGCGAGAACATATCGGACAGGAATCTGCTAAAGCTGCATTTAATACCTTTTGGAGTCAGGAATATTTATCTAAAAATGGTTGGAATCAGGAAATAGCTTTTTTTAACCAAAAAATTCGCCCTGGAATTGCCAAAAACTATTATCGAAAAATTGATGAGAATGGGGAATTTTCTGATGAATTTTGGATAATTGATTTACCATTTATAGTTCTATTTGCCACAGAATTATTAGGACGTACGTTCTTAATAAAACGTAGATATAGCCATTTAAGTTGGTTAGAAGCAATTCTTTGGCGTTGGTATGATATATTATTACTAATACCAATTTGGCGATATTTACGAATCATCCCAGTTACCATTAGGCTTGATCAGGCAAAGTTAATTGATTTTTATGTAATTAGACGACAAATTCATCAAGGTATTCTGGCTAATTTTGCAGAAGAAATTACAGAAATTGTCGTAGTCCAAGTAATCAACCAAGTTCAAGGTTCAATTAAACGAGGTGAAATTACCCGTTGGCTACTAGAATCAGATCATGCACGTTCTTATATAGATATTAATAATATCAATGAAGTCGAAGCAATTACTGGATTGTTAATTAAAACTCTGGTTAATCAGGTGTTACCGAAAATTCAACCAGAAGTAAATGCAATTTTGTGTCACAGTATAGCGATCGCTTGTCAACAATTACCAGGATATAGTAACATCCTTATGTTACCAGGATTAGGTAAAGCTCAAACACAAATTAGTGAACAACTAGCCACGCAAATTACTAATAATATCTATGCTGCTTTATCTAGCACTATCAAAGATCCGGTCGCGGCAAAACTTTCTACTCAGCTAATGGAAAAATTCACAGCTTCATTTAGTTCAGAAATGCAGCAAAAACAAGTTTTAGTAGAAATTCAAAGTTTACTCAATGACTTTTTGGAAGAAGTTAAAATTAACTATATTCAACGTCTATCTCAAGAAGATATAGATAAGATATTGGAAGAAACTAGAAAAATGCGGACGGAATCATCCAGTAGTTTGTCTATTCGCAAATAAAAATTTGGCCAATAGATAGATGAGAATTAGGAGAATTTTTGCCAGGATGGGGTTTAGTTATACTTATGATTCATTAAAACCATGAATAAAATCATAAATACCGACATTAATCAGATTGATATCAGGTTGCTACTGAAAGAGATAAATCCCGGACAAGCAGAAACTTTATGTGGTGGTTATTGTCAATCATCACAGGGTGATCAAGATACATATATGAATGATATTGCTGAGATTATCAATAATGCCAAAAAACAAACGGCAGGTGTAGATAATAAACGCAGTAATCAGAAGATTAATACCATAAGTAATTCCAAAAAAACTTACCTAAACGGGGTAGAGATACCTCGCAAGGGAAAAACCGCAGCTATATCTTTGTAAAATCCAAATTAGTTAAATCATTAACTTTATGGAGAATGAATAAACACTGTATATTTTCAAGTAAATAACCTGGTAGTTAATGATAACTACCAGGCTTTTGATTCATCAAAAATTATGTTATGGAAAAATTACAGAATTCCCCAGAAGTGGAGAAAACCTTGACCGGAAAATAGTTCAATCAAAGCTGCTGCTAAAAAACCGATCATTGCTAAACGGCCATTCCAGATTTCCGCTTCGGGTGTAAAACCCCAGCGCCAACCGTTACGATCAGTTGCTACAGGTAAAGTAGATGTTTTTGTTGCATTAGTCATGTTTAGCACCCCCATTAGGATTTACTAAGCTTTGTTATCTTATGTAAACAAATATAACAAATTTTTTGCAAAAAAAACAATATTTATTTATATTTTTTTTGCAACTATGTGTACATCAGTTGCAAGTAAGTAGCTTGGTGTTAAAAATCTATACACAAAGCTAGTTTTACTCCTAAATTCTGCTGTATTAGGGTTTTTTAAACTACGTGATCTGGTTCTAAGGCGCAGGGATAAGCTGAATCCCCTGTTTCTACCTGAATAGTAGAGTGTTTGATACTGAAATGGTGTTCGAGTTCCTGGGAAACTTCCCATAAAAAAGCATCACCAGGATAACCTCCTGGCATGACTAAATGAACTGTGAGTGCGGTTTCTGTTGTACTCATAGCCCAGATATGAAGATCGTGGATTTTTGAGACTCCAGGACATTCAATTAAATAATTTTTCACGGCACGGGGTTCAATTCCTGCTGGTACGCCATCAAGTGCTAAATTTACAGAGTCTCTGAGTAAGTGCCACGTCCCAATCACGACGACTCCCACAAGCACTAAGCTAAATAATGGGTCAAGCCATAGCCAATGGGTGAATAAAATGGCAATTCCGGCTACTACAACTCCCAAGGATACCAGGGCATCAGCAGCCATGTGTAAAAATGCTCCCCGGATGTTTAAGTCGCTTTTGCGTCCTGACATAAACATAAGTGCAGTAGCAGTATTAATGATAATGCCAACTAGGGCTACACCAATAATTGTTCCTCCTGATACTGGTGCGGAATCATGAAAACGACGAATGGCTTCCCAAGCGATCGCCCCCATAGATAAAAGTAAAACTACGGCATTGGCTAAAGCTGCTAGAATTGAGGAGGCACGCAATCCATAGGTATAGCGGTGGCTGGGAGGACGACGGGCCAGAGAACTTGCACCCCACGCCAGAAGCAGTCCCAATACATCACTCAGGTTATGACCCGCATCAGCAAACAAAGCCAAGGAATGTGCTAAGTAGCCATAAATTGCTTCAACGATGACAAATCCTATATTCAGTACAGTGCCAATGGCAAAAGCCCGACTAAATGTTGCTGGGGTGTGACTGTGATGATGGTGTCCATGTTCGTGATGATGATGGTGGTCTTGTGTCATGTTGGTATGGGCGTAAAGGATGGATGGTTTTTCACGCAGAGACTCAGAGAGTAAGAGTTTGAGCGATGGAATTTTTGACTTTCTTACCTCAATTCTCCAACGCCGAAAATTCTATATTAATTCTGATTTTTGAATTAATATTCAGGGATATTCATCTTTGCAAATACCTTTTTCTTCTTTCTTCTGATAGCGCAGCGTGGCTTTAGCCATACTCCTGACTCCTGACTGGGCGCAGGCCCTGCGCCCCTACCTCCTGACTCCTATAACCAACCTCGCAGGCTATAAATAAAAGTGCCAATATATTCTTTTAATGCACTTGTGAATTGATCTAAATTATCAGTATCAGGTAGTAAATTGAGAATTGCGGATTTAGGCGTGTTGGTAAGTTCTTGAAGTTCGCCTTGACTAACTAAAAAATCGGTGGGTGCGGGAATGACATCAATATCTTGACGTTGAAAAATTTTCAAGGATCGGGGTGTATGTGTTGCTGAGGTGATTAATAATACTTTTTTGATTTGACGAGCTGCGAGAATTTTACGGACGTTGACAGCGTTCTCATAAGTATTGAGGGAATTGGGTTCTTGAATAATTGCTTCAGCCGGAACACCAATGGATGTGAGAATAGTTGCCATGTCTGCTGATTCTGGAGAACCACTACCGCGCCAATCAATGCGACCGCCACTCAGGATAATTATAGGGGCTTTTTTCTGAAAATAGAGTTGTGCTGCATAAATTACGCGATCGCCTGCTTCGTTTAAATCTGCCATTACTCTTGGCCAAGTTGGTGATCTAGTTGCACCTCCTAAGACGACAATGGCTTCAGCGTTGGGGATTTCTGAGGGGGGGATATTTTGCCATTCTAAGCTGCGGACTAAGGATTTGGCGACCCAGGCATTGCTACAAACTAGCAACAACGCTAAGGATAAGGAAATAGCGATAGTCGCAATCCGGGGATGTTTTCGTAAGGTGATCAAAGCTACTATTAAACTTACACTGGCTAATCCTAACGGGTAAAAAAATAGTGGGATGATTTTAGATAAATATAAAAACATAATTAGGGTTTGCTGAAAAAGTTATCTGTGAGGGCTAGGAGTCAGGAGTCAGGAGTCAGGAGTCAGGAGGAAGAAAGAAAGAAGAGGAGATAAGAATAGTCTCCAATCTTTGAAAGTGATATACTGCAAACGGTTCATAGTTTAAAATTTAGGGGTAACTTCCCTCCGGTTGCTTTTATCTACACAAAAACAATCACAAGGCTGTTACCCCTAGATATTATGAGAAAAGTTAATATTTCTCAACTTACAGCAAATGGCAGATCAATGAGGTACAGAATCTAAATTCAAAGTCAGACACCAAGTAAGTTTTACTCTTCCTCCTTTCTTCTTTCTTCTTTCTTCTTTCTTCCTCCTGACTCCTGACTCCTGACTCCTGACTCCTGACTCCTGACTCCTGACTCCTCCATAATTATTCCGCAGTTACCAATTCAGTGCTACCTTTTGTCCGTTTGCGGGTCATGGCATTATAAACCATGATGCCGATCGCTTTAATCAAATTACCTTCCAATTCCTGGAACATTTTCATGTTCACACCAAAAGCGGCATTTGCTTCTTCGGTAATGCGATCGCCTGTAGAATCATCAATAGGCATAGCATCTAAATTGGCTCGATACTTAGCTTTAAATGCCTTTTCATCGGTAATATCTGCAAACTCATAAAAAGCAGTTCCTTCACCTTCACCCAGCTTCATTGCTGTTTGGGCAATACCTTTGAGGATTTGTCCCCCTGATAAATCACCTAGATAACGGGTATAGGAATGAGCAATTAATAATTCTGGTTCAGTCGCCGAAATTTCCCGAATCCGGTTTACATACTCCGCACCCGCAGCAGATAATTTGATTTGCTCTCGCCAATTGTAACCATAGTAGTAATGAAGGTCTTGCTCTAAGGTATGCTTGCGGTTCAGTTCAGGAAAGTAAATTTTGCTTAAAATTGGGTGATGCTTATGTTTCTCCAACTCCTCTTCCATAGCCGCGTAAATGAAGTAAAAGTTAGCAACCAACTTGCGGTAGGAGTTTTTCTCCACAACTCCTTTTAAAAAACACTTGACAAAACCCACGTTTTCTGCCATAGTGTGTGCTTTTTTTGTACCTACACGTAATTTGCTTGCTAAATTGCTGTTCATATTATTAAAATTCTCAACTGTAAAAAAATTAACTGTGGGAGTTTTTTGTCCGTAATGGTGAAAAAACCCCATTAGAATGTAAGATTAAAACTATTTGATGAGAATTTATATTAAAAATCATTAAGCAATGAGTTCCTTTGGCGTTTTATTAGCGTCAAGAATAATGGAAGAAAGTGCTATTCTCCTGTGTGATTGATTGTGTGTGGAGTTTTTAAATTTATGGTTTCATCAATGGCTCGAATTCAAGGCTGTATTTCGGAAGTGGAAAATAGTGGGATGTTCAATTCCATACCACTGCCAGCTAATGCTTTATTTGGCACAGATGGCATTCGCGGCAAGGTGGGAGACTTACTGAATGCGCCTTTAGCTTTACAAGTGGGTTTTTGGGCAGGAGTTGTTCTCCGTAATTATGCCACTGTTCCCGGTCCAATTATTTTGGGGCAAGATTCCAGAAATTCCAGTGATATGTTAGCAATGGCTTTGAGCGCCGGGTTAACTGCTGCTGGTTTGGAAGTGTGGTATTTAGGATTATGCCCTACCCCTTGTGTAGCCTATCTGTCCAGCATCACTGATGCCATTGGGGGAATCATGATTTCCGCCAGCCACAATCCTCCAGAAGACAACGGAATTAAAATCTTTGATGCCGAGGGTGGTAAGTTATCTAAAGCCCTACAAGGCGAAATTGAGGCAGGATTACGAGGTCAATTCTCCTCTGATTTGAGAATAAATAACTGCGGTAGACATTATTCACGGACAGAGTTAATTAAAACCTATAGCCAGTCTATCCAAACACCTTTAGCATCTGGACTGACTCTCGAAGGCATGAAGATTGTTTTAGATTTAGCTTGGGGTGCAGCGGTGGGTTTAGCACCTGCGGTATTTAGGTCAATGGGTGCGGAGGTTATTTGTTTACATAATGAGGCAGATGGCGATCGCATTAATGTCAATTGCGGTTCTACACATTTAGATATTCTCCAAGCCGCTGTCAAGGAACATCAAGCCGATATGGGTTTTGCTTTTGATGGCGATGCAGATCGGGTTTTAGCTGTGGATAATACGGGCAGATCCGTTAATGGTGATTACATTCTTTACCTTTGGGGTCGCCATTTACAACAAAAACAACAACTCCCAGATAATCTGATAGTTTCTACCGTGATGGCTAATTTAGGCTTTGAACGGGCTTGGGAACAAATAGGTGGTAAATTAATTCGTACCGCTGTCGGTGATCAATATGTGCAAGCGGAAATGCGGAAAACTGGGGGAATGTTAGGAGGAGAACAGTCAGGACATATCCTGTGTAGTCATTATGCGATGACTGGAGATGGGTTATTAACAGCTTTACATATTGCAGCGGTGGTAAAAGAGGCTAATCTCTCTTTGGGAGAAATGGTAGATCAAAGTTTTCAAACCTATCCGCAAATCTTACGCAATGTGCGAGTATTAGATCGGGAAAGACGGTTAGGATGGGAAAGTTGTCAACCTGTCCAACAAGCGATCGCTAAAGCCGAAGTCGCAATGGGTGATCATGGTAGAATCCTAGTCCGGGCTTCGGGAACAGAACCCGTAATTAGAGTCATGGTAGAAGCCGCTAACGCTGAACTCGTCCACCATTTGACCAATGAATTAGTTGCAAAAGTGGAACAACACCTAGCTTAAACTTAAAATTTTGTTGCAAACCGCGACAGCCCGATGGGGTAATCGGTCTTTTGTGTCATACTGTCGCGGTAGAATATAAATGTCTTTTTAGAATACAGGGAATCTTACATGACTCTTCGTCTTGGCGATACAGTACCTAACTTTACTCAAGCCTCCACACATGGGGAAATTGACTTTTACACCTGGGCTGGTGATAGCTGGGTGGTACTATTTTCTCATCCTGCTGACTTTACACCAGTTTGCACCACCGAACTAGGAACTGTTGCCAAACTCAAACCAGAATTTGATCAACGTAATGTGAAAGCGATCGCTCTCAGCGTTGATGATGTAGAATCCCATAAAGGTTGGGTAGGGGATATTGAAGAAACCCAAAACACCACCCTCAATTACCCAATTTTGGCAGATCCAGATCGTAAAGTTTCCGAACTTTATGATATGATTCACCCCAACGCGGCGGCTACTGTCACCGTGCGTTCTGTGTTTGTCATTGACAACAACAAA
This sequence comes from Dolichospermum sp. UHCC 0259, assembly GCF_009711935.1. Taxonomy (GTDB): domain Bacteria; phylum Cyanobacteriota; class Cyanobacteriia; order Cyanobacteriales; family Nostocaceae; genus Dolichospermum. The sequence goes on along the minus strand of NZ_VIKX01000070.1, from coordinate 29,011 downwards.
AAACTCCGTCTTTCTTTCACCTATCCTCCCAGCACTGGCCGCAATTTTGATGAAATTTTGCGCGTCATTGATTCTTTGCAATTAACCGATAATTACAGTGTTGCTACTCCCGCAGACTGGAAAGATGGTCAAGATGTGGTAATTGTCCCATCTTTGAAAGATCCTGAAGTCCTCAAAGCTAAGTTTCCTAAAGGTTACGAAGAAATTAAACCTTATTTGCGGATGACTCCTCAACCTAATAAATAGGTTTTCCTAACAATGAATATGTCTCACGCAAAGGCGCAAAGGCGCAAAGAATAAATATTACAAAGCGTAATGTAGGGGCGGGGTCTCCCCGCCCTCCATTGTATTGCTTTAATTCACAAGATTGATGACATTAACATTTAAACCTGTAACGCCATTGAGAATAGCTAGAGTTGTGTTACCAAAGATAATATTAGTATCGCCACCCGTTTGATTCAATACTAAATTAGTGGCAGAAATACCAAGTTCTTTAGCACCAAGAATACTAATAGTATCAATACCAATCTGAAAATCTAAAATCCTATTAGCAGTTTTAGGAAGTTCGAGAGTAACAATCTGGAAATTATCAGCACCAGCACCACCACTGATTAAATTATTACCACCTGTCTGGATAAAGAAGGTGTCGTTACCATCACCACCCAAAGCCCGGTCATTACTACCCAAGAAAAAGGTATCATTACCAGCACCACCGGACATTCGATTACCACCTTTACCATCAGTAGCATAAAAAGTGTCATTACCTAAATCACCAAAAACGCGATCGCTTTTACTGACATCTATCACATCATTACCACTACCTAAGAAAACATTGTTATCACTTGCATAGGTTTTGATAGCCAGATCAACCTTGTCATCACCAGCGCCAGTATATACAGTGTCAACAACAGCTTCTAAATCTTTACCCGCAACTAAGTCATCATTTCCAGAAGTTCCAGATACTAACTGATTTTCTGTAGGGAAAAAAGTTATCCCCACAGGACGTTCTAGAACCGGGTTTGTAGGAACTAAAACCTGAAATGGGTTAACAACTGAACTACCCTCACTTTCATAGCTGAGAATAGCCCCCTGTGCCGTGCTAACATTAAAACCCACAGTCAGTAAATTACCATTAGGCGCAAAAGCAAGTCCGCCAATAAAATTATTACTGGGTGGTTTATTAGTTGTATAATTTGTAGGAAGAGTATTAACTAAATTCCCAGTTTCCACATCATAACGTTGAATACCGTTAGCAAAGTCACTCACATACAAATCACTATCTTCACCCACCGCTAAACCCAGCAAACTGACAAAGTTAAAACTATCTGGAGAAGGTTTCGGAGTAGCAAAAACTGTGGGTGTTGTTCCCGCTGCTAGGGAGTCGTAACGTAAAACTTGACTAGACAAACCTGCACTAAAATCAGCCTTAACCTCTCCAGTTTGAGGATTAACTGTAGCTACACTTCCTTGGGTGGTAACATAAAGACTATTATTGATAAAGAGTAGCCCGTTTGGTCCATTTAAGCCATCTTTTTTACTATTTCCCTGGGCAAAAACATCAATAAATGCCCCCGTTGCGCCATTATAACGTAATATTTGGTCAGTTAAGAAACTGGAAACGTAAAAATTACCATCTGGTCCATAAGCAAGACCATAGGGACGAATTAAACCACCACTTTCATCTAAGTTGGTATTGGGATTATCTCCCACAAATACATCTATAAAACCACCAGTTTGTCCGTCAAACCTCAATATAGAAGAACTGCCTTTTTTTGTCCCACTGGCTATGTAAAGGTCACTTTTACCATCACCATTTCCGTCGGGTCCAAAGAGTAAGGTATCAGGGTTATCAAGTCTACCCTTTTCGATAAATGTCCCCAGAGGACTGCCTGTATAGGCATCAAACATGAGAACGTTATTGCCTCTGGTGTTACCAACTAGAAACCGACTATTTTTGTTTTGCATATTTTTATAAAACTGTCATGATGCACCTCTGTAAGAATTTACCATGATAGCGATCGCTAATTATTGAGGCTGAGTATTTTTGGCTTTATACTCTAGTCGTGTTACCTATTTGTTGTTGAAGAGAAGTAATAACTTCAGGAGTTAATTCTGCTTCTGGTTGTACTACTTCACGTTCAGCTAAAACTGATTTAATTCGACTTTCGGAAGCTTTTCCTAAACCTTGTAACAGTGTTTTAAAACTCTGTTCTTGATCAATTATTTCTTTTTTTGGTGTTGCTTGAAGTTTTTTATCCATAGCTTTGTTGATAGCTTAATACACCTTATTATCTCGGTTATTGGACTAATTTACTTAACATCTCATTTTGTCTTGTTTCCAGTATGGTTGTATTCCATTCCTGATAAATTGCGAAAATCCTACCGCTTGGAAAAATATCCATTCTACCTTTCAAATATCGTTCTTTTTTTTCTTGAAAATCAAGATTGCTTAAGGTTGAATTTTTTCGTGTGCTAATCAAAACAAGATTTGCTAACTTATTTATCCAATTTTTTCTTTCATCATCTGTAAATACTGATTTCCATTCACTAGAATCTTTGGGATTTTGCGGTAAAATATGTTCTACACTTATAGTTCTATAACTTGAAAGATGAACTATATGATCCATATTCAAATATTCATATTTTAAGAGGATGTATTTTGCAAATTGTTTTCCGTAAATTTCTCCATTTAAAGTTTTATATAATTCAGTCTTATTTACATCAAATATAGTTTTATTTGATAAAACATCCTGGGAATTGTTACTTTTTTCAATCTCTTTCAAAATTCTACTCATATTATCACTACGTTGAGTAGGAGTGTATTGTAAAATCCAATCACTACTGAATTTATATTCTAATTCTTTCAAAAATTCTAATAAATTTGAGCTTTTAAACTTATAGTAAAATGCTAACAATGGTGCTATCCAATCACTAGAAGACAAACCAAAATTCATTATAGTCACAAGATTTTTATATTCGTTGTCTAGGTTTATTCCATGTGTATTTGTCAGAGTAATAATTTTATCATAGTTGTCTTTTGTAACTTCAATATAGTTAATACTTTCTTCGCCTTTTTTGAGTAGATTTTTCTTGTAAATATTTTCTTCAAATTCATCCAGTAAACTTAACCGAGCTTTTTGTTTAACCAATATAGTTCTTATAAAAGAGAGAAAACGATCAAATTCATTACCAAAATCTCCTTCAATTTCTTCCCATTTTTTTGCATAATTGTCACGGATTGTTAAATCAGAAATTTCACCGATATTGATTGATTTCAAAATATCAGAATTTGTTAATGGAGTTCCCCGATTGTTGAGTATAGTAAATAATCTAAAAGCATCTTCTTGATTTTCCGTAGACACATATATCAATACTGGTTTTAATCCAAGATAAGCACCAAAATTTTCTATTTCATGCGATTCTTTTTCTGAAAAGAATTTTTGCATTGTTAAAATAGCATTTGCAATATGAGATATAGAAATATTTTGATCTTTACAATAATCTCCAATTTTTATGTCTTTAGTCCCATCTTTTTTAGCAATATATTCATTAATGAATTTTTCTACATTATCTCGAATTTTATATATTATTCTTATTCTTTTTGGAACACCTCTAAATCTATCTTCTTCTTGAATTATTTTTTCATGGCAGGCATTTTTTAATCTTTCATTTTCTGTTATATCCCGTAAAACTGCCATCAAAATTAGAAAAGTTGTAAGTCTTTGTTGTCCGTCCAAAACTTCATATTCATTAAACTTTGTTTCCTGTGTTTTTTTCAAAACAAGTGAACCCAAAAAATATTCATTTTCACATTTTGTTTCAAAAGCAAACCAGAGATCATCGAGTAATTCATTTACGTTGTCATTTTCCCACACATAAGACCTTTGATATACAGGAATTATGAACCAAAAATCAGTATATATGGAATGAATTACTTTCTTTTCTGCAACTATTTTGTGTGCCATAATGATTGAATTTCCTTATAAAATACAAAATCTATACTTAGCTTAGTATATAAATACGCTTTTGTATACAAGGTTATTAGCAACACTATAACATCCCCCATAACACATTTTTCCTCCTACCGCTCACATTGTCCCTAGCAGTAATAGAATAGGAACGATCGCCTTATAAAGCCTACCAAGAAGAGAAGGTAGAGGTTAAGTAACAGATTTGACAGAATTGGATCACCAAAACTCTGTATCCAGAAGACATTAGTAGCATTTTAGAAGTTAGTAAGATTTTTATGGTTTCCCAAATTCGTTTTTTGATGTGCGCTCCTGACCATTATGATGTGGATTATGTGATTAATCCTTGGATGGAAGGGAATATTCATAAGTCCTCACGCGATCGCGCTGTGGAGCAATGGAATAAATTATACCATGTAATTAAAGATCACGCCATTGTTGATTTAGTTGCCCCTGAAAAAGGCTGGCCTGATATGGTATTCAGTGCCAATGCGGGTTTAGTCCTCGGTGAAAACGTCGTTCTTAGCCGCTTTTTACATAAAGAACGTCAAGGTGAAGAACCGTATTTTCAACAATGGTTTGAAAATAATGGCTATAATGTATACACTCTTCCTAAGGACCTCCCCTTTGAAGGTGCTGGAGATGCACTCCTAGACCGAGAAGGGCGTTGGTTATGGGCTGGATACGGTTTCCGGTCAGAATTAGATTCTCACCCCTACCTGGCTAAATGGCTGGACATTGAGGTGATTTCTCTGCGGTTGATGGATGAGCGGTTTTATCATCTTGATACCTGCTTTTGTCCCTTAGCAAATGGTTATTTGCTGTATTATCCCGGTGCGTTTGATTCCTACTCCAACCGCGTCATTGAAATGCGCGTCGCACCGGAAAAACGCATCGCTATCACAGAAGCTGATGCTGTTAACTTTGCTTGTAATGCGGTGAATGTGGAAAGCATCGTGATTATGAACAAAACCAGTGAGAGTTTAAAATCACGGTTAGCAGAAGTTGGTTTCCAAGTTATTGAAACCCCGTTAACCGAATTTCTCAAAGCTGGTGGTGCGGCTAAATGCTTGACTTTGCGGGTAACAGAACCCATTGGTGATGAAATTCACGCTAATGTATCTGTAGAAAGTCGTGTCATTCGCATGGAAGGACACTTATTAGATGCAGGTTTAATTAACCGCGCTTTAGATTTGATTGTGGAAATGGGGGGAAGTTTCCAAGTTCTCAAATTCAACTTGGGAGAACAACGTCAAAGTACATCTGCGGCTGAGGTGAGGGTATCTGCTCCATCTCACGAGGTGATGGAAGAAATTATCTCCCAGTTGATTGATTTGGGTGCGGTTGATTTACCCCAAGATGAGCGCGATACTAGGTTAGAACCTGTAATTCAAGCGGGTGTAGCTCCTGATGATTTCTATGTCAGCACGATTTATCCGACTGAAATTCGGGTAAATGGGGAATGGCTGAAGGTGCAAAATCAACGCATGGATGGAGCGATCGCTATTTCCACAACTGCCAATGGTATAGTAGCAAAATGTAAACTCCTCCGTGATTTAGAAATCGGCGATAAAGTGGTTGTGGATGTATTGGGTATCCGCACCGTCCGCAAAGCTGAATCACGAGAACAACGCAACTCCCAAGAGTTTAGCTTTATGTCTTCCGGTGTTTCCAGTGAAAGACGGGTGGAATTAGTCGTTGAACAGGTGGCTTGGGAGTTACGTAAAATTAAGGATAGTGGCGGTAAAGTAGTTGTCACAGCCGGTCCTGTGGTAATTCACACCGGCGGTGGTGAACATCTCTGTCGCTTGGTTCGGGAAGGCTATGTACAGGGTCTTTTAGGCGGAAATGCGATCGCTGTTCATGACATGGAACAAAACCTGCTAGGAACATCCCTGGGTGTGGATATGAAGCGGGGTGTAGCTGTGCGGGGTGGACACCGACATCATTTGAAGGTAATTAATACTATCCGCCGTTTTGGTAGCATTGCTAAAGCAGTAGAAGCGGGAGTTGTCAAAAGTGGGGTAATGTATGAATGTGTGAAAAATAACATTCCCTTCTCCCTGGCTGGTTCAATTCGGGATGATGGACCTTTACCCGATACCCAAATGAACCTGATTTTAGCACAACAGGAATATTCGCAAATCATCCAAGGTGCAGACATGATTCTGATGTTGTCTTCGATGCTGCATTCTATTGGGGTGGGAAATATGACTCCTGCGGGTGTGAAGATGGTTTGTGTGGACATTAATCCGGCTGTGGTGACAAAATTGAGCGATCGCGGTTCAATAGAATCTGTAGGTGTAGTCACAGATGTGGGTTTATTCCTCAGTCTGTTAACTCAGCAATTGGATAAATTGACGAGTCCTTATGTTGCTAATGTAGGTTAAAGTCAATTATCAATCTTGTGGGGTGGGCATCTTGCCCGCCACCATTTCAGATAACATTTTAATATAATTATTATTGCAGGTAGGAACTATGGGAAAAATACAAATAATTGACTCTAATCAATCCTACACATTTGCTGATTATTTCAAATTGAATTATGAACCAGATGAAATTATAGGATATTTTGGGTATAAATTTCAATTACAATCTCTAACTTTACCAACAACTCAACAAAACTTAGAAAGATTAACAGACCTAAAAAATCGTATTGAAGAAAGTTTACCCTATATTAGTTTAACCAGTGAAACCGCTAGGAGAGAATTTTTAATTGCTCCTGTAATTATGGAACTAATTCACTATACCCATGCTAAAGTTAGAGTAGAGTATGGGTTAAATATCAATAATCAATTAAAAGGAGTTGTTGATTATTATATTAAAGCTGACAATCAATTATTAGTTATTGAAGCTAAAAATGCCGATTTAGAAAGAGGAATTGTCCAATTAGCTGTAGAATTAATTGCCTTTGATAATTGGTCTCCTATTGATAATCCTATTCTGTATGGTGCAGTTTCTATTGGTAATATTTGGCAATTTGTAATTTTACATCGTGAATCAAAAGAAATCACTCAAGATTTAAACCTTTATCGTGTAACCAATGATTTAGAAATTTTAATGAGAATTTTAGTGGCTTTAATGAAGAATTTTTAGGCTATTTACACATTTTTCAGCAAAAAGGTTAACTAAATGCAAACCCTAATTCGACTCAAAATTGAAAAATTTATTGAAGATGAACAAGAATATTTTGTAGCTACCAGTGATGATTTACAAGGTTTAGTGGCAGAAGGTAAAACAGTACAAGAAGCCATAGAAATTGCTGAAGATGTAGCTAAGGTATTATTGGAATTGGAGAAAGAAAAAAATCATAATTTTCATTTACAAGATGTACCTTCTCAATTTGAATATCCGTTAATTATGGAGGTATAATGGGAAGATTAGCGGGTTTTTCTTATCGAGAAGTAACGAGAAAGTTAGGAAAGTTGGGGTTTGAGTTTTACCGTGCAGCTAAGGGAGATCATGAAATTTGGTTTAATGCAGCAACAAATCAAAAAACAACCATTCCGCATCATCGAGAGATTAAGGAAGGAACACTAAGAAGTATTTTAAAACAAGCTCAGATTGATGTTGATATTTTTCTTGATGTTTAGTTATTATTTACTCAAAATATTGCTTAGGAATTTTTCTTCACGCATTGCAAGCTAACAAATAAACAAATGTGATTTTATGACTAAAATAGAGTTTACCATTCCCATCCATAGCGTCACAGACACTATCAGAAAAGAAGCAGAAAATAAAGCTAAAGAAGCTTATGTAATGACACTACTAAAACACGGAGAAATTAGTAGTGGTAAAGCTAGTCAATTATTCCTCATTTCTCGATTAGATATGATTGAGTTAATGTCTAAATATGATATATCTCTTTTTGACGATAGTATGAGTTTAGAGGAATTTCAGTCAGAAATCAATCAAGTGAGAATGGGGTTAAAAGCAAATAATTTATGATTATTGTTTCTGATACAACCCCATTAAGCAGGAGAATATTAAAAATTGTCAGAATCAGGATGTCCAGGATTTAAGGATTTTCAGGATGTGGGTTTGATTTTTTATTTTTAGGATTTAAGAATTTATGATTAAGGTTAATATATACGAACAGAATTTAAGTCATTCAACATTGTTAAACATAAAATTCTCAAAATAAAAATTATAAATACTCAATTCATTTAAACTAATTTAGGAATGGGAATATGGACATGACAAAAATCCTGAAAATCCTGTTCGCGCAGCGTTAGCCATTTATGACAATATTGAATATTCATTTTCACGCAAAGACGCAAAGGAAAACCAGAAATTTATCAATAACATCCTGTAAATCCTAAAATCCTGGATATCCTGATTCTGACAATTTAAAAAATGTGTGCTATCCTAAGCAAAGACACCACAATCTGCTTTATTGTCGAAAGAAAAAATTTTATTTTTCCGCCTAACGGCGGGGGTTAAGAAGGGAAAAGAGAAAGAAAAGAAAAGGGCAAAAGAGCAAGAGTGTAAAGGGCTACTAAGTCTTCGCCGCACCACTACAAACAACCCGAAAACCAATATTGCTGTAGTTGCTGCCGAGGCCGTTGAGGCCGCGAACAGCAGAACGGCAATAAACAGGATAGTAGTTCCACGAACCACCGCGCAGCAGCTTTGTACGGCTTTGCCCTGTCAAGGCACTACCATCTGTAGAGGCGTTATTATAACTATTTATATAATTATCCTGACACCATTCCCACACATTACCGTGCATATCATACAAACCAAAAGCGTTAGGGGGAAAAGAACCTACATCTGTAGTTTGTTGACGATACTGGCCTTTTGGTGCAGAAGCATAAGTGTAATTACCATCATAGTTTACCAATTCTGGGGTAATACTTTCACCAAAATAAAATGGTGTAGTAGTTCCGGCTCTACAAGCATACTCCCATTCAGCTTCACTGGGTAATTTATAGTTTTTTCCTGTTTTTTGACTTAACTTTTCACAGAATGTAACTGCATCATTCCAACTGACTTGTTCAACTGGGCGATTATTGCCTTTGAATCCAGAAGGGTTACTACCCATGATAGCTTGATATTGTGCCTGTGTCAATTGATATTTTCCCATGAAGAAACTAGGAACAGTAACTTGATGTTGGGGACTTTCGTTTGAATTCCTTCCTGCTTCGTTTTCCGGTGAACCCATGATAAATGTTTCTCCTGGGATTTCCACCATTTCCAATGTCACACCATTTCCCAAATCTTCTGCGAAATATTTTGCGCTTTCATTCCGTCGGTTAATGATGTTTCCGGTTGCGTTGGTGCTGACCACTTCAAAACTAAAGGTTTTCAGGTTATTTGAGGAAGTTGTATTCTCAGGAGTTGATGTATTTTCAGGAGTTGGTGTATTTTCAGGAGTTGGTGTATTTTCAGGAGTTGCTGTATCTGAAATTGAGGTTTGATTTTGCTTCCCAGAAAATAAATTTTGTCCCATAAATGCGACAGTTACACCACCTAAAAATAATCCTCCATAGATAAAACCGCGACGATTTATTGTAGTTGGAGAATTTCCCGAAATTTGATTTTGAGAAATTTGATTTTGAGAACTTCCAGAATTTCCTGAAATTTGATTTTGAGAAATTTGATTTCCCCCTGGAGGTACATAAATAGTAGGAGGAATTTGTATATCTTTGATAACTTTATCCGCAGATTGATACCGTTCTTGAATCTCAATTTTCAGCAACTTATCTAAAACTTTCCCTAAATCCTGATCTACAGGACTAGGTAAATATTGTCGCCAATTATTCACCCAACTAAAACCATTTATTGTCCAAAGTTGAAAAGGTGAATCTCCTGTTAATAAATGAAAACAAGTTGCACCTAAAGCAAATAAATCACTGGCTGGATAAGCTTCACCACCTTGTATTTGTTCCAATGGACTATACCCATAAGAACCTATTTGTGTTCCTATTTGGGTGTGAACTGTGGTAGTTAATTGTTTCGATGCCCCAAAATCAATTAATACCAACTTACCATCACTGGCTCGGCGCATGATATTCTGTGGTTTAATATCCCGATGAATAACCTGGCGCTCATGAATAAACTTTAAAGATGGTAATAAATCTAGTAATAATTCCCGAATTTGGGTTTCCTTGTATTTTCCCTTTAATTCTAATTCATCTAATAAATTCTCCCCTTTAATAAACTGTTGTACCAAATAGAGAAAACCATTATCTTCAAAATAAGCAAACAGCGTTGGTATTTGCGCGTGTTCTCCTAAATCTTGTAAGCGTTTAGCTTCTTCAATAAATAATTCTGTGGCTTTTTTTAAAGCGTAAGTTCCTGACTGTTTAGGTGCAAGTTGCTTGATTACACAAGTTTCATTGAGTTTCTGGCTATCTTCCGCTAGATAGGTTCTCCCAAAACCACCTTCAGCAGAAAGCACCCGCAATACTCGAAAGCGATTGATTAATAATGGTATTAACGGGGTTCTGCAACTTTGACAAAACTCGTTATCATCAGGGTTGATAGGTTGGGAACAATCTGGGTTTAAGCAGCAAATCATAAACTGTGATAGATGACTGTATAACCTTTATAATACAATATTCAGTAATTCCGCGCTCCCTATTCTCTGATATAATACTAAATAAACAACTGCAATCTTTTAAACAGTATGAGTGAAACCCTGGCTGATATTGCTATACCACCGCAGTTTCCTGATCATACTCAACTACCAGAGTCTGATGGTACTTTCGTGAAAAACTTTCAAGAACATCCTCAAAGTATAATTATCACAGATTCCATAATTCAAACTTTACAAAAGTTACATCCTGATGGACAATTTTGTATAGGTCAAGATTGTGGGATTTATTGGCGCGAAACTGAACCACCAGAAAAAGGTACAGTAGCACCAGACTGGTTTTATGTCCCTGATGTAGCACCACAATTAGCAGGTAAAATTCGCCGTTCTTATGTTTTATGGCGGGAATATATTCCTCCATTAATTGCTATAGAATTAGCTAGTGGTAATGGTGAAGAAGAAAGAGACACAACACCTCTACCGGGTTTAAAAGAAGGTGAAAAACCTGGTAAATTCTGGGTATACGAGCGCATTATCCGCGTTCCCTACTATGCTATTTATGAAATTAATAATGGCAAATTAGAAGTTTATCATTTGGTTGATTTTTCTTACCAAAAAATGCAGCCTAACGAACGCGGACATTATCCTATTCTGCCATTAGGTGTGGAATTAGGACTATGGCAAGGAAGTTATTTAAATAATCCTGAACAACTGTGGCTACGCTGGTGGGATTTAGATGGTAATTTATTATTGGTAGGTAAAGAAGAAGCTCAATTACAAAAATTAAGGGCTGAACAAGCAGAACTTAAAGCTGCACAATTAGCTGAACGTCTACGGAAAATGGGTATAAATCCAGATGATGATTTATAATTATTTTGAGTATTGAAGAAAACGAAACACAAAGGACACAGAAAAAAGATGCAACGGGCAATTTTATCAAGAGATTTACAGATTAGACAAGTTAATTGGATGAGTTTTTTTGCTGATTTCCTGTTAGCTGGTATGGTTTTTGGCCCCCCTATTGCTCCTTTTTTAGCTGCGTCTGGTGTGTTTTTGCTTCCGGGTATTGCGGACATTATTTACTTCATGGGTAATCATGTATGTCCACAGCCTACTATGGGTTTGGAGTTATCTCCACCGTTTATCATGGCGGTTTGTATGCGCTGTTATGGCACGGTTTCAGGTCTATTGATAACTCGGATTTTGTATGCTTTAACTAAAGGAAAAGGCGTTTTTTGGTTAAATCAATATGGTTGGAATGGTGCGGTATTTGCTACTGTGTTAATGATGGCTTATCCGTTGGAGTTAGCAGCACAAGTTTTCGGTTTGTGGAATTTTAATAATTATATTGTTACCCCTTTTGGTTTGATTACAGGTTTGGCTTGGGGTTTATTTACTATGCCGATTTTGCATTTTCGCAGATGATAAAGTTGGTTGGGTTGCGAAACCCAACACCACAAATTATTAATTCTGATGATCTTGTTGATTTAACCAAGTTACTAAATCAGAAACCTCAGAAATATTAAACAACGCTGCACCTAAATTTTCTAACTGTTCTACAGGTAAATTTTTGACTCTTTCAACTATTAAAGAATCAAGTTCCCCAAACCGTTGATTAAGTAAAAACAAACAAAATTTCAGTTCTCCTTTCAGTTCTCCTTTTCTTTCACCTTTCTGCAAAATATCCTGATAAATGACTGATTCTTGCATAATATCCTCACTTAACAATTGACGAATAAAGTCTTTCTCAAACCGCAAACCAGCTAAAATTTCTGTGTAAGCTGCAATATCCTGTTTAGTCTCCCTATCTGCAATTTTAGCAACATTCTGGGAAACCTGAGATAACAGGCTTTGGGGTGAGTTTGTCTGTGTTAATGGTGCTAATGGTAATAATGCCAGATTATCGAGAAATAAAGCTGAATCTTGCTCCCACATTCTGATTACGCGATAACGGTGATGTGTGGTTTCATTGATGTATGCTTCCGTAAAAGCGATTTCGTCCGTTGTTTCTTGCAAGAAAATCACTACTTGAGTTACAGGAACTTGATATGTACGGATTAATCTCACTGAATAGTCTAATTCCCTAAAAGGAATCGGAGGTTTAGATTGTGGATTAGTTTGAAATTCAATATGTAAAATGCGATTTTCTGTTTGTAAGAATGTGACAAAATCAGCGCGAATTGGTTCTATACTCAATTCGGTTTTTAAGACTTCGATGGTTTTTGGTGCTTGGGGAAGCAACCAACGAGCAAAATCAAAGGGATATTTTTCTGCTAGTAGTTTACAAACGTTGTCAAAACTCACGCGGTTATTTGGGGTTATTAATATTTAGATGATAATTGTAATTATATAAATAAAAAGAAACTAAGCATAATGAAGTTTCTCATATTTACTGAAGTTTTGTTACAAAAACTATTTACTTAGCAATGAAAGTAAATAAAAATAAAGTAGCAAAGTATTTACAACTACACTTGTATATGATTATTATCTTAATTGGTATAAAAGTTGCTACATCAAGCAATAAAGTAGGTGTCAATAAAAAGACCATTTGTGGTTAAAGAGCGATAGCGCAGCGCTCCGTAGGAATCGCCCACCAAGTTATCAAAGAAACATCAATAATTCCATCTCTCTCTCTTCCCTGTTGTTTGAAAGTAACGTCATAAAAAATCAGGAAATTCTCAAAATGTCTAAATACAACTGTCATTATCCAGACTTGATTAGAGCCTGGAAAGTGCTTGCTTTCACGGCTTTTGTTTCAGTATTAATGATATTCTCAGCGCAATCTGTACAAGCAGAACCAGCAGAACGCATCTTTGAAAACCCACCGCTGTTGGAACTCCATAAGCAAGACATCCCTAAGACAAAACCGGATGGTCAGGTCGAGTTTGATCTCAGCGTTAAATATACTAGTGGCGAAATCTACAATCCGACAACAAACCACGATGACAAAGTGAACTTACGTAGCTATGTTGGCACTGGTACTAGCACGGAAACACCTTATGTTGGACCGACCATCGAGGTCAAACCAGGCAACACCGTGCGAATCAACCTAAAAAACGAACTACCGCCGAATTTTAGTCTTCGTTGCCAAGACTTACGTGAGCCAGGTAATGAGAATCAGCCTAATTGCAACAACCACAACCGCACGAATTTGCATTCTCATGGCTTATGGATCAGTCCAACCGGCAATAGTGACAATGTGCTATCAGTCCTCGATCCGACAGTTACCTTCCAATATGAATACAACATTCCCCTTGACCATCCTGCTGGCACGTTTTGGTATCACCCCCATCTACATGGTTCAACAGCACTCCAAGTAGCTAGTGGTATGTCCGGCGCTCTGATTGTGCGCGGCGATCGCTTGCCAAGCAAAAGTGCTAATGGCGACATTGACACCTTACTGAAGAAAGCCGATATCAAAGAACAAATCTTACTTTTCCAGCAAATCCAATACGCCTGCTTGGACGAGAACAACAATGTAAAGTGGAATTGTCAACCCGAAGAGACTGGTGAAATCGAATCTTACAAAGGGTTATTTAGCCCCAGATCCTGGATTGATTCTAAACGCTACACCAGCATCAACGGTCAAGTTCTACCAACTTTCACAGCCGAACCCGGCAAAATCGAGCGCTGGCGGATGATTCATGCAGGTGTCCGCAACACCATCAACCTAGAGTTTCGTAAGTTGAAAGATAATGCACCTACACTAAAAGATTATCTTCAAGACAAAACAGCAGACAACACAACTGACAGTTACAAGAAGAAATATTGTCCGAGTACAAATGAAACCCTGCCTTACCACATCATCGCCGATGACGGACTGACCAGATCCGCAGCATGGGAAACCAAATTAACTACCTTGCAGCCTGGCTACCGCAACGATGCACTGGTAGTTTTTCCTCAAGCAGGTGGTTACTGTGTAGTTGATGCACAAGCCCCAGCATCCGAAAGTGTCACTCGAGAGGAAGAGAAAAGCCAACTGTTGGGTTTCGTTAATGTTATTGATCCTAACGCTGGGGTTAATAACACGTCAAAACTGCCAGTGTTTTACATTGAAGACAAGGACATTCACAAGTATCTGACAAATAAACTTGTTGCTGCTGCTCGTGATCTTTCCATTCCTTCGATGGAAGAGAAGATTGTAAACGACCTGAAAAACGGGCTGAAACTTACAGCCTTTATGCCTCATCTTGATGTTCAAGATAGCGAGGTCAATGGCTATCAGGAATTGGCTTTTTCTATTGATAATCGGGGTTTTCTAGTCAGCAATGACATAGGCAATGACCCCAAATTAGAGCCTTACGATCACAAGCGCATTGATCGGACGCTGACGCTAGGCAAAGTGGAGGAATGGACTTTGCAATCAAACGTCGCTGGACATCCGTTCCACATCCATGTGAATCCTTTCCAGATCGTCAAAATCCTTGACCCGCAGGGTAATGATGTCAGTTTGCCAGACGCGAAAGATGGTGTCGAAGGAAAAATCGATCCAGAATATCGGGGGCTGAAAGGCGTATGGAAAGACACCATTTGGGTAAAAGGCCCTAAGTCGAAGACAGAGCGTTACACCATCGTCATCCGCACCCGTTACGAACGTTATATCGGCGACTTTGTGTTGCACTGCCATATTCTTGACCATGAAGACCAAGGCATGATGCAGAACGTCAGTATTGTTATTCCAAAAGCTGTGAGCGCAAAAACTGCCAGTCACAGTTAAATAGGCGGTTCACAGCCAATACTTGTCGGTTAAGCTCAAACATTGAAATTACGTAGGTTGGGTTGACGCAAGGAAACCCAACATTTATAAGCATTTGTTGAGTTTTACTATCGTTCAACCCAACCTACATTTCCTTAACTGAACAGTATTGAAACTTATTCACATTTCATGATCTTCACTGAAATTTTGTCACAAAAATTATTTACTTAGCAATGAAAGTAAACAAAAAATAAACGAGAAAAGTATTTACAACTACGCTTGTACATGGTTATTATGTTAACGGGTATACAAGTTGCTACATCAAGTAGTGAAACAGATTTTCTTAAAAAGACCATTTATGGTTAAATGATCCAAAACAATTAGAAAGGCCACTGCTACCAGAACACTGGAAACAAGAACTTTTAATAATTAGAGAGGTAAACCAAGTGAAACTGAATATTGATGCCAAATTAAACAACGCCCGCACTTTATTAAACGAATTAGGTAACTCAATTGCTAATTTAGTTAATTCCTCTCCTGATGTATTTGCAGATCCGGGAATTAAATCAGCTTTAGACGGTTTTTTAGATGCTTTTGAAGAAGCAGTAGAAAGATTAGAAAATCCCAGTTTTCGTATAGCTACCATTGGTACAACATCCTCTGGAAAATCAACCATAGTTAATGCTTTAATAGGGCGAAAAATTGCCCCTATAGACGCAGAAGAAATGAGTGGAGGAGTTTTAACACTTAAACATTCTCAAGATTCAAAATTAATTATTGAAAAAACACAAAATGCTGCTTGGGAAACTGGAGAATGGACGGGATTAACTGATGATGACTTATATCAACGTATTCGTTCAGTTATGAACTCCTATCATGAAGCAAGACAAAAACGCGAATATGTAGCACCACAAATAACAGCTTATGTTCCTTTATTACCAGCTTGTGATTCTAATTTATTAGGTTTACCTCCAGGAATAGGAGTAGAATTAATTGATTTACCTGGTTTAAAATCAGTGCAAGATCGGACTAATTTGGCAACTATTCAACAGCAAGTTAATAAGACTTTTAGTTTAGTGGCTTTGGACTATACACAGGTAGATGATAGCCATAGAAAACGATTATTAGAAGAATTAAAAAAGGTAGTTGAATATTTACAAGGTCGTACAGACTCGATGATTTTTATTTTAAATCGAGTTGATCGTCGGACTGAAAATGATTTACCTTTAAAAGTGAGAATTAATAAGTTAAGAGCAGAAATTAAAGAAGTTTTATCACTTCCTGAACTTCCAGATGTTTTACCTTTTAATGCTCTGCTTTTATATTATGCCCAATGTGCTTGGGGTGCTGGTGCTTTAAATGAACCTTCAACAGTTGATCAAAAAACAAGATTAGAATTGTTGAAATATATGTTTAAAAATTGTGCAAATACTTTAGGAGAACATACTGAGAATAACTGGGATTTAGAGGACTGGTTTCGAGACATTAAAAGACAGGTATCTCGAGGAATTTCTATCAATGATGAAACTATGTTAAAAATTCTAATCTATGCTTTAGAATGGAGTGGAGGCAAGGAACTATGGCAACTTTTTAAGGAAAGAGTAGAAAAATCATTTACTGAGTTGGTCATATTTCCTGCTGTAATTTCATTACATAAACAGTATAATGATTTATCAGAGAAACTTAATACCCTAATTATTACCAGAAAATTAGAATCTAAGGAAGAAATAGAACAAGAAAAGGCAAATGTTCAAAAAATTAGTCAGAATTTACAAAGTTATACAAAAAAAGCAATAAATGAATTTAGCAATGAAATAAGTACACTAATAAAAGAATTACAAAACTTGCAAAAAAACAATAAAGTTAATACATATAAATATATCAGAGATACAAATCTTCAAAAATTTCAAAAAATTATTGAGAGTGTCAATGAAATAGAAAAAGACTTAATATCATCCTTAATTTTTCCTATAATAGATGCTTTAAAAAATAATCATGGTAGCTATGATCTTCAGGATAAATTAAATGAGGTAATTAATCCTCAATTAGCAAGACATATTGCAGAAGTATATGATAAATTAAGTAGAGAATTATTAACAGGTGGATTTGATAAACAACCAGGGTATCTTATCAAAAAAGTACGTTTAGATAATAAAAAGGATGTTCAAGAACTTGATCATATAGAACGGCGTGTTAGGTTAATTTATGCAACTGTAAGAAATGCCATAGAAGCAAGAAGTCAATTTTTAATGCAATCTAAAGGACAATATTTTATATCAGTCTTGGATAATTTCATAGAAACATCATTTAAGCATCAATCGCTAACTTTTGTAAATACAGTATTATCAGTGATGAATCTTGATGAAGCTATTATTAATAACTTCATTAAAAAGTTACCTCCAACTTCACCAAATTTACCTGACGAGTTTTTTAATATTCCTCTTAATGTTCAAATATATGAAGGTACTGACAAAGACGGAAGTTGTGGCAGTAAGGCTGATAAGTATAATGATAAAAAATATAAATACCTAAAAATACCAGATATAGACGCAATGGGGAAACAGTGGTCAGATGGTATTGCAAAAGCAAAGAATAATTTATGGGATATATTCCATGATTGGATGATTAAACAATTAAATTCAGCAAGTAATGTATTTTCTGAATCAGTTAATGAAATTTCTGATTTTGCTGAAAGGATATTAAATGAACAATTCAGTATTATTCAGGAGGAAATAGAAAAACAGGAACGTTGGCGAAAATTTGAAATTGAAAAAGATAGCATTGCAGAGATTTTCAAAAATTTACAATCTATTTATGGAGAAAATAATCATGTGTAATTTACCAGCAGTATTAGCAAGATTACTGAATAAAAAAAATCAAAATTTATCACCATCTAACGGTATAAATAGGAATAAGCAAAGTCATATTTTAGAGATAATAGATCAAGATAAACAACAAGTTCTCATTTTAGTAATAAATTCACTGAAAAAAGATTTTGTTGAATCCTTAGAGACACAAGGAAAAATAGAAGCTCAAGATTGTGATCAACTGTATCGCGCTACTCAGACCTTATGGTTAGGTAATAAAGAAAGCGATTCTTCAAACTTAAATTATCGTTTTGAGAATCCTAAGCAATTTGTAGTTCAACAACAAGAGGACTCAGAATATGATGTTTACTTAATCAAAATAGAATTAGATGATCCTCATCCTGGATTTAAACCTAATGTGAATCAAATTGAAAGAATGTCAGCTTTTCGTACATTAGCTGGTTCAAGTGTTGAAATTTCGCTGAGATTAACAGTAGAAGTGTTTATAGACACAGGCGTTTACAACTGCTAAATAATAGGATTTACGATGCTAATTGATACAACTCTTTTATTAAATAGTCCAGAAATTATCCAAGGTTTACTAGATGGTTCACTGACTCGCTATGGTAGTGTAATTAGATATTCTAAAGGTACAGAAAAAGCAGGTCAAATTATTAGCCATTTAGCAGAAACACCAGGATTAACCAATAAATTAATAGATGCTGGATTTTCCCCCACATTAGGAGGAGTTGATGTTATTAGTCAAGGTTTAAATTATCACAAATTAATGGGAATTGAAAAAAGCTTATCTTCAGTTATTGGATTAACTCAAATAGCTGCTGGTGCAAGTGTTTTAAACCTGGGAGTAAGTATTGCTGGTTTTGCTTACATGGGTTATAAATTACATCAAATTCAAAATTCTTTAAACAATCTTCAGCAATTTGTAGAAAAAGAATTTGCAATTGTTAAAGAACGCCTAGAGATAATCTCAGGACAACTTGCCTATTTATATCTATTAGTAGAAGATAATCGCCAAAAACAACAAAATTTAGCAAAAGCAATTTCTCATATTCAACAAGCAATGATAATAAAAGAAATTGCCTCATTAAATGCCGAATTAAACGACAGAAAACTATTTCCGAACGAATCACCTAGAGAATGTTTAAAAGTTGCTAATAGAGTACGTTTATTTTTATCAAATCAAGCATTACAAATTAATCCAGTATTAGATGCAGAATTAATGCTAAATACAGATATTGCTATTCAAGGTTGGGCGGTAGCAACAGCAACAGAAGCTAACTTATTATTAGAAATTGGACAACATCAAGAAGCTAGAGAATTATTAACAATAGAAGTAGATAAATTTCAACAAATAGCCCAAAACTGGGCAACTCAATTAATTACAGACGAAAACCCTTATTTATCTACAACCTATCGCTTTACACATTCTCGTTTTCAAGAACATATTACACCAGAAAGAGTAGAAAGAATTACCCAAATTTACCCCCAAGATTATACATTATCTGCTGAAGATATTCGCCGCAAAAAAACTAATATAGATGTAGAATTTCAAATGTCCTATAATGAAAAATGGGATGAAACATGGACACATCGGCAAATTGCTATAGCTGAATATTTAGATACCCTCAGCGAACTTTTAGCGAGATTAGACAGCTTACAATCTTTTGCCGTTTTATGTGAAAATCAGAATGTGAAAAGTAGTAACGATATTCTTCCTGATAATAATGCTGAGACAGGCTTGTATGTAATAATGATAAATCCGCAAGACTAATGGATAAAATCTACAGGTATGCCAAATTATTGATAAAATTTGATTTAGCTGCTCATTTAACAGCGTTAATTCAAGAATTTTACACTCAACCGCCAATTGATGATATTACGGATGATGATATTATGGCAGAAATCAAAGCTGTGCGTCAGCAAAACCGCCCAACATGAAATTTCTGGTAGTCATTGACACTAAAATGAGGATAAATAAACATGAAAATTAGAGGGATAAAGCGCGGTCAAACTATTGAGATATTAGAGCAAATAAATAACATTCCAGATGGAACAGAAATAATAATAGATTTGGAATTTATTGAAAAGCAAATATCTGAACCCCAAATAACTTTAACAGCAGAAGAGAAATTAGCTAAATTAAATAAGTTATTTGGAACTTGGAAAAATCAACCAGATTTAACAACAATATTTGCAGAAATTGACCAACAACGCCATGCTTATCAAGGTAGAAATATTGACTCAATTGATAATCAGGATAACGGCTAATGTACTTGTTAGACACTAACATTTGTATTGCACTGCTAAAAGAGAACACCCAAGTAGCTAAAAAATTTAATCGCTACTTTAGCCAGTGTTATCTATCTACAATTATAGTTGCAGAACTTTATAAAGGCGTTTATTATTCTCAACAGGTAGCTAAGAATCTAGAAACTTTAGAACAGTTTACTGACCTATTGCTTATAGAACAGTTTGACTTAGATGCAGCTATTGAATTTGGCAAGATTCAAAGCGAACTCAAAAAAATTGGTAAACCAACTGGAGAATTAGATGCTTTAATTGCTGCTGTTGCTCGTTCTCGCAATGATATTATCGTAACTAATAATATCAAAGATTTTATCAATATTCCCAATTTGCAATTAGAGAACTGGTTAGAAAATTAGATGCAAAATTTTACTTACCCCGGAAAACCATTAAAAAAGGTGGGTTAATAATGGTGATGATAGATTTATCTAAAATAGCTGAACAAACACCAACACAAAATATTAATTTAGCTTTAAAGTTTTTACCAAAGCTACCAGCAGAGGCTTATTCAGCATTGCAACATATAGAAGTAATAGCTTCACCTGAAGATTGGCAAAAAATCACCTATCAAATAGCACGTACTTTAGTAGATGCTCAATATGAAATCACTCATCGTCAAATTATGGAACAAATGAAGGTAGATAATTTAGATGAGATAGAATCTGATGATGATATTTTAGCCGCTGCTTTGAAACTTACGAGTTAATTTATATTCCGTTAGTCCTGGACTGATTCTTGATGATGAAACAGCAGGTAATGTCATAGTGATTGAAATTCTCAATGCTATCTAAAATTACCTATCTTCTTCTTTCTTCTTCCCTCTTCCTTCGCGCTCTTCGCGTCTTCGTGGTTCATTTAATCCATATTATTCTGTAAAAAAACCATAAAAAAAGGTGGGTTAACAATAAAGTCACCCACCCATCAAAATAATTTACCGATATTGTCGAAATCCCGAATTAACCCACATTAGTTAATAACAACTCACGGGTTTCTGATTTTCTGACTTTTACCTGGCCATCATCGTCTACATCCACAATGGCTTTATCTCCATCTGCAATTTCCCCAGATAGAATCGCTTCCACCAAAGAATCTTCCAAGAGACGCACAATAGCACGGCGTAATGGTCTAGCACCGTAGCTAGGATCATAGCCTTCTTGGACAACCTTCTCTTTAAAGGCTTCTGTCACTTCTAAGACAATATTCTTATCTTTGAGGCGACTACCAACATCACGCAGCATGATTTCAGCAATTTGCTTGACTTCATCTTTGTTGAGTTGAGTGAAGACGATAATATCATCAACACGGTTGAGGAATTCGGGACGGAAATAGGCTTTGAGTTCTTCGTTAACTAGGTTACGAATGCGATGATAACTAGCGTCTGCTGCATTATCAAATTCAAATCCTAAGCTGCTACCACCTTTTTCAATTACCTTAGAACCGATATTAGAAGTCAAGATAATTAATGTATTCTTGAAGTCTACTTTTCGACCTTTAGCATCCGTAAGATGACCGTCATCTAAGATTTGTAGCAGCATATTAAATACATCGGGATGCGCTTTTTCGATTTCGTCGAATAGCAACACTGTATAGGGTTTGCGCCGCACAGCTTCCGTTAGTTGTCCGCCTTCGTCGTATCCTACATAACCTGGAGGTGAACCAATCAACTTGGAGACGTTGTGGCTTTCCATGTATTCGGACATATCCAAACGCACCATTGATTCTTCCGAACCGAAGAAGTAAGCGGCTAAGGCTTTGGCTAATTCGGTTTTACCAACACCGGTTGGTCCAGAGAAGATAAAACTGGCAATGGGACGATTAGGATTTTTTAAGCCGACACGGGCGCGACGAATGGCGCGGGAAACGGCTGTAACTGCTTGTTCTTGACCGATCAATCTTGTATGTAAGGTGTCTTCCAGATGTAAAAGTAATTCAGATTCAGATTCAGTGAGTTTGTTGACGGGAACACCTGTCCACGAGGCGACAATTTGGGCGATGTCTTCTTCGTTGACGACGGGAGAGTTAACAGTTTCCTGATTTTCTTCTACATCGAGTCTGGCTTGCAGTTCTAATTCTTGTATCCGCAATTTACCGGCTTTACCAAAATCTTGGGTTCTGATGGCTTCTGATTTGGCTTTGGTAGCGGTGGTTAATTCGCGTTTGAGTTCCTTGTTTTTGGCAATGTGGGAGTGACGCAAGCGGACACGAGAACCAGCTTCATCAATTAAGTCAATGGCTTTGTCGGGGAGAAAGCGATCGCTAATATAACGATCTGCCAATTCAGCCGCCGCAATTACCGCTTCATCAGTAATATTAACTCTATGATGTTGTTCGTAAGCGCCGCGCAAACCATAGAGAATTTCAATAGTTTCTGCTACTGATGGTTCTCCTACCAAAACGGGCTGAAAACGTCGCTCTAGAGCCGCATCCCGTTCGATGTGTTGACGATATTCATCTAATGTGGTCGCACCAATACACTGGAGTTCACCCCTGGCTAAAGCCGGTTTGAGGATATTAGCTGCATCCAAACCGCCTTCTGTGCCACCTGCACCGACTAAGGTATGAATTTCATCAATCACTAAGATGATGTTCCCTGCGCTGCGGACTTCTTCCATGATTTTTTTGAGGCGTTCCTCAAAGTCACCCCGGAAGCGAGTTCCCGCCACTACAGAACCCATATCCAAACTAATTACTTGTTTATCAAGTAAAATTTCGGGAACGTCTTGATTGACAATACGTTGTGCTAGACCTTCAGCGATCGCTGTTTTTCCAACTCCTGGCTCACCAATCAAAACCGGGTTATTCTTAGTCCTCCGACCGAGAATTTGCACCGTTCTTTCAATTTCGTTCTGACGACCAACTACTGGGTCTAGTCTGCCCTCCTGAGCCAGTTTGGTGAGGTTTCTGCCAAACTCCTCTATGGATAAATTTTGATTGCGCTGGGAATTACTTCTACCACCAGTGACAACCGCCGTATCTTCACCCAATCGGCTCATTACCGCCGAACGGACGACAGGTAAATCCACTCCTAGATTTTGTAATACTTTGGCGGCGACTCCTTCACCAGCCTCCGTTAAACCTAATAATAAGTGTTCAGTGTTTATGTAATTATGTCCAAGACCGTGAGCCTCTCGGAAAGATTGCTCAAACAGGCTTTTGACTTTCGGGGTAAAAGGAATTTCCGGTGGGACAAACCCAGAACCCCGGCCAATTATTTTTTCTACTTCCCGACGGGCTTCTTTGAGGGTAACACCCAACTCAGCCAGCACCTTAGCAGCAACACCCGTTCCTTCTCCCATTAAACCCAGGAGAATTTGTTCTGTTCCTACAAAGTTGTGTCCCAGTCGTCGTGCTTCCTCCTGAGCTAACATGATTACCCTAATGGCTTCGGAAGTGAAGTGTTCAAACATAGCGGGTTCTTTCCCTCGTGCTGCTTGGTCTTTGGGTGAGATATAAGTTCACCCTTATCTAAAGTTTCTTGTATTTTCTTAAAGATAATGTATCTTTATTTTAAGCTGAATTGCAGTAGTGAGAGCCGTAAGTGACAAGGCGTAGTTGCCGTCATTCACTAGATTATGGTGGATAATTAGCAATGATCGAGATTTTGGCTCTTGAGTTGTTGATGGATTGCTAACTTCGTACAGGTATGAATGATGACAGAAATTCCCGGCGGTAAAGATCAACAACATCCACTCTACAACCGCGATCGCCCCCTTATTGATATTTTACTCGCTCAAGACGCAACCGATTACAATTTATCGGAATTAGCTAGACTAAAAATTCGCTATCAAGGTTTCCCCGGTGCGCGAGACATTCAAGTTAACTTAGATAAAGTTTTGCAACGCTGGGGTTTAACCGAATCTGAACTATTTGCCAAAACCCGTCAAATCCATGATACAGGCGGAATTTACAAAAGTCGTGGCAAAAAAGATGAGCAAGATTGGAACTGAGGAGTCAGGAGTCAGGAGTCAGGAGTCAGGAGAAAGAAAGAAGAAAGAAAGAGAAGGAGAAAATTCCTCCCCTACCCCCCTGCTCCCCTGCTCCCCTGCTCCCCTGCTCCTCTTTTTCCCTGTTCCCGATATTCTCGAAGTTTCTGGAGGAGTTGTTCTTGGGATAAATTGGGTTGTTCTGGAACTGGTTGGGGGGTTGTTTCCACTTTCTCTACTATTTTGGGTTGGGGATTGATTACTAAGTTTCGACTGCGCTCAACTACCGCTACTTGTTTTTGAGGAATAGGTGCGGTAATTACTACCTTGGATTGATTAGCATCAGCTTTGAGAGCATCTAGAGTTACAGCTACCTTGGTTTGTTCTTGGATGTCTTTGCTGGAAGAAACTAATTTACTCAGACCATTTACCAATCGCAGCATATTTTGACGGAACTTAGGATCACCCGTTAATTCATCTAAATCAGCGGTGATTTTTTGGGTATTTTCAAATGTTGCTCTTGCTGAATCTAAGGTTTGCTGCAATAAAACAATGTTTTTGGGATCATTTAAAGTTTTAGAAGCATCTTTTAAATTTACAGAAGCTTCGGCTGCATTTGCTGATAAGGTTTCTAAATTGGTTAATAATTGTCCTTGAGTTAAGCGATTAATAGCAGGTGATAAACTTGTAACCGTCTGTCTAAGTTGGTTGCTTGTCTCCGTCATACTATTTAAAGCACCAACCAAAGAAGAACGATTAGTGGTGATGAGATTGTCTAAATTTGTCAGTAAACGACCTGCTTGTTTAGCTGTGACGCTAAAATCTTTAGCTGTTGTCCCTAATTGATCTGCGGTTTTGGTAGTAGTTGCAGTTAATGTGGCTGTAGAGCGTTGTAATGTAGATGCTGTTCCAGAAAATACACTTATTTGTCCTTTGAAGGTTTTGCTCAAATCTTGTAAATCCTTACTTAAATCGGCGATATTAGTAGCAGCATTAGCCGAGGTTTCTAAGGTGCGATTCACATTTTTATAGAACTTTTCATTACTGTATTGAGCCGCAAAAATAGTTGATTGACGCATCAGTTCATCTACACTAATCCCAATTTCTCCTTTTAAGCGAGAACCATTACAAATAATCAAGCTAGAATTACAGTCTTTATCTAGAGGTTTGGCGGATAACTGCCCCGGTAAATCTCCTTTTGGAGTAATTTCAATAATATTTTCGCTAATTAATCCACTTTGATTAGCTTCAATGAGGGAGTTACTGGGAATAATTAAATCAGGGGAGTTAATTTGAATTTCCACATCAATCGCATTTGTTCCGGGTTGAACCTTGGTGATAGTTCCCACTTTCACACCTCGAAACCGAACCGCTGAACCCTTTTGCATTCCCCCAGCGTTAGCAAATTCGATAATTGCTTTGTAAGAAGTTTCTCCAGGGGTGATTCTATTTAACCACAGTAAAATTATTCCAAATGCACCTAACCCTACCAGGAGCAACAATCCTACAGAACCTTCTCTCATCATGCGTGCAGACGTGAAACTGCTAATTAGACTTCGCATTTATTCCTCCACAGATAGCGTTAAACTCAGCAATTTTCTTTAATTTGGTACTTAACCAGCTACTTGAATGGGGCCATTTACACTTCCACTCATAAATTGTCTAATTAGGGGATTTTCGGTGTGATCTAAGGCATCTACTGTACCTTGCCATTGGACTTTTCCTTGATAAAGAAATACTATTTGATCGGATGTCCGCCGAATAGTGCTTTCTTGGTGAGTGACAATGGAGTAGGTACTACAGACTCCTTGTGTATTTTGTAAGTCACGGATTAAGTCCTCAATTACCGTTGAGGCAATGGGATCTAATCCGGCTGTAGGTTCATCGTATAATAGAACCTCTGGAGTGTCTGTAGGACGTTGAGGATTTGACATAATAGCACGAGCAAAACTGACTCTTTTTCGCATTCCTCCAGAAAGTTCTGATGGGTAAAGGTGGCTAATATTTGCTAGTCCTACCAATTCTAATTTTTGATTGACTAATTCCCGAATGTGCGATCGCTTGAGTCGAGAATGCTGATAAAGTAGAAATCCAATGTTTTCCTCGACTGTCAGAGAGTCAAATAAGGCCGCTTGCTGAAATACCATGCCAATTCCCACAGGATCAGCAGCATCTTCTATTAAACCTTCTCTGCGGACTCCTTGAATATAAATTTCTCCCTCATCGGGTTTTAATAATCCGGCTATAATCCGTAAAACCGTTGATTTACCTGTTCCCGAAGGGCCAATTATTCCTAGTGCTTGTCCTCGGTATATCTTCAAATCAATATGATCTAAAACCTTATTGTTACCAAAAGTTTTAGAAATACCTTTTAATTCAATTAATGGTTCTAATGTTTCTATCATTGCTGGTTAGTAATTAATTAAATTCTCATCTGTCACCTATAATATTTTGTAAATAACGTTATTTTCCCATTTTACACAAGTTTATGTCTCCTTATCCTAGTTTAGTTACTGTTTCCGCACTTATACTATATCTTGTAGTGACAATTAATGTTGGTATAGCTAGAGCTAAATATAAAGTCCCTGTACCGCAAACTACAGGAAACCTGGATTTTGAAAGAGTGCTAAGGGTACAACAAAATACTTTGGAACAACTAGCTTTATTTATTCCTGGTTTATGGTTGTTTTCTATTTACGTTAGTCCTATTTGGGGTTCTGTGCTGGGTGCTGCTTGGATAGTAGGAAGAATTGCTTATGCTTGGGGATATTACCAAGCTGCTGAAAAACGCGGTCCTGGTTTTGCAATTGCTTCTCTCAGCGGTATGGTGCTAATTCTGGGTTCGCTAGTGGGGATTATTCTATCTATGGTGAAGCCCCAGTAAATCTAGTAGTCTGTCAACCCAAAAATGACGGGTGAAGGCAAGTAGGGGAAGTGGGGGAAGTGGGGGAGTAGGGGAGCAAAGAATAGAAGTTTTTTTATATTATTACCCGTCAAAACAAATTTGACTAACTACTAGAATAGAAGGATAGCGTTTGATTGCTGACCGCTGATGTTCACCTACTTAATTGGGTGAGGGTGGTAAACTTCAATCTGTCAAACTATTGTTTAAAGAACTTGTTTTAATGCCAAAAGTTCTAGAATAAATGAAGTAAAAGCTTTTTCATCGCGTGGAGAATCACAGTTGTGAAGTTACAGCGACCAATATTAGTGGGGGGACTAGGACTATCGTTCTCCCTGTGGATGTTAAACAGTTGGCATGATTCAATAGTGCAAGTGGGAGAATTCGGACTCCTGAGTGCTTTGGCTGTGGGTGGGGGTTTGTGGTTATTCAAAAAAAATCAACCCCAATTAGGTGAACAGCAAAATGATATAGTTGCAGATAGAGCAATTGTGGAAAGAGCGATCGCTCAAACCCAAGTAATAATTAATCAACTAACCCAAGAAGCAGCCAATCATCCTCACCTAGCAATTCTCCGCGAAAACCTCGCTAAATTGCCATTAGAACTCAATAGAAAGGAAATCGCTGTTACCGTTACTGGTGGTAAATCCGTAGGTAAAAGTACAGTTATTGAAGTTCTAAAAACTGCCCCAACCCTTTCAGAAATGTCTTTGCATTTTGCGGAAACAGCACCTTTATTTTCCGTAGCTGGTGAAAATTCTGATGTTGTCACCTTATCAGAAATCCAGAAATCTGATTTTGTCTTATTTCTGACCAACGGTGATTTAACAGATTCAGAATTTCAGGTTTTACAACAACTAAAAGCCGCAAAACAACCAAGTTTGCTGGTTTTCAACAAACAAGATCAATATCAACCTGATGAACGCGCTACAGTTCTCCAATCATTAAAACAGCGCATGGGTGCAAATATAGTTGCGACAGCAGCTTCTCCCGTACCTGTAAAAGTGCGAAAACATCAAGAAGATGGTTCTTTCCAAGAATGGATGGAACAACCAACGCCAGATATCCAGCAATTGACACAACAATTAATGGAGATTGTCCGACAGCAGGGAGAACAGCTAGTTTGTAATACGACAAATCGCCAAGTATTATTATTGAAAGCTGAAGCTAAAAATTGTTTAAATGGTGTCAGAAGAGAGCAAGCTACACCTTTCATAGAACAATATCAATGGATTGCAGCGGCGGCGGCATTTGCTAACCCCGTACCTGCTTTAGATATTCTCGCAACTGCGGCGATTACTGCTCAAATGGTGATAGATTTGGGTAATATATATCAGCAGAAAATTTCCTTAGAACAAGCGCAACAAGTAGCGGGAACTATGGGAAGTTTAATGTTGAAATTAGGTTTAGTGGAACTTTCCACTAGGGCCGTAACAGGTATTCTGAAAACTAATGTTGCTACCTTTGTCGCTGGAGGAATGGTAGAAGGAGTTAGCGCTGCTTACCTAACCAGAGTAGCGGGATTAAGTTTAGTTGAATATTTTGAACAGCAAGAAATCGCCTTAGAATCAGGAAGCGCTTTAAATCTCGACAAACTGCGTCAAGTTTTGCAAACCGTATTCCAGCAAAATCAAAAAATGGCTGTGTTGGAAGCTTTTGTCAAGCAAGGTGTAAAGCGGTTGTTACCAGAAGCAAAAACAGTGGAAGTTGTGGCTTAATTTCGATAATATTCAGATCCCCGACTTCTTTAAGAAGTCGGGGATCTCGGTAATGATATATTTAAATTCAATACCCGTGAATGAAATTGTCAAACTGCTTGTGGGGGAAGGATTTTCAAGTCTTTTTCTATATC
>NZ_VIKX01000006.1 GCF_009711935.1 Dolichospermum sp. UHCC 0259 | reverse complement strand
GTTTAACCAAATTATCACAAATCATATAAGGACGAGTATTAGAACCACTTAAAGCAAAGGCTTTATCATTCTTAGTGTTATAGGTTAATGTATCAATAACTAATTTATGATTTATCTTACCAACAAGAGCAAATTCATATAACATTTTTGCCAACCAGACAACAGAACGCATAGGTCTTTGGATGGTTTCTTCTGATTTAGCTAATCTTTTAGTGATATCAAAGAAAAGCCGGGTAAAACCAAAGTTACTCCAGACAAAAATATCTAAACAGTTTTGATAAAGTTTGGAAGTCTTACCAACCGTTTTCCATATTGGTTGCATAACTAATGGAGATTGAATTGCTATATTTTCACTTATTAAAGTATCTAAACTATCTACAATTTGAGGAATAAAAGGCAATACCTGACGGATACTTGACCAATCTTCAATTTGACTACATACAGGTTGAAGATAATTGAGTAAATTGACTTACATAAAAACGCATTATTATTTATGCTGAAAACTCTTGTGGGGTAGACATCTTACCTACCCTGTAATCAATTTTACCTGCCTAAATCGTGCATCTCATTAATTGCCTTCGCACACATTTGAGTAACTCTTTCCAACTCTTCCTTATTAGTAGAACTGGGAGCATCAATTAACTGACCAATTCTAATAGTTAAAGGTACAGAACGGGGTAGAGAAGAACCCGGTTGTAAAATCTGCTCACTTCCCCATAAACTTACTGGTAAAAAAGGAGCTTTAGCCTTAGCTGCGAGGAGGGCTGCACCTCTTTTCGGGTCATGAATGCGACCATCAGCGGTGCGTGTACCTTCTAAAAACACACCCACAGCCCAACCATTTTCTAAATACTCTAAAGCAGAACGAATTGCATTGCGGTCAGCACTGCCCCGACTGACAGGATACGCGCCGTATAATTTAATTGCTTGTGCTAAAACAGGAACTTTAAATAATTCTTCCTTAGCCATGTACGCGACGGGACGACGGACACAACTAGAAACTATGGGAGGGTCAAAATAACTAGCATGATTACTAACAACTATGACAGCACCAGATTGGGGGACATTTTCTGCGCCATAAATCTTGCCCCGAAAGTATGCGTGTAATGCGGGACTCACCACCGACCACTTAAAGGCGTGATACAGTGCCAAACTAATTAAGGGTTCACGAGTTCTAGTCACAGAAGATAGTATAAATAAAATAGAATACAAAAGTCAGAATTTAGGAGTCAGAACTCATTTTAACCTCTAACTCCCAAATCTAACTGCTAATTTTGCCTAGATTTAGTTGCCTAATGTTAAAGCCTGTTGTCCTTGAGGTGAAGTAGCATAACCTAAAAATGCTTGCACTCCGGCACTAGCAGGGTCTTTATAGACATAATACAGCGATCGCTGATAAGGATAATTACCTGCATCTGGAGTCAACCCATCTACAGATAGAACTCGCGCCCTTGTTTGATTAGCAACTTGAGCAAAGGTAGCATAACCAATCCCATCTGTTCCCAAGGCTTGAATTAGCGGAGTCGTAGCATCTCGTTGTAGTGTGGTAATGTTAGGAGTTTTGCCAAATTCAGCCTTTTTTAGCACCAATTCTTTAAATGTTTGGTGTGTGCCGCTAATTGCTGGACGATTAATGACGCGGATAGATGCAGATGGTCCCCCCACTGCTGACCAATTATTAATCTTTCCCTGAAATATATCTGCAATTTGACTACTGGTTAATCCCTGGTTGAAAGGATTTCCCGTACCGACAATCACGGCGATCGCATCTTGTGTTACAGTAACAGCCTTCAATCCCTGACCTTGCTCCTGTGCTGTCAACGGTCTAGAAGCCGCCGCAATATCCACTTTACCAGCCAAGAGATCCTGAATCCCCTTATCAGTCCCATTCCCCATAGCTTCCACCTTCGCACCAGGAAACTGTTTCTCAAACCCATTCCTGAGATTTTGGTTAATTGTCACCATACTCGTAGAACCGTCTATTTTTACAGTCGTACCACTGGCCACTGTCGTTGGTAAGGGGAAAGCCTCAGAAGTCACACCAGTAGGCGAATTATTTTCTGGCTGCGTAGTTGTCGAAATTGGGGCAGGATTACGCATAAAAAACCACCAGTAACCACCACCCAAAAGCCCTAAAAATAGCAAAATAAACACAATAGGAGGTGGACCGCTTCTCTGACTCATAAATTCCTAATTATTCTGGTAATTGTTTAGATGGGGAATCTTGTAATCTTTGCAAACGACGAGCAACTTCGTCATCTAATGTCATACTTTCAATCTCAGCTTGCATTTTTTCGGTAGGATTTTCCGATAATTCTGCCAAAGCTTCCGTCTGTAAATTTCGACGTTCCACAGCCCCCTTAGCCTTTTCAAAATCACTCTTAGCCGAGCCAATATCAAATTCATTATTGACCTTAGCAATCATCGCCAGAGCTTCATTCACCTCTGACATATCCTTCATGTTCTGCATATCCGCTTTGTAGCTTTCTAGCTTTATCCTCTCACGATTGAGCTTATCCTTAGAAGCCTTAACAGCCATTTCTGCCTGTTTAACCATCTCCTCTAATTTCGGCAAAATTTGCTCCGTTTGAATCGCCTTACTCATAGCCATTCGCGCAGCTTCTTCATTACCACTCCGTTGAGCAATCATCGCTTGTTGCTCCAGAGTTTTGGATTCTGTAATTTTTGCCTCATATTTGCGCTTGGCAGTCTTATAAGCCCCTTCTTGAGCCGCCACTGCTCCTGCTAGTTTCTGAACAGCTTCTTGCATGGACTGAAGGGATTCTTCAGCAACCGCTACAGCCACCTTACCACCAGACTCTACAGGCATTCCCCATAACCAGTTCCAAGTCCCAACTATGGTTCTTCCTGCCCTTTCACCCATTATCCAGTAGACAGCTTTTTTCATAACCCAAAGTTATTTTAGTGAGAGTGGTTATGGTAATATTTTTACTCTAATATGGGCATACATAGCAATTGTTTGTCAATTTCTTCAAGTATATCTAGGAATCCTCAGTCAGTAACTCAGCCCTAAAGGGACTGAGCTTGTAAGAAATTACAAGCTGTACTGACCAGTCTAAGTCTTCACTGACTACGTTTTTTGAGTCACGACACCCTGGAATGCGTAGCTAGTTCCCTGCTCTGTCATTTGCAATTAAACAGTTTTAAAGTCCCTGAAACAGTGTTGCAAGTCTAAAAAGCTCTTAAAACATTGACGAAGCTAACATTACCCCAGAAATGGGAGGCACATCGCGTGCAACACATTATGCGTACAGAGTTGGGAATTTTGAATCGGTAATTGTCCCGTTGAAAGTACATCACAAAAGTACCCCGAATTTCCTAACTCCAAGGCGGTAATGAAAAAAGATTCAAAGCGGTTAAAACCGCCCGTGCGGTCACTGAGCTTGTCGAAGTGTCGTTTCCCTCTCAGGGCTAAAGCCGCTGAGTTTCCCACTTACCGGGTATTCTTATGATTTCTGAGCAATATTTAAGTAGCTGAGGGTAGCCAACATCTACCAAAATCTGTCTAAAGTAGGCAAAAACCCCATATAAACATCCGGTTTGATGATGAAAAATATCCGTAGGGTGTGTAAAGCCCTTGCGGGCATGGCTTCGCTTAGAGCGGTAGCGTAACGCACCAAATTTTTTATCAGGGAAAGATGATCAAATATCTCTAACTTGTGAATAAATAACAAACAACAACAAGAGAAAAAATGCACAAAAAATACTCGATTAATTTTTAAGGAATGCTGATGATGACACTTGCACAAATTCAAAATCAAATCAAAAGCCAAGCCGCTAAAATCGCTGAACAGCAGCAAGAATTATTAGATGCTCAACAAGAATTATCTTTACTTTTAGAGAAGAAAAAAATTATGGAAGAACTAGCCAATGAAAAACTGAAAGAAGCAGCACAACTATTAAGAGAAGCCCAAACTGATTTAGAATGTACAACAGAAGAAATTTTAGAAATCACTAAATCAAAAATGATTAGCCCTGAATTAGAAGATCAACTTGATTTAGTAGAACAAAATGGCAAAAATAGCTTAATTTTGGGAACTTTAGGATCTTTAGAATCTATAGAAATTGATCTAGGCCAATCCGAACTTAGTCTCGCAGAAGGTAAACAAGAATTAGTCAATGCCTTAACTGAAAAGATAGATGAGTTTGAATTTGCTTTATCCTGTTTACCTGTAGAAGAAAGAGATTGTGCCAGAGTCAAGCTACAAACTGTAATCGGTAATTTTGTAAATCAGTAATAAACAAGAATTAACCAAGTTAAAATCAATCATCCTGACTTCTTCTTCTTTTCTCCTGACTCCTGATTCTTTCTTTCTCCTGACTCCTGACTCCTGACTCCTGACTCCTCTTTCCGTGACTCCTGTTAATTATGAATATTATTGAAACCATCAAAGCCGATTATGCTAGATTTCCTGAAAATCAAACTTACAGCATTTATGCCGACGACGTTTATTTTCAAGATGCTGTTTTCAAATTTCGGGGACTTGAACTTTATAAATGGATGATTAAATTCATTCAAACTTTTTTCTTCAATCTCAAACTAGATTTACATAACATCCAATCTCAGGAAGAAATTATTAAAACTGAATGGACAATGAGTTGGAATTCGCCATTACCCTGGAAACCCTATATTTCCGTTTCTGGTTGGAGTGAATTACGTCTCAATGCTGAGGGTTTAATTGTTTCCCATATTGATTATTGGCACTGTTCCCGTTTAGATGTAATTAAGCAACATTTCATTTCTGGGAAAAACCAATCATAATGTAAATAAATGTAAATAAAATCCAGGCGTAAGGAATAATTAATGCGAGTAATTTTAATGACAGGGAAAGGTGGCGTGGGTAAAACCTCCGTTGCCGCAGCCACTGGACTCCGTTGTGCTGAACTCGGCTATCGGACATTAGTTTTAAGTACAGACCCCGCCCATTCCCTTGCAGATAGCTTTGACGTAGAATTAGGCCATGATGCCCGTCTCGTTCGTCCTAATTTGTGGGGGGCAGAATTAGATGCCCTGCAAGAATTAGAAGGTAATTGGGGGGCAGTGAAACGCTACATTACCCAAGTTTTACAAGCCAGAGGTTTGGACGGCATACAGGCGGAAGAATTGGCAATCTTACCGGGTATGGATGAAATTTTCGGACTGGTGAGAATGAAACGTCATTATGATGACGGAGAATATGAGGTTTTAATTATTGACTCTGCCCCTACTGGTACGGCATTACGGCTGTTAAGTTTGCCTGAAGTTGGCGGTTGGTATATGCGTCGTTTTTATAAACCGTTTCAAAATATTTCCGTTGCCCTCAGACCACTGGTAGAACCTTTTTTCAAACCTATTGCTGGTTTTTCTTTACCAGATAAGGAGGTAATGGACGCACCTTATGAATTTTATGAGCAAATTGAAGCTTTGGAAAAGGTTTTAACTGACAATACTCAAACCTCTGTGCGTCTAGTCACCAATCCCGAAAAGATGGTAATTAAAGAATCTCTTCGCGCTCATGCCTATTTGAGTTTGTATAATGTAGCGACAGATTTAGTGATTGCTAACCGGATTATTCCTCAAGAGGTGACAGACCCATTTTTCCAACGCTGGAAGGAAAATCAAGAACAATATCGTCAGGAAATTCATGATAATTTCTTACCTTTGCCAGTGAAAGAAGTTCCTCTCTACTCTGAAGAATTGTGTGGATTGGCGGCTTTGGAAAGATTGAAAGAAACTCTCTACAAAGATGAAGATCCAACTCAAGTTTATTATAAGGAAACTACTCTCAGAGTTGTGCAAGAGAATAACCAATACAGTTTAGAACTCTATTTACCGAATATTCCCAAAAGCCAAGTGCAATTAAGTAAAACTGGAGATGAGTTAAATATTACTATTGGCAATCATCGTCGTAATTTAGTATTACCTCAAGCTTTAGCTGCACTACAACCAGCAGGGGCGAAAATGGAAGATGATTATCTGAAAATTCGTTTCGCTGAATAGAAATCAGGAAATCAGGGCGGGGTTTCCCCGCCCCTACTTAAGTTTATATCTGCAAATTTTTTAATGTCCTTTGCAAAAATTTACCCCATTCTGCGGCTAGGGGAACTTCTGTAAACGGAACACGAATTGATTTAGGAGTAGTTAATAAAAAGTCTAATTCGATTTTGCGACCTTTTTGGGGAGGATTTTCTGTGTCTACTACATGATCATTAACTAAAAGGCGGATTTCTTGAACTTCCAATAAAGAAAAAGTTTCTAATTCAATGGGTCCTTTTGTGGTGGGTTTTCCCCAGGTGATATCATTACCTTTTTGAGCTAATACTGCATAAATATCATATTTTGCCCGTTCAAATTGTTCTGCCCAAATTTGATAAGCTTGAAGTTTTTTAAATTCCTGTGAACCTTGCCAAGCTAACCAGAAAAATGCTACTAACAAAGGCAACCAGAAAAGACCACGTTCCATAATAATTCTTAATGCCTCTTTGAGAGGAGCGTCGTTAATTTTATGAGAAAATAGGTAAGAAGATAGAATTTTTTCTAACAATCCACCAAATACTATTTTACAATATAGCAATTTAACTATTTCATAGACAAATAACCAGTAATCTAGGGGAGAAAAATAAATGACTTTATACCGTTTAATTTACAGTAGCTATGGACAATCTAATCTGGGGTATCACGATCTCAAGGATATTATGGAGAAATCGGAGAAAAATAACCAATTTGATGGAGTTACGGGACTACTATGTTATGGGGATTCTGTATTTTTGCAGATATTGGAAGGCGATCGCACAATAATTAGTAAAACTTACCATCGGATTTCCCTTGACCCCCGCCACCATAGCCCAGAGTTGATTGAATGTACCCCTATCGAAAGTCGTGTTTTTGGCGTTTGGTCTATGAAGGCAGTTAATTTGAGTGCTTTAAACTCTCAGGAAGTGAGAAATTTGATTTTAAAATATTCTTTATCCACTACCTTGCGACCAGAGAACATGACTTCAGAGCAATGTCTTAATTTCATGAAGGCAGTGGCTATATTTTACAATAAAGCTGCATCATCTTGATACTTATTTTCTCTTCCCTATTCCCTGTTTCCTATTCCCTGTTACCTACTAAATAAGTTATGGTAGTGAGCAAACTGACAAGAAGCGGTGATGAAAAAACTTATATTATTGTGCTTGTTTGTGATTGGACTGACTGCGGCTGTATTTGGGTTTCTGAATTTTCAGGGACTGGCAGCGAAAGGTGAGTTTGAGACAATTTTGCTAGATTTTCGGGAAGATGTGGCAGAAAGTGTGATTGAGATGGATTTACGAGCGATCGCTCAACAATATCATGTTACCCCCCAACTGGATAATAAATATTCAGCAGTGGATCATGTCTATATTATCAAAGGCGATCGCCAACGACTCACAGAATTACGAAAATCTCCCTTTGCTAAAGCTACAGAATTTATTGAACCAAATTACATTTATAAAATCGTTCCCCAAGGTAAAGCCACTTGGTTAGGAGAACTGTTAGCACCCCAAAATGAAGAACCAAATTCTTCCTTAATTGGTCCCAATGATCAGTATTACAGCAAACAGTGGAACTTACACAAAATTGGCGTAGAAGCCGCATGGACACGGAGTAAAGGTAGTGGTATCACCGTCGCCGTTATTGATACGGGCATTACCAAAGTCCGCGACTTATATGAAACCAAATTTGTCAAAGGCTACGATTTTGTCAACGACACAGAAGCAGCCAAAGACGACAACGGACACGGAACTCACGTTGCTGGTACAGTAGCCCAAGCCACCAATAATGCCTATGGTGTCGCGGGAGTAGCCTACGAAGCCAATCTCATGCCCTTAAAAGTCTTAAATGCCGACGGTTCAGGAACAGTAGCCGACATTGCCGAAGCCATCAAATTTGCGGCTGATAACGGCGCAGACATCATTAACATGAGCTTAGGTGGTGGTGGTTCTAGCCAACTCATGGAAGATGCTGTTAATTACGCCCATAACAAAGGTGTAACCATTATTGCCGCCGCCGGCAACGAAGACACCAACGGCGTGAGCTATCCTGCCCGTTATGATCATGTTATCGGTGTTTCCGCCTTTGGACCAGACGGTGAAAGAGCATCCTATTCTAATTATGGTGCCGGTGTAGATATTTCTGCCCCTGGAGGGAGTGAAAGCGGGGCTATTCTCCAAGAAACTATCAATGAACAAGGTGAAGGCGTATTTCTCGGACTCCAAGGCACAAGTATGGCTTCTCCCCACGTTGCGGGTGTAGCGGCACTAATCAAAGCCTTGGGAATCAAAGAACCTGATGAGATTTTGCAAGTTCTCCAACAGTCAGCTAGAGTCATTCAAGACGACGGTTTGAACTATTATGGGGCTGGACAACTCAACGCCGAAGCAGCGGTTAAATTAGCCAGCGACGGTATCATTAGTGTTCCCGACTTTTTCCGGTGGTTGCGAGAACAAGGTTATCTAAATCCCGGCTTTTGGATAGATGGCGGAGCGATCGCATTAGTCCCTAAAATATTCATGGTAGTAGGTTCTTATCTCCTCGCTTGGTTTTTACGAACCTATTTCCCCTTCGCTTGGAGTTGGTCTCTATCTAGCGGCTTAATTTTCGGAAGTTCTGGCTTATTCTTCCTCAAAGGATTGTATATCTTTGATCTTCCCCAATGGCCGTTCCGAATTTTAGGTAGTTCCATTCCCGAATTAGGCAACACCTTACAGGGAACAGACGCACTAAATCCGCTTTTTGCCAGCGTCCTCATTCCCTTTCTGTTAATAGCCTTATTCTTAGGACATCCTACTGGGAAATGGTTTGCCATTGGTGCAACATTAGGAATAACAACTTTCCTCACAGTTAGTGCTATTTATGATCCTGCCGTTTGGGGTTTAGGAAATAGTAACCTCGCCCGAATCTTCCTCCTCGTCAATGCTTTACTTTGCTACGGACTAGCCCGGTTAGCATTAAAAAAAGACGGACAAACTGCTTAATTAGGTAATTGGTAATCATAGCCCCCTCCTCGCTTGCGGGGAGGGGGTTG
Organism: Dolichospermum sp. UHCC 0259; assembly: GCF_009711935.1. Lineage (GTDB taxonomy): Bacteria > Cyanobacteriota > Cyanobacteriia > Cyanobacteriales > Nostocaceae > Dolichospermum. The sequence continues at coordinate 14,920 of NZ_VIKX01000006.1, read as the reverse complement.
GGGGTGGGGTTCTTGGATCTCATAACACTGGGAAGTGCTGTATTACCCATTCCTAACCAACTAACAACTGACAACCGACAAATGACTATTACAACTACTGGTACTATCGAACGGCGAAATATTGGACTTGGTGCTTGGGCTTTCGTAACCGAAGATGGTGTTACCTACGAAATCCCCAAAAGTTCCGATAAAACCTTACTCAAAGCCGGACAAAAAGCCAAAATTACCGGAAAAATCCGAGAAGACTTAATGACAGCAGCAATGATTGGTTCTGTTTTAGAAATTCATTCCTTTGAAATAATCACATAATTTAATCTACCTCTTTGCGCCTTTGCGTCTCTGCGAGAAACCCAAATCTATTCCTCCTATGCACACAACCCTCCCAGAAACTCTCCGTCACCGTCGCCAAAAACTCGCAGAAATCATAGACTTTCCCGCCGTTCTCTGGTCAGGTAGTAGTAGTTCCCGCAACTTCCCTGCCAATACCTTCCCCCACCGCGCCAATAGCCATTTCCTTTATTTCGCCGGCATCCCTCTCGAAAACGCCGCCATACGCCTAGAAAGTGGCAAGCTACAACTATTTATAGATGACCCCCACCCCAGTAGCGCCCTCTGGCATGGAGAAACCCCAAATCGTGAAGAAATTGCCGCCAAAATAGGCGCAGATGAAGCCAAAACAATGGCAGAATTAGCAAATTACTTAGAAAACGTGGCGACTTTGCCAGTACAAGATGCAACCACTTGGACACAGCAAACCCAACTTTTAGATAGATTCATTTTACCAAAAACTCAACTCGAAGGCATTGATTTAGAACTAGCGAAAGCCATTGTTTCTCTGCGGCTTACCCATGATGCAGCAGCATTGATAGAATTACGTAAAGCAGCAGCAGTCAGTGTAACAGCACACAAGGCAGGAATGGCAGCAACATCTTCAGCTAAACAAGAATCAGAAGTCCGTGCCGCAATGGAAGCAGTAATTATGGCTCAGAATATGACCACTGCTTACACCAGCATCGTTACAGTTCATGGTGAAGTTTTACACAATAATCATTATTACCACTCCCTGCAACCAGGAGATTTACTTTTAGCCGACGTGGGTGCAGAAACCCAAACAGGTTGGGCGGCTGATATTACCCGCACTTGGCCTGTTTCTGGTAAGTTTTCATCAACCCAAAAAGACATTTATGATATTGTTTTAGCTGCCCATGATGCTTGTATTCAAAACATAGTACCTGGTGTAGAATATGCAGAAATTCATCTGTTAGCAGCAACTATCATTGCTGAAGGTTTAGTAAATTTAGGAATTTTGCAAGGTAAACCAGAAGATTTGGTAAAAATGGATCTTCATGCTTTATTTTTTCCTCACGGAATTGGACATCTTTTAGGTTTAGATGTTCATGATATGGAAGATTTGGGAGACATCGCCGGTTATGATCAGGGCAGAAGCAGAAGTAGCCGTTTTGGTTTAAGTTATTTACGATTAAATCGTCCCTTACGTCCAGGAATGTTAGTCACAATTGAACCAGGATTTTATCAAGTTCCGGCAATTTTAAATGATCCAAAAACTCGTTCTCAATATCAATATTTAGTTAATTGGGAACGTTTAGAACAATTTGCAGATGTGCGAGGTATTCGCATTGAAGATGATGTATTAGTTACAGAATCAGGGAGTGAAGTTTTAACCGCCGCATTACCCACTCAAACTAGTGCTATTGAAGATTTATTAAATCCCAATTTTTCGTAGGTTGGGTTGACGCAAGGAAACCCAACATGAGATCACATAATTAAGAGTTGTAATTCATTAATTCACATTTTCAATACTTTTAAAATCATGAAAAAATCCCCCATAGCATTCATATGTAGTGGCATTATTATCAGCTTAGGAATTTTACCATCCTTAGCACAAGCCAAACAACCTGTTTCTGATACCCAAGTTGCAGCAATGGTAGAAGCTTTGCGACTCGCTGCACCTAAAACAAAAAAGCGCAATGATGGCTATTATAGCGACTGGCAAGTTAAACCAGAAACTATCAAAGGTTGGACAAAAACTTGTCTGAAAAAAGAATTAACACCAACTCAGTTTGAAAATGATCCGAAAATAGCCCGTCAAGTTATTTCCTGTATTACTAACCGGGAGTTAAATAAGCAATTTACAGCCACTAAAAATAATGAAAATAGTGCTGTGCGTGGTGTCGCTTGTTGGTGGATGACTGGTAATTATACGGGCTGTAATCAGGGCTTTACGGCTGATTACGTGCAGAAGGTAGTCCGCTTTTACAAGCAAGAAATTTCCAAACCAACAACCACAACTTCTCCACCACAGAAACATATCAATTGATATAATTTAAAATTAAGGATTTTCAACAGAGTCCCAACATTTATGATCACGCCAAACTGCATTTTTCGCCTCACACTTTTCCTGTTCTTTAGTACCAGTAATTGAGGTAGGGCGAATAATGTTTAAGTTGGATGTAACATAAGAAATCATGAACGAACCGGTAGAAAAACCACAATAGATTAAAGTTCCAAAAAAAAAACGTAGCAGTGACAAATTTAATAGCAGGTATTACAGAAAAACTACGTTTTTTGCCATAGAGTTGATAGCGCATATATTTCCTCAAGGTGGTGTTTATGGCAGATAACACCCTGGGAATCAATATGAACTTGTCAAATTATTTATAACAATATATCGTGGATATTTCTGTTAGCTAATAGACAAAGCAGCAATTCTCATTTTAAGGTTTCATGATATTTAAACCCTTAAGTTCAAAAGTGAGAATCACGGATTATACGGATTAAAAGATTACGCGGATTGGTTATTTGCTATGATAAAAGTTGCTAAAATCCGTGAAATCAGCGCAATCCGTCTAATCCGTGATTCAGACCTTATTTTTTCAAAGTGAGAATTGCTGTAGACCAAGCTAAGTAGTTTTTGCTGAATATGGACTGTTTATAGAGATTTTTAGGTAAATGAACTACATCTTTTTTATCTCACGCAGAGACGCAAAGGAATAGAGAAACGAGAGTGTGGTTTAGATAAATGAAAAATTCTGTCGCCAGTAAATTCACTATTCAAATCGGATTACTTCTTCTAACATACCTCTAAGATACAAGGTTGGGTTGAGAAACGAAACCCAACACCCCTTGAGATTCTACCGCTAATGTTGGGTTTCACTTCGTTCTACCCAACCTACAACAATTAGATTCTTTATCATAAAGGCAATGCTAGAACTGATAAACCTAATTCATCTTCTCTCAACAACAAGCATAGGTGTACAAAATCTTAGAAAAATCTAACTGTTTCAGTGCAGAAGGTTGAATAAAAAAGTTACCAACTCCCTCATCTCCCCACATAATTGAATGTTCATCATCAGAGTTAATTTGCAATAGCAGAAAATCGTAACCTTCCTCTTCCTGCAAATCTTCACGATCATCATTTTGCACGAATGCGGGATATCCTCCTAAACGGTGTCCTCCTAGTAAATCCTCATATTTTTCTTCATATTCATTGATAAAATCATCTACTAGTTCTTCTAAAGAGTTTTCCATTGCTTTGGTTAAATTACTTTGTTGAAATATGGGAAAATGGCTTTTGACTAAGTTTCTAAAGCGATAATCTGATGCACTCATGGGAGTTGATTTTATAGCGAAATTCAAAGCCAAACAGTCTACTAATGGTAAACCTATTCCTGGAGGTAAAAAATCAAAGTTGTCTAGGAGATTATCAATATTCAAATCTGGTTCAGGAAAGTAAATAACTCGAAAAGTTGTTTGTTTTAATTGCGGATATTCTTCAATTCCATAGGCTGTTTCACCTGATGCTTCGATATAAAACTGAAGAATCCCTTTTTCTGGTAAATCTTCTAAATTCGGCGTTTCTGAAAAGTTGATTTGTGCTAAAAGATGGAGGGGAGTACCATTTGGTGCTTCAGGATAGGTCGTATTTTTAGGAAGGTAAGGTACACCACCAAATTTACTTTGCCATAAGGTAGTTTCTGTTGTTGAATAGGGGGTAATTTCTATAGAAGGTTTGATAATTGCATTGGCAAATTCATCTACTTGATTTTTTAGTTCTAAGAACATCCCATACAATTCATCTGGAGTAAAATCTTTGTTATTTTCATCTACGGTCACAGATTCGACATCATACCAACCATGTGTGAGTAATTCTTGAATACTTTCGTTAAAAAAGGCTTCTGCTTCGGCTTCAGAAGAGAATTTATGCAGTTCTTGATAATGGGTAACATTGCAGCCGTCTAGATGAATTGAGGTTCTCAGTGAACTTAATCTAAATATTTTATTGGATTTCATGATAATTAACTTTAGATGTGATAATCAATGATAGAAATATAAACCGAAAAAATTCGTAATTGATAATTATTAAAACTACGAATTACGAATTATTATAGAAACCCAGGCGGGGAAACCCCGCCCCTACAGGGTTGACGATTTGCTGATTGGATCTCACAAGGAGTGCATACTGCTATATCAGTTAGGCTGTTAGTTTAGCTAATACCTTTTCTACAGCTTTTAATGCTTGTTTGATTTCTGCATCTGTGACAATGAGAGGGGGAACAAACCGCACGACTTTGGGACCTGCGGGAACAAGTAATAAACCTTCTGCCATAGCAGCTTTGACGACTTCAGGGGCTGTTAAAGGAATATCGGCTTTGATTTCCATACCATTGATTAGACCCCAACCGCGCACTTCTGAGATATGCTGAGGATATTGACGAGCGATCGCTTTTAATCCTTCTCGTAAATGTGCGCCCTGTTCTACCACATTCTGTAAAATATTCTCTTTTTCCAAAGTCTCACAAACACTCAGCGCCACACCACAGACAAAGGGATTACCACCAAATGTACTCGCGTGTTCTCCTGGTTGGAAAATATCGCAGAATTTCTTACTCATCATCGCACCGATGGGAATACCACCGCCCAAACCTTTCGCACTGGTGAAAATATCTGGTTCTACTCCCAAATGTTCATAACCCCATAATTTACCACTGCGTCCCATACCAACTTGCACTTCGTCGAAAATCAACAAAATGCCCGTTTCGTCGCAAATCTCCCGTAAGCGTTTGAAGTAGGCAACATCCCCAGGACGAACTCCACCTTCTCCCTGTAATGGTTCAATTAAAATTGCCCCTACGCGATAATTACCTTCGTCTAATTCAGTAACAGCAGCTTCTACTGCTCTGATATCGTTGTAATCTACATAGTGGAAACCAGGAACTAAAGGATCAAAGTGTTTTTGATATTTTGGCTGTCCAGTTGCAGTCACGGTTGCTAAAGTCCGTCCGTGAAAACTGGCATGGGCAGTTAAAATTATGGGGTTAGCAATTTCTAGGACAGTATGGGCATATTTCCGCGCTAGTTTAATTGCTGCTTCGTTGGCTTCAGCGCCAGAATTGCAGAAAAATACTCTATCTGCACAGGAATGATTAACAATCCATTTCGCTAATTCACCCTGTTCAGGAATATAGTACAAATTAGAAACATGATGCAATTTCTGGATTTGTCTAGTTACAGCCTCTACCATTGCTGGATGGGCGTGTCCTAGAGTACAAGTGGCAATACCCGCGACAAAATCCAGATATTCGTTGCCCTGACTATCCCAAACACGGCAACCAGCACCCCGTTCTAAAGCCAAAGGAAACCGTCCATAGGTAGACATGACAGCCCCATTAAAGCTATCAACATCAAAAGGTGTAGATGGCATAATACCTGACTCCGGGGGGTTCGTGGCTTGTTCAATTAGAGTTTGCACGCTCACTACCGCTACTCCTGAAAAGCTTGTATCGTAATACTCTACTAGATTCTCACAAATCTTTCAAAATTTCTGATGATTTTAGGAGTCAAGGAGTCAGGAGTCAGGAGTCAGGAGTCAGGAGAAAGAAGGAAGAGGAAAAATCACCCATATTTGTGCAAATATTATTTATTGTGAATCCCTAGATTAGAAGTTTTTTAATTCTTAATTCGGGCTTGCTGATAGCGTAGCGTGGTTTTAACCATATAAACATAAAACCTTGATAAATCAAGAGTTGTAGGGAAATAAAATGTGAATAAGGTGCAAGGAATAATCTTTAAACCTATCAAAAAAATATCACTTTCTCATATTCTTCCTGATTCCTTATTCCTTATTCCTTATTCCTTATTCCTTATTCCTTCTTTCTTCCTCCTGACTCCTGACTCCTGACTCCTGACTCCTGACTCCTATCCCAAATTCTTAATTGCCTGTGTATTCTACCCTTGAACAAAAATATCAACGTATTCAAAAGGAGTTAATGGCTGGGGCGCTTGCTTTAGCTGGTATTTCCCTAATTGGGACTCTATGGTATTCCCTTGTTGAGGGCTGGAGATGGGAAGATGCAGCTTATATGACTGTGATTACTTTGGCAACTGTCGGTTATGGGGAAACTCACCCATTAGGTAGTCGGGGACGGTTGTTTACAATTGCTTTGATTTTAATGGGTGTGGTCAATCTTGGTTATATTGTCAATAGATTTACAGCCGCAGTCATTGAAGGCTATTTTCTCGAAGGAATTCGACTCCGACAACAAAGGCGTTTAATGGAATCATTATCAGGACATTATATTATCTGTGGATTTAGCCGCACTGGGCGACAAATTGCTAAGGAATTTCAGGCTGAAGCTGTTCCTTTTGTAATTATTGATTCGGAATTAGAATCTGTACAAAAAGCTCAGGAAATTGGTTATATTGTTTTTCAAGGTGATGCCACGTTAGACGATACTTTGTTAAAAGTTGGCATTACTAAAGCAATTTGTATTGTGGCGGCTTTACCTTCAGATGCGGAAAATTTATATACTGTTTTATCAGCAAAAACACTGAACCAAGATATTCGAGCGATCGCTCGCGCTAGTACAGAAGAAGCGGTACAAAAGTTACAACGTGGTGGCGCAGATGCCGTAATTTCACCGTATATCACCGGCGGCAAACGCATGGCAGCAGCAGCCCTCAGACCGCAAATTTTAGACTTTGTGGATGGGATTCTCTCTGGTACAGACCGTCAGTTATATATGGAAGAATTTTTACTAGATACGGATAGGTGTCCCTTCGTTGGTCAAAGTTTACAAAAAGCCAAATTGCGATCGCAATCAGGTGCATTAGTTCTGGCAATTCGCCGCCTTGATGGTAAACTTATTGGTGGACCCACCGGAGATACTGTTTTAATGTCGGGAGATACATTAATTTGTATGGGTACGGCTGAACAATTGCGGGATTTAAATCAAATTCTCGGTCCGATTAATTCTATCCCCCTAAAACGTCCCAAAAATAGCTAAAAGCAGACTTATTTTACAAGTTGTGAAGATGGTAAAATTACCGTATCTTTTTCGTATAACTTGTAAAATGATGAAACTAGCTTTAGTACCCACCACTATCTTTATTTTGACGTTAGGATTTTATACTCCAAAAGTCACCGCAGCACCGACAAAAATACCTAAGACATTTACAGAATGGTGTCAAAAAAAAGCCAGTTTACCTCAACAGACTAGGGGAACGGTAGAAGCATTATTAAAAGTTGCTAAAACCCAAAATTGTAGTCAAGCTAATCAAACGCTAACTAAATTGACTAAACTTGACCTAAATAAAAATCAAATCAGCGATATCAAACCTTTGTCTAATCTCAATAAATTGACTGAACTTGATCTTTCGGGAAATCAAATCAGCGATATCACACCTTTATCTAATCTCACTAATTTGACTTATCTTGGCCTTTCAGCAAATCAAATCAGCAATATCAAACCTTTGTCTAATCTGACTAAATTAACTACTCTTTACCTTTCAGAAAATCAAATCAGCAATATCACACCTTTATCTAATCTCTCTAATTTGACTTCTCTCTATCTTAATAAAAATCAAATCAGCAATATCAAATTTTTGGCTAACCTGACTAACTTGACTTCTCTTTACCTTGATAAAAATCAAATCAGCAATATCAAACCTTTGTCTAATCTCAATAAATTAACTGAACTTGGCCTTTCAGAAAATCAAATCAGGGATATCAAACCTTTGTCTAATCTGACTAACTTGAATTCTCTTGACCTTCCGCTAAATAAAATCAGCGATATCAAATCTTTGTCTAATCTGACTAAATTGACTTATCTTGGTCTTTCAGCAAATCAAATCACGGATATCAAATCTTTGTCTAATCTGACTAATTTAACTGAACTTAAACTTTCATTAAATCAAATCAGGGATATCAAACCTTTATCTAATTTGACTAATTTAACTGTTCTTGATCTTTTAGAAAATCCACTTATCTCTAAACAATGTCCCCTGCAAACAGCATCTATTTGTAAGTTTTAGCCGGGTTAAATTTTGGTGCGTTATAGACTCACTAACACACTCTCAAAATACTCAATTTAACTGAATATTACCAGACTAAAAATGTAAATTTTGGCAAAAATCCTATTCTACCAAACCATGTTTCATCGCAAATCTAACTAATTCTGCCCGGTTACTAGTTTCAGTTTTCCTCAATAAACTACTCACATACTTCTCCACTGTACGCGGACTTAAATGTAAATGATTACCAATTTCTCCATTAGACAAACCATGAGTTAATAAGTCTAAAACTTCCTGTTCTCTCACAGTTAGCGGTGTCAATACCTGAGATTGTTGCACCTGATTAGGTATAGAAATATGACCGTTTTTTGCTTTTGTATATGTGGCAAAACTGATTTCTTCCTGATAAATAAAACGACATTCTGATTGGATGATTTGCGATCGCTCTAATAAATTACGTATAGCAGCGGCTATTTCCTCTAATTCAAAAGGCTTAGGCAAATACAAATCACAGCCAGACTGATATCCCAAAATTCGTTCTTGGGTTTTCGTTCTCTCTGTTAACAAAATCACGGGTAATAATCGAAACGCCGATAGTTGACGAACACGACGTACCAATTCATAGCCATTCATCTGTGGCATCATAATATCTGTCACCATCAAATCAGGATGACGCTTCTCAACCATAGCCAAAGCATCTACACCATTATCAACAGTTATAACATTATACCCGGACAGATCAAGATAGTCACTAATAGATAGGCGTGTACCTAAATCGTCATCTGCGACAAGAATAGTCAAGGGCATGGATAGTACACCCCTATAATCTTTTGGTCGAGTAATTGAATGTAATCACAAATCTTAATAGACACAAGCAAGAATACTAATTCTATCTCTAATACTATGACAAGATTACTTACTCATGATGACATCATCAATGATTTCTAAAGAAAATATTAAATTTTCACAAATTGTTCATAAAACTTTACATAATCTCCAAAAAAGAGAGATGATTTTTGGTCAATCACTAATCACCAGTCTCTTTGGATTACAATTAAAGAAAAAGCCAGTCTAAAGAAATTTTTAGGCGTATTTATTAAAACTTAAGAAGATTTTTGATGAGTGATAAACAGAGTGAAGGTTACAAAGTTATTTGTGATAATCGGCAAGCACGGTTCTTATATGAAATCATAGAAACCTATGAAGCGGGTATTCAATTGACAGGAACTGAGGTTAAGTCAATTCGTGCCGGTAAAGCCAATTTGCAAGATGGTTATGCCTTGCTTCGTGACGGTGAAGCATGGTTAATTAACGTGCATATTTCTCCTTATACCTCCAGCGGTGCATATTTTAATCACGAACCCAGACGAACCCGCAAATTATTACTCCATAAACAAGAACTACGTAAACTCATTGGTAGGGTACAACAGGAAGGTTTAACCCTAGTCCCCCTCAAAATGTATTTGAAACGGGGTTGGGTAAAAATAGTTATTGCCCTGGGTAAAGGTAAAAAACTCCACGACAAACGCGAAAGCCTCAAACGTCGTGATGATCAAAGAGATATGCAAAGGGCAATGAAGAGGTATTAGAGGAGAGGAGTCAGGAGTCAGGAGTCAGGAGTCAGGAGTCAGGAGAAAGAAAGAAGAAAGAAGAAGGAAGAAGGAAGAAGGAAGAAGAAAAATGACCACTGACCACTGACCACTGACCACTGACTAATGACTTCTAGCCAAAGGTTGCCAATAACTGGCAATTAAAGCCACCATAAACCACCAGAGGGTATTAACTTCAGGGCGATAGAAGACTGTATCAAATAGACCTTGACCAAGTATACCTAGCATACTAGCGATCGCCCCAATTAACCAGAATCCCTCTATATTCCTAGTTTCTCTTAATCGTCGCAGGTGCAAAAATCCCGTATTAAAAGTAACGACTATTAACCACAGGAAACAGGTAAAACCCAAAAAGCCAGTTTCCACAATCGTTTCTAGAAACACAGAATAGGCACTTAAAGCCGTAAACCGAGGACGTTGATAGAGAGGATATATCTTATTAAAAGAATTGTGTCCAGGTCCTATACCAATTATCGGGCGATCGCGGATCATTTGAAAAACAGATTCCCAGACATTTTTGCGAAAATTATTACTACTGTCTTGGCGGTCAGCAAATATACTCACAACCCGCACCCGGAAAGGTTCAACAAATAGCACCCCTATCACCAATAACCCCACCACACTTCCTAACAGAATAGGTAAAGACCAAGTTCGCCAAAATGGGGGCATTTTTATACTCCACCAATAAATCAGCAATACCGCCACAGTAAACAATCCCACCAACAAAGCAATCCAACCACCACGACTAAAGGTAAGAATTAAAGTAGCAGCATTGACAAGAAACATTGTTAATGCTAATGATTTCCTAATCCAACCTTGCCAAGCCACAATAGCCACCAAGCTTAAAACCACAGCCGGTAAAAGATATCCAGCCAATAAATTAGGATTACCCAAATAACTGTAAACCCTGGTAGTCTTAGCCAAAGGCGATTCCGGGTCAACCCAAGTAGCTAAAGCCTTCGCACCAAAAAACCATTGTCGCAACCCATAAACACTGACAATCAGGGATATATGCAAATAAAGAGTAATCAGCCAAGACCGAAACCGGGGGACTCGCAGCACCCTAGCACAAAGGGCAAACAGCAACAAATAAAGAGTTACTGTTTGTAAATCAGCCAAAGCCGCTTTTTTCACCGGTGATAAAGCCGTTGATATGGCAGCAACACTCCAATACAGCAACACTAGCAGGTGAATAGGAGTAACTGAAGCCGCATTTGCTGATGTATTATCATCCGATAAAGTCAACATCAGCCAAAAGCCGACACAAGCCACCAACAATAAACCGATTAAAGTCGTAGAAACAAAAGGTGCGAGAGCATAAATAAGGCTAAGTAAGCCAACAGCAATAATATCTCCCCACTGCATTAAGATACTACTTTGTCGCCAAGGCAGCAAAAGCCCCACCAGAAACCGATGTAGGTAACTACCAGACAAATATTCTTTCAGTGGTAAAGAAGATAAAGTCAATCTTTCCCAGACTAAATTCATGGAGAAATACAGAATACAGAAGTTATGCAGTATAGCTTACGGCAAGTCTGTCTGTGAAAATTAATATTCGTTTCCTAGAAGGCTATTCTAAAATTTTTATAACTACAAATGCGCCAAAAGCCACGCATCTAAATCGGCTATTCCGGTAAAATCTAACAAGGACTCGCCTAAACTCTCTAACTGCTCTATATTCAAACCTCTTATTTGCTCTTGTTGGGCTAGAGACAGCAATCCATACCGCTTAGTCAACATACGCAGCACTAGACCAGTTTCTCCTTCTTGTCGTCCTTCTTGTTGTCCTTCTTGAAACACTTCCTGATAAAACCGTGTTTGGGTGACATCTGCTGTTTTCAGGTTTAGCATTTTCAAAATCTCCTTTGTGCTGAGTTGTGGGAATTTATTCACAAGTATAGCTTCTACCAAATCTAAGCGCCGGCGCAGTTCTTCTTCTGTTTCGGCACTATTAAGAATCGCTTGTGCCAAGGGGGCTGTATCTTGTTCATTGACTACCAGCAATTTCAACAATGACAGATTGGGACTCAAGTTTGTTAATGGTAACAAATCTTCTAGATATAACCGTTTGACTTGACTTGTTAACAAGGATTGATAGGGAACATCTGAGCCTAAATCTTCCTGTCGGTTGGGTAAAATTAATAATCCGTACCAAGGTTGCTTGACGTTGTACTGATATAGGTACATAAAAATCTCTGCAAAATACCGCCCATAAAATTTGGGGTCTCTCTGCATCTGTGCCTCTAAAAATACCAAAGGCAAATTTAGATCCTTGGCAATCGGTGTTAATAGTCCATCTAGTTCAAATCCTTTTTCTTTGACTCCGGGCGCACTATAGGTAAATTCGCAATCTTTGGGAATTTCTGGGATTAACTCGGTAATTAATCCTGGCTGAGATAAAAATAGTCGGTAAAACAGTTTATCAGTTTTCATAATTACATTACCTATTGTTCTCCTTAATCTCCTCAGCCAAAAATTCTATTTTTCTACAAATGCGCCAAAAGCCACCCATCTAAATCGGATATTTCTGTAAAATCTAACAAAGACTCCCCTAAACTCTCCAACTGCTCTATATTCAAACTTCTTATTTGCTCTTGTTGAGTTAAAGACAGCAATCCATACCGCTTAGTCAACATACGCAGCACTAGACCAGTTTCCCCTTCTTGTCGTCCTTCTTGTTGTCCTTCTTGTCGTCCTGCTTGTCGTCCTGCTTGCTGTCCTTCTTGAAACACTTCCTGATAAAACCGTGTTTGGGTGACATCTGCTGTTTTCAGGTTTAGCATTTTCAAAATCTCCTTTGTGCTGAGTTGTGGGAATTTATTAACAAGTATAGCTTCTACCAAATCTATGCGTCGGCGCAGTTCTTCTTCTGTGTCCGCACTATTAATAATCTCCTGTGCCAAGGGGGCTGTATCTTGTTCATTGACTACCAGCAATTTCAATAATGACAGATTGGGACTCAAATCTGTTAATGGTAACAAATCTTCTAGATATAACCGTTTGACTTGACTTGTTAACAACGATTGGTAGGGAATGTCTGAGCCTAAATCTTCCTGTCGGTTGGGTAAAATTAATAATCCGTACCAAGGTTGCTTGACGTTGTACTGATATAGGTACATAAAAATCTCTGCAAAATACCGCCCATAAAATTTGGGGTCTCTCTGCATCTGTGCCTCTAAAAATACCAAAGGCAAATTTAGATCCTTGGCAATCGGTGTTAATAGTCCATCTAGTTCAAATCCTTTTTCTTTGACTCCGGGCGCACTATAGGTAAATTCGCAATCTTTGGGAATTTCTGGGATTAACTCGGTAATTAATCCTGGCTGAGATAAAAATAGTCGGTAAAACAGTTTATCAGTTTTCATAATTACCTATCGTTCTCCTTAATCTCCTTATCTAAAAATTTTTTTCTTGTTCTCATACAGGGTATAGGAATGAGAATCTTAACGCAAAATATCAGATTGCTAAACAAAGCTATTGTTATCCTATCCAATAGATTTGTCTGAAAATAAATGCTTTAAGATTAACGGCATTTACTTAATGATTGCGTAAACGTTCAAAATTACCACGAACAATAATAGTATGAGGGTGATCTACTCCTAATCGTTGTTCAAAAATATTTAAAGCTTGTTGGTAGAGAGGTTCTGCTTCCTTGTACTTGCCTTGAGATTGGTAAAGGAATGCCAAATTGTTGAAACTGGTAGCAACATCAGGATGATCATCACCCAGCAGTTTTTGTCTGAGAGCTAAAGCTTGTTGGCAGAGAGGTTCTGCTTCCTTGTACTTGCCTTGAGATTGGTAAAGGAATGCCAAATTGTTGAAACTGGTAGCAACATCAGGATGATCATCACCCAGCAGTTTTTGCCTGAGAGCTAAAGCTTGTTGGTAGAGAGGTTCTGCTTCCTTGTACTTGCCTTGAAAATGGTAAAGTCCTGCCAAATTGTTGAGACTGGTAGCAACAGCAGGATGATCATCACCCAGCAGTTTTTGCCTGAGAGCTAAAGCTTGTTGGTAGAGAGATTCTGCTTTTTTGTACCTGCCTTGAGAATAGTAAAGAAATGCCAAATTGTTGAGACTGGTAGCAACAGCAGGATGATCATCACCTAGCAGTTTTTGCCTGAGATCTAAAGCTTGTTGGTAGAGAGGTTCTGCTTCCTTGTACTTGCCTTGAGCTTCGTAAAGTAATGCCAAATTGTTGAGACTGGTAGCAACATCAGGATGATCATCACCCAGCAGTTTTTGCAAGAGAGCTAAAGCTTGTTGGTAGAGAGGTTCTGCTTTGTTGTACTTACCTTGAGATTTGTAAAGTCCTGCCAAATGGTTAAGACTGTAAGCAACATGAGGATGATCATTACCTAAACGCTGTTTTAGCAATGATACACATTTTTTTAGCCAAGGTTCTGCATCATTATATAATCCTTGTCCTTCATAAAATTTTCCTACTCCCAAAAAAGGCCAAATTAAGTTTTCATCACTCATAGTATCCAGTAAATGATCTGCTACTTCCTGTAAATGGGGTATATCTAATTTGAATCTTTGAATATCTTTCTGTATTGGTTGTTCTGGAATTTCTTGAGCTATATCAACCATTGCTTGGCAGAAGTGAGATACTTGTTGTTGTCCAGAAGCTAAATTATTTTGCTTCTTTTTCAAAAACTCACGAATTAGTTGATGTAATTGATAACAATTATCTTCACTTTGCAAAAGATGTAATTGTTCTAATTCAATTCTGGCATCTTCTAAATCTTCTGTATCTTTTTCAGGTGCAGCACTTTCCACAAGTGACCAAGGAATAGGAGCTAAAGCAAACAAACTCAGTAAACAACCTAATTCTTGAGCAGCAGAACTGAGAACTTCCCAACTTAATGCAAAAGCAGCTTCAACACCACGAGTTATAGATAGAGTCCAGGTTGGGTCATTCATATCAACAACTAAAGCAGGATGACCTAAACCTTTAGCTTCTAATCTTTTCGGTTCTACCGCTCCCTTTATGGAGAAAT